>CAZMOR010000150.1:0-46502 GCA_964567795.1 uncultured Verrucomicrobiota bacterium
GCGCCGCCGATCAAGCTGGATGGCACGGATTCCGGTTATGTCACGAACGGCACCAACTACTATGTGACCATCCAGGGCAGCACCAATCCGGTGGCGCCCACGTATTTTGTGGCGCCGTCCTTTACGACTCCGCAAATCCTCCTGATGGAGTATGCCTACAACGTCCGGGTCAAGGATGTCACGCTGCGCAACGCCAAGGTCGGCGTGCAGTTGAACAACACCATCGGCTGCGTGTTCGACAATGTCCGCATCGAGAACAACCAGGTGTACGGCATGGCAATGAGCGACGCCGACGGAACGAAAATCGTCCGCTCGGTTTTGTGGAAGAACACCAGCCCGACCGGCGGCGTGGCGGTCGCGATGGACCAGAGCGAATTAAATGTCGAAAACAGCGTGTTGTGGGGCAGTCCCTTGACCATCTCGCTGTCCTCGGGACGCATTTCCGTCTCGAACAGCGTGATGGACGCTTCCGGCACAGGCGGGCGTATTTATCTGTATGGTCCAGGTGCGGTAGTCAGTGATTTCCGGGGCGATTACAACAGCTATACTCGCCGGAATGGCGCCCTCATTTGCGAAAAACTCAACCTGGCAGGGAGCCCTGACCGTTACAATGACATCCCGATCTGGAGTGGGGCGACGTCCGCAGACAGCCATAGCATGACGCTCAATCCGGGCTTCGCCAACGAGATTTCGGGCGATTTCCATGAAAAGAGCACGAAGGGCCGCTTCACGGGCACGGCGTGGACCAATGACACGGAACTGTCCCCGCTGGTGGATGCCGGACCCCAATCCTGGGCCAGCACCAATGAGCCCCAGCCCAATGGCGGGATCATCAACATCGGCGCCTACGGCAACACGCGGCAAGCCTCCATGACGCAGACAAATCCGCCGTGGCTGCGGGTGATCTCCTATAACGACGAAGGCGTCATGGCCAACAATGTCATGCTGTACTGGCTGCACGGCGGCATGCCCAGCAATTCCCTGGTGCGTTTGGATTATTCCACGGACTACGAAGTCAGTTGGCACAACATCGTCAGCAACCTCAACGCCGGCTCCCGGCAATATACGTGGGATGTGGCCAGCATGCCGCTGTCCCTGGCCTTGAACTGGCGCGTGGTGCTGCAGTCCAACACCAACACCTATGATGTTTCGGACAAACCGGTCCGGGTCAAGCCCCGCACGTATGATTATTACATCAACGATTCGTCCACCAGCGGCGATGTCTGGTGCACGGGCGCGGGCCTGCCCTGCGGTTCGGCCAATCCGACCAACCGGGCGACGCCCTTGGACAGCTTGACCTGCCTCCTGACGAATTATCCCGTGGGGGCGGGCGACCGAATCTACATCGACACGGGCATATATCCCGTGTCGGCGACAGCTCCGAATCTTTTGACCGATCAGAACCAGGGTTCCAATGGCGCTCCTTTGCGCATCTATGGCAGCACGAACATTGTTGCCGGCGGCACGCTGTTGCAGGGCAATGGCACGGCCAACGGATTCGATCTCCAGAATACCGGCTATATTGAAATCCATGACATCCGGGTTACCGGTGCCCAACAAGGCGTAGCCCTTCTAAATGTTTCTGCGACCACGTTGGATGGTCTGGAACTCTTTAACAACCTGACAAACGGAGTCTGGTCGTCGGGGTCTGCGGATCTGGTCCTCCAGCGCAGCCGGTTGTGGGGCAATCGTCTGTTTGGTTATTACAATACCGGCAGCCGCGGAATGGCATCCGTTTCACAGTCCGCGATCTGGGGCAACCGCTACGGGGCGGTCTGGCTGGACAAGGGCTTGACGGTTTCGAACAGCATCCTGGGGGTGACCAATGCATCCCCCATCTTCTATGAATACGGGGCCGGGTCTGCCATCATCGGCGATTACAACGTGTTCTACAAGGGTACCGGCCGCCTGATCAGCAGCAACACGGGCGAACGGGTGGATTACACCGCGTTAAGCCTCTGGCAGCGCAAGGGCCGGGATGCCCGCAGCCTGGTCATTGATCCGTTGTTCGTGAATTCCGCGACCGGCAACTTCCATCTGCAGAGCCGGGCGGGGTATTGGAACAACACGAATTGGGCCTATTCCACGGATACGTCCTGGGCCATTGACGCCAGCGACCCGGCCGACATGTCGTTCACCAACGAGCCGGCCCCGAACGGCAGCCGCCTGAATATCGGCGTGTATGGCGGCACGACGAATGCTTCCCGCAGCGATCTCACGCATCCGGCGCTGCTGGCCGTCTCCTTCCGCGATGGCGGTAGCATGGCGAGCGGTGATTCGTTCTACTGGTTGTATCGCGGTCTGAATGCAACCAACACCGTCCGCATCGACTATTCACCCAATGGTGGTGCTTCCTGGTATCTGGTTGACAGTCATCTGCCCATCGGATCCGCGCCCTATACCTGGTACAGCACGGTGGATCCCACGCCGGAAGCGGCCTGGCGGGTGGTCCTGGAAAGCGACACCAATATCTCTGATCATGCGGGGCCATTCATCCTGCGCACGCGGCCGCTGACGTATTACGTCAATGACACCAATACGGATGGTGACATTTACACCACGGCTCCCGGCGATTGCAACAACCTGGGCTACGTTTCGAACAGCCCCTTGTGCTCGATCCAGGCCGTCCTGGCAAAATACCAACTGGCCGGCGGGGATGAAATCAAGGTGGATACCGGCGTATATCAGCTGACAAACTCGGTTCTTCTTACCTCGCAAAACAGCGGGGATACGACCAATGAGGTTAAATATACCGGCAGCACCAACTGGTTGGCGGGCGGGTCCCGCTATGAACCGGTGCCCGGATCGGACATCTATCCGGGATTCTGGCTGTTTGGCTTGACCGACGCACGTATCGCGAATTTCCGTTTTGTCGGTTTCACCAACGGGATGGCGCTGGATAACAATTCCGCCCGATGCACATTGAGCGACCTGGACATTCAGGGCTCGAAGGGGCCGGGCATGATTTCGCAGATGAGCAAAGACATCACAATGCAGCGCATCACGATTCGCGAAGGTGCTGGCTATGCCGTTTATATCGGATCCGGTGCAATTAGCATGGACGGCGGTGTCATATGGTCGAATAACGGCTCAGCTTTCCTGTTGGCCGACGGAGTTCAAGCTCGGATCACAAACACCGCCATCCAGGTTTCAGGCGTGGGACGTTATTGCTACCAGATCAGCACCAGTTCAGTTCTGCAGGCGGATTGCAATAACATCAATGTGACCAACGGGGCTCAGATCGCGATGATCGAGAATGTCGCCTACGATCGTTTGCCGCAGTGGTTGCGTGGCTTCGGCCAGGATCCACACACCTCGGGCCGGTATCCGTGGTTCTATGATCCGGCCAACGGTGATTTCCATTTGCGGAGCACCGCCGGACGCTACCAGCCGGGATTGGGTTGGACCTTCGATACCACCAATTCCGGCGTGCCGAATTTCTCAGCTTTGATTGACATGGGGTCGACTCGTACGGCGTGGAGCAACGAACCGGCACCCAACGGATCACGCCGGAACGTAGGGCTCTATGGCAACACTTGGCAGGCCAGCAAGAGCAATACCAACCGTTGGTTGCGGGTCATCACCTGCGATGCCGGCGGCATGCTTTACGGCGGTGTGAACCTATATTGGTTGAGCAGTACCGCAATTGGCTCCAATGAAATCGTGCAACTTGAATACTCCTATAACGATGGCCGGGAATGGACTCGTATTGGTGAGGCAACGGCCGGCGCCGGTGAACTATTCTGGCAGACCGATCTGAAGATCGCGGGTGTGGAAATGTATCGTTCCAGCCCGGCCGCCAAATGGCGCGTCTTCCTCCGGAGCAATACCAACGAGTGGGACATCAGCGAGCGCTTCGGCTTGCGCAATCAGCCGTTCATGTACTACATCAACGACACGTCCACGGTCTGCGACCTGTATACGATCGCTCCCGGACATCCGACGAACACGGGGTTCTGGGTGGAAGAGCCCATCGACAATCTGACCAACCTGCTGCGGGAAGTGGATGTTGAACCCACCGATGAGATTTTCATAGATACCGGTGTTTACCTGATGACGCAGGAAGATCCCATCCGGTGGGAGGCCTCCGATGGCGGCGCGGAAGGGGAGATGGTCCAGTGCTATGCCAGCACCAATTGTGACGGCGTCTGGTTCGCAGCAACTAATCCTTATAGTACGGGGTTGTCTTTCCTCATGCAGGCCAGTTACGTCAATATGCATAATCTGAAATTCTCTGGAGGATCCCTGCAATACACCGGAAATGGTTTGGTAATTACCAATCAGGTCGTAAGCAATGGCGCGCTGGATGTCCGTAGCGACGATTCCATGTTCAGCAATTGCCGTCAGGACCGGGGGCAGATCACCCTGGCGGGCGCCAACAACTCCATGGAGCGAATGAGCCAGCGGTGGGGCGAAATGACCATGTCGGGCACCAATGTGCTGCTGCGCAACTCCGTGGTCTACACCACCAACAACCTGCGCACGGCGATCGTGGTCAACGCGGTCGGCTCCGTCGTTTCCAACTGCACCGTGGTGGCGACGCGCGGGACGGCGGTGGCCAAGCTGGGCTATGGTACCCTGCGGCTGGGGCACAACATCCTGGTGGCGGGCGGCTCGGATGCCAACAGTGTCGTTGCCTGGCTGGACGGCGGGCTGCTTTCCGATTGGAACAACCTGCTGGCCCGGGATTCGGCTTGGCTGGGGCTCAAGAACGGCAAGTGGGAGAAACTGTCCTATTGGCGTGCGGCATCCGGTGTCGATGCCAACAGCCTGTCGTTTGAACCGTTGTTCCAGAACGAAGCCATCGGCGACTTCCATTTGAATTCCCTGGTGGGGCGCTGGAGCCCGACGTTCAACACCTGGGACGTGGATGGGACCCATTCGCCGTTGATTGACGCCGGCGATCCCATGCTCGGGACGCTGCAGGAGCCCTATCCCAATGGCAACCGGCGCAACCTGGGGGCTTTTGGCGGCACGGAATACGCCAGCAAGAGCCTGGGTTCCTTCTGGCTGACCGCCTTGACCCAGAATGACGGCGGCGTCCTCAAGGGCACCAACGTGGTGCTGCGCTGGGCGGCCGGCAATGTCAGCAATGAGACGGTCACGCTCCAGTATTACGACGGCTCCGGCTGGGTCGACATCGTGACCGGCCTGTCCGCCACGGTGGGCACGTACGTCTGGAACACCACGGGCTTCCCGGACAGTTTCAGTGCCTATTGGCGGGTGGTGGCGGAGAACGGCTCCGGTGTTTCAGACCAGACCGACCAGCCCTTCCAGTTGCGCAACTTCCCGCATGATTTCTTCATCAATGATGGCGATACCAGCGGGGATATCTATTGCACGGCCGTGGGCAACGATGCCAGCAGCGGATTGAGCAATTCTGCGCCCAAGGCCACCTTGCAGGCGATCTTCAATGCCTATGACCTGGAGGGCGGCGACACCGTCTACCTCGATACGGGCACCTATTCCTCCACCTCGGACGTGCGGATCATCTGGTCGCGAAGCGGGGATACCAACGGAGACGTGACGGTCCAGGGCAATACCAACAGCCCCTATGCCTCGGTGATCGTGCGTTCGGGCGTGACCAACCATCCGGCGATGGGCCTGGACATCAAGGCTTCGAAGATCCGGCTGGCCAACCTGTCCGTGCGCGGAGTCGACCGGGCCATCGGGCTTGAGTCCAACCGGAATGTCACCGTTTCCGGCGTGATGGTCAGCGAGTCGGCTACCGGCATCGCCGCCAACGGCCCCATGGGGACGGAGATCCGCAATTCGGGCTTCTGGAACACGGGCGTGGGCGTGAACCTGCAGAATACCCGCACCTCGGTGCTGGAAAACCTGACCTTCGTCGGCTCCGCCGTGGCGGGCATTCTCATGAACAACACGGAAGTCGACACGTTGCAGAACAACATCTTTGTTCCGGCACCCGGGGCTTATGCGTATTCCATCGGGACCGCGACGTCGTTGCTGGCCAGCGCCACAATGGATTACAACCTGTATGATTTTGGTGCCGAGGGATCTGGCTGCGGATTCTTTGCGGGGGCCACCAATTCCATGCGCCATTGGCAGCTGGGCATGAACCGGGACTTCCGCAGTGCCATGACCAATGCCAATCTGGCCAATCCCGATCTGGGTGATTTCCATCCGCTTTCCGAATACGGCCGTTGGGACGGAAGCTCCTGGACGGCAGACGGAACGACGTCCTGGGCCGTGGACCATGGCGATCCCGACATGGACTACAGCCAGGAACCCGCGGACAACGGCGAGCGTCTCAATGTCGGCATGTATGGGAATACGGTTCAAGCCAGCAAGGGTTCGACCGATATTTCATTGTATTGCCGCACCATGAATGATTCCGGCATCCTCGTCTCGCAGAGCGATCAAACCTGGCCGTGGATCTGGTCGGCGCATCTGCTGGATTCGAATGACACGGTTTCCGTCGAGTTCTCGGGCGATTGCGGCCTGACCTGGATCACCCTCACCAATGTCAATGCCTACACGGAATACTTCGTCTGGCGCGCCGGACCGGAGTTCCAAACCGCGGGCGGGCGCTGGCGCGTGGTTAGTGCAAACAACACCAATGTTTACGATGAAAGCGACGCCTGCTTCCTGGTGCGCTACCGCGACCTCGGGTTCCTGACGCGGCCGTATCCCATTTCGGGACTGATGCGGTTCGACTGGGAAGGCGGCGTTTCGGGACGGCGGTACATCATCGAGTATTCCGAAGACTTCGGCCAGACTTGGCGGAGATGGGAGCCGAAGTACAACGGTCCGGCCACGATCAACAAGAGCGACTTCGTGATTCCCAACGGCGGCTCACAGATTTCCTACACCTTCGAGGATCGTTCGTCCTATCTGCGCCGGACCCGCTGGTACCGGATCTGGGAACTCGAGGAATAGGCGTGAACAACCAGCGGTGGCGGGCCGCGGCGGCGATGCTGTCCTGCGCCGTCGCCGCCGCCGGTCTCTTGATGCCGCTGCCGCCGGCCTTTTCCAATCTCTGGATGCAGGGCATGGGTGGAGCGGGGCATGTCCTGCTTTTTGCTTTGCTGGCTTGGATCCTGGGCCGGGCCGGGCCGCCAAACAGGCCTGGCTGGCGGCTGTGGCTGGGTTTGGCGGCTTTTGCGGCCGCCGCGGAAATAATCCAGCCGGGCGTGGGCCGTTCAGCGGAATGGCAGGACTGGTTCTGCGGAGCGGCGGGTGCCGCCGTCGTCACGGGAATGTGGGCGTACCGTCGCCGGTGGCGGTGGGCGGGGCTGGGGCTGGTTGTCCTGCTGCCGGTTGCCTGGCAGGGCATTCTTATCTTCCAGGAATGGCGGGCGTTTCCCGTGTTGGCGGCCCCGCCGGCGACCTGGTCGCAACGCGGCTGGACCGTGAACGGCGGGAGGTTGTCTCACGGCCGCCGGGCGGAACTGGTGTTTTATCCCCGTGCGGCATCCAACCCGGATTATCCCGGGTTGTTTCGCACGCCAGTCGTCCGGAATTGGTCCCGGGCCGGGGCGTTCGAGATGAAACTGTATTGGCCGGAGGCGACTTCGGCTGTTTTTGCCGTGCGGATCGACGACCGACCGGGCAATCCCGCGTATGGCGACCGGTTCCAAATGGAATGCTCCGTGACCCAGGGGTGGAATGCCATCCAGATCCCCGCCAACCTGCTGGCCCGGACCTCCGGAGGCCGGCCGTTGTGCATGGATAAAATCGATAAATGGGGGGTTTTTCTTGTTTCAGGCCCGCCCTTCGACTACTTTTCCATCGGCGATATCCGTTTGAACATGTCTAGGGAGCGACCGTGAAACTATCCATCGTAATTCCGGTATATAACGAAGCCGGGACGATTTCAAAAATCGTGGATTTGGTGCGTTCGGTGGATGTCGGCCTGGAGAAGGAAATCCTGCTGGTGGATGATTGTTCGCGCGACGGCACCCGGGAAGTGCTGCAGAAACTGGCGCAGGAACAGGCCGACCTGAAAGTGCTTTTCCACGACGTGAACCAAGGCAAGGGCGCCGCCTTGCGCTCGGGTTTCGCGGCGGCGAGCGGCGACGTTGTTTTGATCCAGGATGCGGATTTGGAATACGACCCGCATGAATATCCGCGCCTGTTGCAGCCGATCCTGGATGGCCATGCGGATGTCGTGTACGGCTCGCGTTTCCTGGGAGGCGGTCCTCACCGCGTGGTGTACTACTGGCACTACCTGGGTAATTGGCTGTTGACCACCCTTTCCAACATGACCACCAACTTGAACCTGACCGACATGGAGGTCTGCTACAAGGTCTTCAAGCGCGACGTGATCCAGAGCATTCCCTTGCGTGAAAACCGGTTTGGCTTCGAGGTTGAAATCACCGCCAAGATCGCCCGGCGCAAGCTGAAAATTTACGAAGTGCCCATCTCCTACTACGGCCGCGACTATTCCGAAGGGAAAAAGATTGGCTGGAAAGACGGCATCAGCGCGCTGCGCTGCATCGTGAAATACATGTTCACGGATTGATCAGGCGAGGAAACCGGCTTCGCGCAGGCGTTCCCATGTCACGCTTGGCGCGGCGGCGGGGGACGCCGCCATTTTCCGCACGTATTTCCCGATCATGTCGGTTTCCAGGTTCACCCGCGAGCCGGGGCCCAGGGCTGACAAGGCGGTTTCGTTCCAGGTGTGGGGGATGACGTGCACCGAGAACCGGTTTTCCGCCGGAAGCACGTCCACGACCGTCAGGCTGATGCCGTCGATGGCGATCGATCCCTTGGGCACGATCTCCGCCATCAAATCCGGCGCGGAGATATACAGGACCTTGTCGCGTCCGGCCGGGTCCACGCGGTTCAACACGCCGGTGCCGTCCACATGTCCGCTGACCAGATGGCCGCCCAGCGGGTCGCCCAGCCGCAATGCGCGCTCGAGGTTCAGCGGGGCGCCGGGCAACTTGTCCCGCAGGGAGGTTTTATCGAATGTTTCCCGCAGTACATCGAAAACCAGCGAAGAGCCTTGCTGCGCGACCAGCGTGAGGCACGCGCCGTTCACCGCGATGCTCTCGCCGATCTGAAGCGGGGTGTGAAAATCGGCGGACAGCGTCAGTTGTCCGGCAGCGCCTTGAAAGGCAATCTGCTCCAGCCGGCCGACTTGTTGAACCAGTCCGGTGAACATTCAATCCTCCTTGCCTGCGGGCCGCAACCGGATGAGAACATCCCGGCCGGCGCGCCGGGTTTCCGTGACTTCAAATCCCGGCGCCCGGTCAAGGCGCCACCGGGTTGGGCCGGTGGCCCCGACCGGCCCGCCGACCAGAACCGGTGCCAGGAAAATGCAGAGTTCATCCACCAGTCCAGCCTGGATCAATTCGCCGGCCAGGATGCCGCCGCCTTCGCACAGGACATGCATGATGTCCAACCGGCCCAACGCCCTGGACAAAGCGGGGAGGAAGCCGCGGGACGGCAGTTCAAGGACCGTGGCGCCGGTTTTGCGGATGCGGCGGGCACAAGCCGGTTGCCAGCCCTTGGGGGCGGCCACGATGGTCCGGGCGGCGTGTTCATCCGTGAAGACCTTGGCGGAGAGGGGCAGCGGGCCGCTGCGCACGACAATCACGCGCCAGGGCTTGCGGCCGCCATCCGGACGGGGCCACAGGGACGGATTGTCATGCCGGACGGTGCCGGCGCCGACCATGACGGCATCGGCGCCCCGCCGCAGGGCCTGGACCATTTCCCGCGCTTCCGGTCCGGTGATCCAGCGCGAAGCATGCGTGTAATCGGCAATCCGGCCATCCAGCGAAAGCCCCAGTTTCAACGTGATAAACGGCCGCTGATGCAACATGAGGCAGGCGAAAGGCTCAAGGAGGGCCGCGGCTTCCGCGCCGCAGATGCCGGTTTCAACCCGGATCCCGGCGTGGCGCAGCAATCGCAGCCCGCGGCCCGCGTGCTTGGGATTGGGATCCACCATGGCCACCACGACCCGTGCGATGCCGGCGCGGATGACGGCATCCGTGCAAGGCGGCGTGCGGCCAAAGGTGGAGCAGGGTTCCAAGGTGACATACAGCGTGGCTCCGCGTGCCGTCTTGCCCGCCTGCCGGAGCGCAAAGACTTCCGCATGCGGCCCGCCGGCTTGTTTGTGCCAGCCTTGCCCGGTTTTCCGTCCGTTTTTCACGACCACGGCGCCGACCGGCGGATTGGGCCGGGTCTGGCCTTCCGCCCGGCGGGCCAGTGCCAGCGCCAGCCGCATCCACTTCACATCGGATTCCGGAAACGGCTTCATTGGGTCTCATCCAGGTCCAGCAGGGCATTGACAAACGTCGCCGGATCAAACGGCACCAAATCATCCGCGCCTTCGCCGAGGCCGGTATACAAAATCGGCAGGTTCAATTCCTGGCGCACGGCGAACAGGAAGCCGGCCTTGGAACTGCCATCGAGCTTCGTCACGATGGCGCCGGTCAGCGGGGTCATTTCATGGAATTGGCGGGCCTGGATCACGGCATTCTGGCCGAGCATGGCATCCAGCACGACCCACGTATGATGCGGGGCGCCCGGCAACCGCTTGTCCATGGCCGTCCGCACTTTCTGGAGCTCGCGCATGAGCGGCTCCTTGGTGTGCATGCGGCCGGCGGTATCCACCAGCACGACGTCGCACTGGCGGGCCAGGGCGGCATCGATGGCGTCGTAGGCCACGGCGGCGGCATCGCCGCCGGTGGCGCCGATGACGGAATCGCAGCCGATCCGGTCGGCCCACAGCTTGAGCTGGTGGGAGCCGGCGGCACGGAAGGTGTCGGCCGCGCCGAGCAGGGGCTTGCGGCCGGAACGCATCGCCAGGCGGGCCAGCTTGGCCGCCGTGGTGGTTTTGCCGGAGCCGTTGATGCCGACCAGCAGCGCCACCGTCGGCGCGGGCAGATTGGCCCAATCCAGCGGGGGATTCTGTCCCAGGGCGTTGACCAGCACGCGCTGGAACGTTGTGATCAGCGGTTCCTTGCGGGAAGCTGCCCGTTCCAGCTCCTTTGAAAGTTCCTGGACCAGGCGCAGCGGGACATCGGCGGTGATCAACAGATCGGCCAACTCCTCGGCGGAGGACGCGTCGGGGCGGGCGGCCGAAAACATGCCCTTCAGGGCATCGGCAAAGCGCTCCCGCGTTTTCCGGAGGCTGTTGAACCAGGAGCCCATGGCGCCTATGTATCCGCCGGGCCGGCCGCGGGGCCGCCGGGTGCGCGCGCGGGCCGGTCCAGCCCCTTGCGGATGCGGTCCAGGATCCCGTTCACGAACTTGCCCGATTCGACGGAGCTGTACGCCTTGGCCAGTTCGACCGCTTCGTTGATCGAAACCACCGGCGGAATGTCGTTGCGGTACAACATCTCGAAGACGGCAATGCGCATGGCGTTCCTGTCGACGGTGCCCATGCGGTCGATTTCCCAGTTCTCGGCGTGCTTCGCGATCAGCGGGTCGATTTCCTGGTGGTGGGCGATGACCCCCCGGGCCAGTTCCTCCGCGAACTGCCGGGCCTTGGCGCGCTGGCGGTCCTCCTTGCCCGCGGGATGCGCGGGCGAGACGGACGGCTCCTCGTTCTGGTGCTCCCAGAAGAGCTTAAAGCCCTCGTCGACGGATTCTTCGCGGTTGAACTCGGATTGGAACAGGAACTGAAGGGCCCATTCGCGGGCCTCGTGACGGATTCCCATGAGGGGTCCTTTCGTTGGTTGCGACAACTGGATTGAAGCAAATTGACCGGCGGCTGCCAATCCTCAGGGCAGCTGCTGGAAGAGCGTGGCCATTTCGATGGCCGTCTGGGCGGCGTTCCAGCCGCGGTTGCCCGCTTTGCTGCCGCAGCGCTCGATGGCCTGGTCGAGGTTTTCGGCGGCCACGATGCCGTCGACGACCGGGATGCCGCTGTCCATGCTGATCTGGGTCAGCGCGCGGGCCACCTGGGCGTTGATGAGACCGGCATGCGACGTGGCGCCCTGGATGACGGCACCCAGCGCGATCAGCGCATTGTGCTTCTTGGCCAGGGCCAGCCGCTTGAGGGCGATCGGCTGCTCGTAGGCGCCCGGCACCCAGACAATGTCGACGTTCTTATCATCCGCGCCGTGGCGGGCGAGGCAATCCAGGGCGCCCTTGAGCAGCTGGCCGGTGAACAGGTCGTTGAAGCGGCTGACGACGATGCCGAACTTCAGGCCCTTCGCATTGAGTTGACCGCTGTATTCCTTGCAGTTCATGGTTTCCTTTCCAGGTCAGATCAGGTGACCCAGTTTTTCCTTCTTGGTTTTGAGATACTTGGCGTTGTGCGGAGTGGGGGGGAACGAAATGGGCACGCGCTCGACGATTTCGATGCCGTAGCCCTGGATGCCGACCACCTTGCGGGGGTTGTTGGTGAGCAGGCGCATGCGGGTGATGCCGAGATCGAGCAGCATCTGGGCGCCGACGCCGTAGTCGCGCAGGTCGGGGGCGAACCCGAGCTTGAGGTTGGCCTCGACGGTATCGAGGCCCTGCTCCTGCAGGGCGTAGGCGCGGATCTTGCCGGTGAGGCCGATGCCGCGGCCCTCCTGTCGCATGTAGAGAATGGCGCCGTGCCCGGCGGCCACGACCTGCTGCATGGCCGCGTGGAGCTGGCTGCCGCAGTCGCAGCGGCGCGAGCCGAAGACGTCGCCGGTGAGGCATTCGGAATGAACGCGCACCAGCGGGGCGTCCTGGCTGGCCGGCTCGCCGTGCACCAGTGCCACGTGGTGCTCGCCGGTGAGTTCGTCGACGTACAGGTGCAGCTTGAAATCGCCGTAATCCGTCGGGAGGTTGACGACGGAATCGCGGCGGACAATGCGTTCGCGCGCGCGGCGCCAGGCCACCAGGGCGGCGACAGTCAGGATGCGCAGGCCGTGCTTGTTCGCGAAGGCCACCAGGTCGGGCAGGCGGGCCATCTCGCCGTTGTCGCGCATGACTTCGCAGATGACGGCGATGGGCTTGAGGCCGGCCAGCCGGGCCAGGTCCACGGACGCCTCGGTGTGGCCGGTGCGGCGCAGGACGCCGCCGGGCACAGCCTGGAGCGGGAACATGTGGCCGGGGCGGATGAAGTCGCACGCCGTGGCGCGTTCATCGGCCAGGAGCTGGACGGTGCGGGCGCGGTCGAAGGCGCTGATGCCGGTGGAAATTCCCTCGCGGGCGTCGACGGAGACGGTGAAGGCGGTACGGTAGCGGTCGCGCTCGTCGAGGGGCACCATGCGGCCGAGGCCCAGCTGGCAGAGCCGGCCTTCCTCCATGGGCACACAGATCAGGCCGCGGCCATGGGTGGCCATGAAGTTGATGATGTCCGGCGTGATTTTCTCGCCGGCGGCGACCACGTCGCCCTCGTTTTCGCGGTTCTCGTCGTCCACGACCAGCAGCATCCGGCCGTTGCGGATGATGTCGAGCGCCTCTTCCACGGAGCAGAAGACGGACTGTTGCCCGGATTCAACCATAAAAAAACCGAAGACCTTTCCGTCTTCGGGCGCGGGCGCGGCGCAAAGCCGCCGCATGTCTTCTTCCATCCAGACTGTAAACTGTCGGCCAAGGAATCGCACCTTGTCTGCCTATTGGCTCGCGGGCTGTACCGCCGGTCGGGAATTTCACCACGCCCTGAAGACAAGACACACGCTACCACGCCCGCGGGCGGCGCGCAACCCCGGAAAACGGACTTTTCGCCCCGATGCGGGGGCTCGCGGCTCATATCCGGACACCGGATTTTTCCACACTATGGACAAACGGTGATGGATTTTTCCACACTGTGGAAAAAAGTTTTCCACAGTGTGGAAAACCGTTGAGCCGCGCTTCCCCGCATGGGGGCGGGCGGTTCAGGGCGCGGGTTTCTCCGCGGGCTTGTCGCCGTTGGAGAACAGTTCGGCGGGGTTGAGGTTGAGCGGCCGCCAGTGCGGGTCCTCGAAGGTGCCGGTCAGGCGGAATTCCAGCAGGCGGGTGACGGGCAGCATGGCGAGCCGCACCAGGGCGGCGACGGGTCCGCCGCGCAGCAGCTGGACTTCCACGCGGTAGTCGAGGCCGCCGTTGAAGGCGTAGTCGCCGGCCGCCTTGACGCTGAAGACAGTGCCCTGGAGCTGGATGTCGCGCGACGTGACGCGGCTGTTGCGGATGCCATAGGTGCCGCTGGCATCGGTCTGGGCGAAGAGGGTGAAGTCGGGGATGATCTTGGCCAGGATGGCCGAGAGGCCGCTGAAGAGCTTGGTCTGGAACAGCAGGCCGCCGCGGACGGTGGCGCGGCCGGCGCCGGTAGCGAGCGGGCCGGTGCCCTTGCCGATGTAGCCGCCGAGGCGGGCGGTGCCGTCCAGCGTGCCGCGCAGGTTCTTGGCCGGTTTGTTGAAGGAGGCGGACAGCAGGTCGGCCAGGCTGGCATTGGTGACGGTCAGGTCGACCTCGTAGCGCCAGTTCGTGTCGGAGCCGACGGGGTAGAGGCAGCCGGTGCCGGCGAACTGGCCGCCGTAGGCGGTGGCCACCGCGTTGGTGAACCGCACGCGGAAACCCGTGGTGCTCAGGTCGAATTTGGCGGTGTCGGCCTCCCAGCGGTCGTAGCCGAAACGCTGGGCGTCGACATGCGCCTGCAGTTCGTTCAACGAGAAGTTGCAGTAATCCAGCAGGCCGTTGAGGCGCAGGTGGACCGGCCCGTTGAGCTGGAACGGCTTCAGGAACTTGGCCACGGCAGGCCCGATCATTTCGGCGGCGGCGCGCGGCTCCAGGGTGCTGTCGACGTTGTCCAGGCGCAGGGTCTGGTTGGAAAACGCCATGTGGATGTCGCCGCGGGCGATGCCTTCCGGCCGGGCCAGGGTGACGCGGGTGATATGCATGACCTCGTTGGTGATGTTGAGCTGACCCTGCAGCGCCTGGACCGGAACATTGCGGATCGTGAAGTTGGTCGCCTGCACCGGGCCGAAGCAGTAGATGGCGGGATTGCCGACCGTGCCGCCGACGATGACATCGCCCTGCAGGGGTTCCTGGAATCCGAACCAGTCCACGATGGTCTGCTCGTTGGGGGTGAGGACCGGCTTGACCAGATGTGGATTGATGGTGCCGGCGACATGCGCCTGGAAGCGGCGCGCCGCCAGCTGATAGTAGCCGTCCTGGATTTTCAAGCGGCTGGCATTGGGGCCGGTATCCAATTGGATCGTGGCCGGTCCGACGCGGACTTCGTCGCCGGCCCGTTCAAAGGAGATGTCCAGGTTTTCAATCGGCACTTCGCGAACCGTGGCCTTGGAGAGCATGAGCCGGCCGGAGAACTGCCGGGCCAGCTCCGGCACGGGTGCCGGCCCCACCTGCAATTCGAGCTGCAGCGGAAAATGGAAATTCGTGACCACCGTGGCGGCTGCCGCCTGGATGTTGGGCGGCATCAGGTCCAGGAACGTGTCCGGCGGCAGGGTGTTGAGCAGGTGGACGGAGGCCGTCTGGTTGGTGAGGTTGAACCAGCCCGACAGGCCGAGGATGCCGTCGTCCTTCTGGATCTGCAGGTCGGGCACCTGGATCTGCTGGTTCTTGAAGGCGAAATCCAGGTCGAACTGCTTGAAGTCCACGCCGCAAACCCGGCCCCCCGCGGCGTTGCTGAGCCGGAAGGACACGGCATGATGCCGGGGATGATCGGGGATCAGCGAGAAGGTGAAATCGGCCACGGGCGGCTCGTTGAATGAAATCCGGTTGGCCTGTTCGACGACCTTCAGCGCCCATTCCGGAGCATCTTCGAGGGCCCGCAGGGCGCTGGCCAGGGGGTTGCCGATTTGCACGTGCGCCTTGGCGGAGGGATAGAACTTGCCCCGGCCGCGGAAATGGATGTTGAGGAAATCGGCGGAAAATTCGCGCAGCCAGACTTCGCTTTCGGTGGCGGTGAAGCGGAGGTTGACATGGGAGACGGCGATTTCGCGCGAACCGTGGCGCGCGGCGAACTGGGTGCGACCCAGGTTGGCACGCAGGGAGCCGTCCACGAGAGAGAGCAGCGGCACGGCTTCCCGATGGAACAACAGGGGGATGGGATTGAGGGCAACGGTCAGTTCCGCCGCCTGCATGAACGGTTCCGGGGCGTCGGCCGTCATGTAGAGCCGGACGTTCCGGGCGACCAGCCCCCGGTCGATTTCGAGCGTCAGCCGCTCGATTTGCAGGAAGTAGCCGCGCGCGGCCATGCGGTCGAGGAATTTGTCCGTGCAATAGGCCGGCAGGCCCACGAGGTGGAGGTAGGCGAAGAGGATGAACAGCAGGATCAGCAGGAAGAAGAAAATGCGCAGGATCCAGCCGGAGGAATGCCGGATGGCAACCAGCAGGAAGGCGGCGTAGTGCCGGCCGCGCGGATGATGGTGTTTGGCCGGTGGCGTTTGCACTCCAGAACTCACGGCACGCATCCTATGCGTTTCCCGGGGCGGGGAAAAGACAGAAATCCCGCCGGTGACCGGGAGCCGGATTATCGAGGCTTGGCTTTGGGCTGGTTTTGATTTATCAGTTAGCAACCAGACTGGTTGGGGCACAGCGAGAACCTGCTCCAGCCGTCCGGACTGTCATGGATTTTCAACTGGATCGAATCGGGTTTGCACGGGCGGTTGAACGCGTTCTGCCGGCCGCGTCGGCGGCGGAAGGCGCGGGCGCCGGATCAGCGCGGACCAAATGGAAAAATGCCGGCTGGTATGTCGTGCGGGCCTGCCTGAGCCCGGCGAAGTGGGAACAGCTCTTGCGGCGGCGCCGTTTGCGTTTTGGCATCGACTGGATTCAGCAGCGGATCAACGCCTCCGCCAAGCCGGTTCTGGTCTACATGGTTCCGTATGACATTGTCCAGTTGCAGGCGGGCGGGGGCGTGCGCATCGCCGGAATGGCCAAGGCGTTGAGCCGTGACTTCAACGTGTTCATCCTGACGCTACGCACCAGCGCCCAGCCGTTCTACAAAACCGAACTGGCGCCGGACGTTGCCTTGGTGGGCATTCCCGAAGAGGAGGAATTTGATGTCCGCGTGCGCGGACCGGCCACCCGGATGGCCGCGGATTGCGGGCGGGTGCCGCCCTTGCTGGCCGTGCCTGGCGCGGCGCGCTGGCTGCCGGGATTCCATTCCGTGACCCGGTCCCTGGCAAACAGGGCGCAGGTCTGGATTCTGGTGTCGCCGCTGGCCTGGGGACTGGCCGAGGAGGCCATCCGCGCCGGGGATGCCTGCGTCGTGTATGACGCGCATGACGATATCCTCCATTTCCTGGACAACGCGTTTCAGTGCACCAATTCCGCGATGCAGGCGGCGGCGCTGGCCATGGAGCAACAACTGCTCGCGCGGGCCGACCGGGCCGTGTTCTGCACCGAAGATGACCGGCAGGCCGCGATCCGGCGAAACCCGGACGGAGCGGGGAAGATGCAACGGGTACCGAACGGCGTCGATACCGGAGCCTGCAACTGGGTGCCGCCGGTCCAGGCCCGCCAGCGGCGGGAGGCAGCGGGTCTTTCACGCCATGTGGCGGTGTTTGCCGGGTCCCACCATCGGCCGAACTACGAAGCGGTGAATGTCATCCTACGGGAAATAGCCCCGGCTTTTCCGGATTGGATTTTTGTCATTCTCGGCATGCATTGGGAGGCCTACCGGAAATTCGCCGGAACGGAACCCGGCGAGAACGTGGTGGTGACCGGGCCGGTTTCCGAGGAACTGAAAGAAACCATTTTTTCGCTGGCGGATATCGCCCTGGCCCCCATGCAGAGCGGAACGGGTTCCAGCCTGAAGATTCCGGATTACATCGCCCATGGCAAAATCGTGCTGGGCACGCCCGTCAGCTTCCGGGGCATCCAGGCCGCCAACCGGTTTTCCTCCGTGGCGGCGGCAGACGATCTGGTGCCCCGGTTTCGGGACGCCGCCAGACGGCTGGCCGCGAACCCGGACGAATATACGGCCGCCTGCGCCGCGGCCCGGGCATGGGTGCAGGCCGAATTGGACTGGACCGCGGCGGTCCGGCCGCTGGCCGCCGGGCTGGCGTTGAATCAAAAGAAATGCAATCCGGTCAAGGCCGGGCTATGATGCCCGGCTCGTCATGGTCTTCAACTCACTAGTCTTTTTGGTCTTTTTCACGGTGGTCTATGGCCTGTACCGGGCCTTGCCGCACCGTGGCCAGAACATCCTGCTGCTGGTTTCCAGCTATTTTTTCTACGGCTGGTGGGATTGGCGGTTCCTGTCCCTTATTTTCATTTCGACGACGATTGATTATGTCGCCGGCCGCGTGATTGGCAACGCCGGCAGCCAGCCGCGCCGGCGGAAAACGGCGCTGGCCGTGAGCATGACCAGCAACCTGGTCATCCTGGGGTTCTTCAAATATTTCAATTTCTTTGCCGACAATCTGGCGGTCCTGCTGACCCACCTGGGGCTGGAGTCTTCCATCCGGCACCTGCATATCATCCTGCCGGTCGGGATTTCCTTCTACACGTTCCAGGCCATGTCCTACACGCTGGATGTGTACCGCGGACACCTGAAGCCCGCCCGCAGCCTCCTGGATTTTGCGACCTTCGTGGCCTTCTTCCCGCAGCTGGTGGCCGGGCCGATTGAACGCGCCTCCAACCTGCTGCCCCAGATTCAAAATCCCCGGAAGGTCACCTGGGCGGGCATCGAAAGCGGTACGTGGCTCATCTTCTGGGGGCTCTTCAAGAAGTGCGTCATTGCCGACAACCTGGCGTCGCTGGTGGAAGGCGGTTTCGGGCCCACCGCGTCCACAGGGGCGGTTTCGCTGCTGGCGCTGTATGCCTTTGCGTTCCAGATCTACTGTGATTTTTCCGGTTATAGCGACATTGCCCGCGGGCTGGCCCGCTGGATGGGTGTCGAACTGATGATCAACTTCAACAATCCGTATTTTGCGCTGAATCCCAAGGACTTCTGGGCGCGCTGGCACATCAGCCTGTCCAGCTGGTTGCGGGACTATCTCTACATTCCTTTGGGTGGAAACCGGAAAGGCCGGCGCCGGACCTACATCAATCTGGCCTTGACCATGCTCCTGGGCGGTTTGTGGCATGGGGCGGCCTGGACCTTTGTGGCGTGGGGGGCTTTTCACGGGCTGCTGCTGGTGATCTACCACGGCTGGGCGGAAAAGTTCTCACCCAAGGGCACCGTGGATTCCGGCCGGTGGGTCTGGCCGCGGCGGATTCTGATGTTCCATCTGGCTTGCGTGGGGTGGCTGTTCTTCCGGGCGCAGACCATGGGCCAGGTGGGGGAAATGACGCGGCGAATCTTCACGGACTTCGCGTGGGATACAACGGCGGCCAATATGCTGACCACCCTGGTCATTCTCTGCCTGCCTTTGTGGCTGGTGCAGTTCCTGCAGATCAAGGCAGGGAACCTGGCTGCCCCCACGAAGCTCTCGCTGGTGCCTCGCGCGGTGTTGTACGCGACCCTGGTACTCATGCTGCTGGCCCTGGGCAATACCGGGGGCGGGGCTTTCATCTACTTCCAATTCTGACCATGACGGAACAAACCAAACAACCCAGTGTTGCGGAAATCGAACAGGCCTTCCTGCGCAAAGCCTGGGTGGTCTTTCCGGTCCTTGGATTGCTTGGCGCACTGACGGGCAGCACGGGTTTCTGGAACTGGGTGAATGGCGAGCCCGTCTCCCTGCAGTGGCGGGCACTGGCGGCCTGGTCTTCTTGGGGAATCATTCTGGGCTTTGCACTCGTGCCCGTGCTTTGGCGTTTGGGATTGGCCCAGGCCGCCCGGATTCCGCGCTGGGCCATGTGGGCGGTCGTGGTCTGGGCCGTGGCCGGAGGGGAGATGCTGGTACGGATTTCACAGGTCCAGACGGCCGTCTGGCTGTCCGCCCGCACCCGGCTGGATGCCGGGCAGCATTTCATGCGCGAGGTGTGCTTTGTGCGACTGGAGGAGGCTGTTGGCCGCGACCAGCCCGCACCGGCGGCGGTGCTGGTCGGATCCAGCCAAATGCTGCACGGCGTGGATCCCGAACAACTGGCGCAGCTGCAGCCCCGGCCGGTCATCCGGCGGGCCATGTTCGGCATGACGCCGCTCAAGGCCTTGGCGATGCGGGCCTTCATGCCTTTCCAGCCAGGGGACATCTGTATCCAATATCTCTCGGAATTCGACTTTACCAATCAGGATGAATTTCCGTTCTCGTGGTTCCGTCCCTACGCTTCGTGGCAGACCTGGCCGGATGTCATGGCGTGCATTTCCCCGCGCGTGGCGGTTCGCCATTGGCGGCAGGTGGTGGATTACGTCATGGCCGCCACCACGGAATGGTGGCGGGCCCGGGATTTCTTCCAGGTGACGCTCTTCCATTTCTGGGGTGGCCGTCCGGCCGGAACCGGGGAGACGGTCATGCCGGACCTCGCGGCGGCCGCGGCCGCCAAAGCCCGGGGCGCGCTGTCGCCGGCGCCGGCGGAATGGAAGGCCATGGACAAGTTCAGCCGGCACCTGGCGGCGGCGGGGGTGCGCCCCTGGGTGTTTGAGGGCGATGTGAATCCCGCCATCTATTCCGCGGAACGCCTCCAAGAAAAGCAAGTGACCCGCGTCCGGCTGGCGGAACTCATGAAAACCACTGGCGGGCGTTATATTTCCCTGGAGGAACAGGCGCTGGATCTGGATGCCGGGCAGTGGCTCGACATGACGCATCTGAACGCTTCGGGGTGCGACCGTCTGACCCGATGCATCGCCCGGGAACTGCAGGCACCATGAAAGCGGATCTCCAACGGGTCCGGCAGGGCAATCTGAGATATGTACTGCTGGATTATTTCGCCCGCAAATGGCCGGCGGTGAGTAAGGCGAGGGAAACGGTGGCTGTTTTCTCCCCGGGGCACCTGGGGGATATTCTGCATGCGATCCCGATGCTCCGGGCCTTGCGCGAAGGCCGGCCGGCGGCGAAAATCATCTGGCTAGTGGGGCCCTGGAGCCAGGCCTTGGCGCAGCGGTATGCCGCGCTGGTGAATGAAATCCGGGTATTCGGGCCGGCTAAACCGCGGTTTACACGGGGAAAACGGGAGTGGCGGCAGTCGTTTCTGGCCCAGGGATTGGCCGGGCTTTCCTTGCGCCGGACGGGGGTGGACACATTGATCGCGCCGATGGATGACGTGGGGCGCTTCCTGGCCAATGTGTGCGCTCCCAAACTCTGGACCGGAATCGGTGACCGCCGGCCTCCACGGGTGCGCGCGGAAATCCAGACCCATGTCCAGCCATACGAGAACGACCGTTACGAAGCCGATGCCTGGGCCGGCCTGCTGCAACCACTGGGCATAACGGCGCATGCCGATCAATTGGAATATGCGGTTGCCGCCGGGGAGCGGCAGGCCGCGGATGAATTCCTTCAAGCGGAAGGCGTGGATATGGAACGCCCGCTGGTTCTGATCGCGCCGGGCTCAGGTTGGAGCGGCAAAAACTGGCTGCCCGAACGTTTCGGTGAAGTGGCGGCGTGGCTGGCGGTGGAGCGCGGGGCCCAGATCGCATGGATCGGCGGCCCGGACGAAGCTGGACTGGTGCCGGAAGATCGCGCCGGCGATTTCCGCTGGTTTGGGAAAGTGTCCTTGGCGACGCTGACGGCGGCCATGCCGCGGGCGCGGTTGTTTGTCGGCAACGATGGCGGGTTGCTGCATCTGGCGGCAGCCCTGCGCGTGCCGACCGTTTCCTTGTGGGGACCGACGAGTCCGGAGAAATGGGGTCCCAGGGGAACCCGGCATCGCCAGATCCGCAAGATGGAGCGCTGCGCCGGCTGCATCTACTGGGATTATCGCGAGCGGTGCCGCCAGGATCAGGCCTGCATGAAGGCCATCGCCGTGGCCGATGTTTTTCGCGCGGTCCGGGACGTTTGGACGCCATGAAAAACGCCAGGCCGGTTTACCGGCCTGGCGTGCGCTTCCGCTGCGGGGGACCTAGGCGTTGAGGCCTTCGAAAAGGACGGTAGAGAGATACCGTTCTCCGGCATCGGGCAGAATCACCACGATGGTTTTGCCGGCGAACTCATCCCGTTGGGCCAGCCGCACCGCCACCGCCGCCGCCGCGCCGCAGGAAATGCCGACCAGCATGCCCTCTTCCCGGGCCAGACGCCGGGCCATCTCGATGGCCTCGGCTGCGTCCACCTGTTCAACCCGGTCCACCAGCGACAGGTCCAGGGTGTCCGGGATGAAGCCCGCCCCGATGCCTTGGATTTTATGGGGACCGGGCTTGAGTTCCTGTCCGGCAAGCTTCTGGGAAATCACCGGGCTTTCCTGCGGCTCGACCGCCACGGAGATGATTTTCTTGCCCTTGGTCTTCTTGATGAAGCGCGAGATGCCGGTGAGGGTGCCGCCGGTTCCGACGCCGGCAACCAGGACATCGACGCCGCCATCGGTATCGTTCCAGATTTCGGGGCCGGTGGTTTTTTCGTGGATGGCCGGATTCGCGGGATTCTTGAACTGCTGGGGAATGAAGTATCTCTTCGGATCCGACGCCGCCAAGGCTTCCGCGCGCTGGATGGCGCCCTTCATGCCCTCTGGACCGGGAGTGAGGATCAGGTTGGCGCCGAGGGCGGCCAAAACGCGCCGGCGTTCAATGCTCATGGTTTCCGGCATCGTCAACGTCAACTTATAGCCGCGTGCGGCGGCCACGTAGGCGAGGGCGATGCCGGTATTGCCGCTGGTGGGCTCGACGATTTCGATGCCGGGCTTGAGCAAGCCGCGACTTTCGGCATCCCAGATCATGGCGGCGCCGATGCGGCATTTAACGGAGTAGGAGGGGTTGCGGCCTTCGATTTTTGCCAGGATGGTCGCCTTGGCACCTTGTGAAACGCGGTTGAGCCGCACCAACGGGGTATTGCCGATGGATTCCGAATTATCCTTGAAGATTCTGCTCATGTCGCTCCTTTATAGCTAATGTCTATAGAGATACTATAAATATTGTAGATGTCAAAATATTTAGAAAATTCATTTGACGATGAATGTGTTCCGTGAGATATTCCAGTCATTACATAGACATTATAGTATATTGAAAGTGGCGTTTGAATTTCATTTCCACATCTTGTTCAGGAGCTGGCCGCACGGCGTCTATGGACATGGACTGCCCGCCGACGGGCATGCCGGCCAGGACCGGAATGGGCTAGAAGGGTACTTCCAAAGCGCATTCAGGCCCGCCACCGGGGAAAGGTCGGCGGGCCGTTTCGCAGAGTCTCGACCCCGCAATCGGAAACATATTGGAAAAGGCGGCGAACTTCCGCCAAGCTGATCTAGAAAGTCAAAGACAGGAGCAACTCATGAGCCAAGGAATCCATACCATTTCATTGCATGCCGGCCAGAAGCCGGATCCGACCACCGGCGCGCGCGCCGTGCCGATCTACCAGACGTCGTCCTACGTGTTTAAAAGCAGCGAACACGCGGCGAATCTCTTTGCCTTGAAGGAATTCGGCAACATCTACACCCGGTTGATGAATCCGACGACGGATGTATTCGAACAGCGTGTGGCGGCGATCGAAGGAGGCACCGGCGCGCTCGGCGTGGCCTCGGGCCAGACCGCGATTACCTACGCCCTGCTGGCCATCACCCGCCTGGGCGATGAAATCGTGGCCGGCAACAACCTCTACGGAGGCACCTACCAGCTGTTTCACCATACCTTCCCGAAACTGGGCCGGACGGTGACGTTCGTGGACTCCCGCAGTCCGGAGGCCTTCCGGAAGGCCATCACCGCCAAGACCCGCGCGGTCTACGTCGAGACCATCGGCAATCCGAAGCTGGACGTGCCGGATTTCGAGGCCATTGCCAAGATCGCTCATGAAAACGGCATCCCGCTGGTGGCCGACAACACCGTCGGCGTCGGCCTGGTGCGGCCGTTCGACCACGGCGTGGACATCATTGCAACATCGGCGACGAAGTACATCGGCGGCCACGGAACATCGATCGGCGGCGTGATCGTGGATTCGGGCAAGTTCCAGTGGAACAACGGGAAGTTTCCGGAGTTCACGGAACCGGATCCGAGCTATCACGGCATAAAATACTGGGACGCGCTGGGCAACGTGCCGGGCATGGGGAACGTGGCCTTCATCCTGAAGATCCGCGTGACACTGCTGCGCGACACCGGCGCGGCGCTGAGCCCGTTCAATGCGCACGAATTCCTGCTGGGGCTGGAAACGCTGCCGTTGCGGCAGCAACGCCATTCGGAGAACGCGCTGGCCATCGCGCGCTGGCTGAAGCGGCACCCGCTCGTGAGCTGGGTGACGTACTCCGGGCTGGAGGACGATCCGAGCCATGCCGTGGCATCGAAGTACCTGAAGAAAGGCTATGGCGGACTGGTGGGCTTCGGCATCAAGGGCGGGCTCGAGGCCGGCCGGAAGTTCATCGACAACGTGAAGCTGCTCTCGCATCTGGCGAACATCGGCGACTCGAAGACGCTGGTGATCCATCCGGCATCGACGACGCACCAGCAGTTGACGCCCGCCGAGCAGCAGGCAACCGGCGTGACGGCGGACTACATCCGGCTGTCCGTCGGGCTGGAGGACATCGAGGACATCCAGGCCGACATCGACCAGGCCCTGAAGAAAGCAGCCTCATAACCCGGACGGCAAGAGGCCGGCGTGGCTGCGGCGCAAAGACAGCCGCGCCGGTCCTGGCGCCGTCAATGACATGCAGACGCGCCAATTGACCGTTGAATGCGAAGGCGGCCTCCACCTGCGGGTGGCGGCGCAGATCGTCAAGCAGGTGCAACAGCACCGGGCCACCGTCCATCTGCGTTGCGAAGGCTGCCCCCTGGCCAGCGCCTGCTCGGTCTTCGAATTGCTCAAGCTGGGCGCGGTCAAGGGCACCCGGCTGGAAATCCTGGCCGAGGGCCCCGACGCCGAGGCCGCGCTGCGGGCCTTGTGCGAGCTGTTCTGCGAGGGTTCCGGCATCTGACGGCGGCAACGGCGACCGGCTCCGCCGATGCGGGGGCTCGCGGCTCAGGTGCCGGCGAAAAGTTTTCCACACTGTGGAAAACTTTTTTCCACAGTGTGGAAAAATCGACCAAAGTTTTTCCATTGTGTGGAAAAACCGCTGAAAGATTTTCCATTGTGTGGAAAAATCCGGTTTCCGGACATGAGCCGCGCTTCCCCGCATGGGGGCGGCGGGTCAGGCGCCGGCGACCGAGCCGGCGAGATGGCCGGAGGAGCAGGCCCACTGCAGGTTCCAGCCGCCGGTGGGGCCGTCGAGATCGAGGATTTCGCCGGCAAAATGGAGCCGCGGCGTCAGGCGGCCTTCCAACGTGGCCGGATTCACCTGCTTCAAGGAAACCCCGCCGGAGGTGGCCATGCTGTCAGAAAATCCGCCGGTGCCCGTGACGGTTAGCGGCAGGGCGGTCAGCTGGAGCAGCAGGCTCTTTTCCTGGAGGGCGGACAGCCGCGAGAAGGTGAGGTCGGCGGGGATGCCGGCCAGGCTCAAGAGGGTGCCGGCCAAGGCGCGCGGCAGTTGCCGGGCGAGCCAGGCCAGCACCGGTTTCGTGCCGGCCGTCCGGCGCAATCCGGCGAAATCGGGCGGCGCATGGGCGAGGTCCAGCTGGAGCGGCACGTCCCGGTTGTCCAGCAGCCGGCGGGCGATGCGGCCGGAGAGATTGAGCACGGCGGGGCCGGAGAGGCCCCGGTGGGTGAACAGGATTTCACCGCGTTCTGACAGGCCGCGCTGGCCGGGAACGGCCAGGGTGACATCCGGCAGGGAGACGCCGCTGTGTTCCGCGGGCCAGGTTTCCGCCGTACGCAGCGACGTCAGGGCCGGGACGGGGGGGATGAGCTCGTAGCCCAGCGCGCGGGCGAGGGCGAACCCGGAACCGTCGGAGCCCAGGCGGGGCGCGGATTGTCCGCCGGCGGCGAGCAGCACGGAACGGGCGGTGCAGGAATCCACTTGCCAGGGCGAATCTGGTGAAGCCGGCGGAATAAGCCGCTCGACGGCATGGTTGAAAGCAAAGCGCACGCCGGCCTCCCGGCAGGCATCGAAGAGGGCATCGCGCACCTGGGCGGCGGATTGGGAGCGGGGATAGATGCGGCCGGCCTCGTCCACGACGGTGGGGACGCCAATGCTGGCAAAGAATTCGCGCAGGCTGGCGGGAGAGAATGCGCGGAAAGCCGGAACGGCAAACCGTCCCTGGCGGCCAAAGGCGGCGGCGAAATCGGTTTCCGTGGTGACGTGGCTGAGATTGCCGCGGCCGCCGCCGCAAACCGCCAGCTTGGCGCCGGGGGCGGACAGGCGGTCCAGGACCAGGACGCCGGCCGGCAGCCTGCGCCGGGCCGCCGTCCAGGCGGCGAGAAGGCCGGCCGGTCCGGCGCCGATGATGATCAGGGTTGCGTCCACGGTTGCCTGGAGGAATGCGTGCTACTTCGAATAGGGGATCCAGCGCTCCAGAATGGCCTCGAGAGTGCCATCCTTCTGCCATTCGGCCAGCGCCCGGTTGGTGGATTCACGCAGGCTGACGCTGCCGCGGCGGAAGGCCCAGGCGATTTCCGCGCGGTCGAAGAGCACCGGGGCGATGGCCAGGGCCGGGGCGTAGCGCAGGGAAAGCCACCAGGCGGCGGGGGCGTCGTAGACCACGATGTCCGTCTGGCCGGCGCGGAGGGCTTCGGCCGCCTGGTAGATGTCGGGAAAGGGCTGACGCGTGGCCTGGGTGAAATAGCGGGCCACATACTGGTCGCCGGGCGACCCTGCCACGACGCCCACGCGCGCCTTGACCGAACGGATTTTGATCAACGTGCTGACAAACGGCAGATCGGCTGAGCGAACCAGAGCGGCCTGGCCGACAACCAGATAGGGCATGGAAAAGTCCATCTGCAGGCGGCGTTCATCGGTGATGGCGAGGCCGGCCATGAGGATATCCACCTCGCCGTTCAACAAAGCGGCGGAAAGTTTATCCGGGGGGCAGGCGATGAACACCGGTTTCAAGTGGAGCCGGGCGGCCAAGGCGCGGCCCAGCTCGGCTTCCACGCCGCACCATCGCCCTTTCTGGCGGAAGACCAGCGGCGGGGCCGCCTCGGTCACGCCGATGCGGAGCGTGGAGCTGGAAGCGGTTCCGGGGGAACGGCAGCCCGCCGCCAGGACCAAGGCCAGGCTGCACGCCAGCAGGAACTGCCCCGTACCGTGTTTCATGGACGGAGTCAGATTCCCAGGTACTGTTTTTCCAGCGCTTCGTAGCGGTTGATGACCTGGCGGACAAGGGCGCGCTTCTCGTTGTAGGGGCCGGGGAAGAACGAGCCCTTGAAGCCGGCCAAAATGATGTTGCGCAGCTTGGCCGGGGTGATGGGCAGGCTGGAGCAAACCAGTTCAAGTTCGCGCGTGACACTGGTACGGGACACCAGGCGGTTGTCCGTGCAGATCGAGACGGACAGGTTGGCGTCGAGCATCTCGCGCAGCGGATGTTCGGCGACTGTCGGGATGGCGGGAATGGTTTGAAGATTGCTGGTCGGACAGACCTCCAGCGTGATCCGGCGCGAGGCGATGTATTCCACCAGGCATTTGACGTAATACGCGGGATCCTTGATGGCGGGATCCTTGATCTTGTCGGCGGCGAACAGGAATGTGCCGTGGCCCAGCCGGTCGGCATGGCATTCGGTGATGGCCTGGAAGATGGATTCCGGCCCGTAGGCCTCGCCGGCATGCACGGTCTTTTTCAAGAAATGGACATGGGCATACTGGTAGGCGTTCTTGTGGTCGATGGCGGGGAAGCCGTGTTCGGCGCCGGCCAGGTCGAAGCCAACCACCGGAATGCCCTTCTGGTGATGCAGGAGGGCGGCGGAGCGTGCCATTTCGAGGGAGGCGACGGACATGACTTCCTTGGCCGGGGCATGGGGCATGACGTCGAAAATCTGGGCGTAATAGGACGACATGTGGCGGTTGAAAAACCGCAGGGCGCAGGTGATGATGCCGTAATGGAAGGGGATTTCCTGGCCGTTGCGGACGGCCGGCGTGGCATTGTGCTCCTTCTGGGCGCGTTCCAGCCCGCGGTTCACGCTTTCGACCACCTGTTCCATCGAAAACCCGGGGCGGATGTGCAGCTGCGGGGCGTAGCGGACCTCGATGTAGCGGACATTTTCGGCGATGCTGTCCATGGCCAATTCATACGCCACGCGTTCGAGGCTTTCCGGATTCTGCAACACGGCGACCGTGAGGCCGAATCCGCGCAGGTAGTCGGGCAGATCCTGGTATTTCTCCTTGAAGACCAGTTCCTGCAGGCCGGCTTCGGTTTCGGAGGGCAGTGGCACCTTGGCGGCCTTGGCCAGTTCGATGAGGGTGGAGAGCCGCAACGAGCCGTCCAGGTGGAGGTGCAAGTCGGTTTTGGGAATTTTTTCGAGGAACGCGCGGGTGATTTTTGCGGTCATGGGAGGTCTCCTGCCTTGTACAAACGCCTGAATATGCGGTTCATCCTACCCGATGAAAGCAGGCACGGCAACGGGTTTCCGGGGCGAAAATTGGAGCGGTCTAGCGGATCCGGCGCAGGAGGAACAAGCCCAGGATAAAGAAAACCACGCCTGGCATCCAGCCGGCCATGATCGGCGGCAGGACCTGCTGCTTGCCGTAGGCCAGGCCCAGGCCCATGAGGATGTAATAGCCGAAGAAGGCCAGCAGGGCAAACAGGATGCCGAGTCCCATGCCCCGGCGTCCGGAGTGGGTGCCCAACGGCACGCCAACGAGGACGACAATCAGGCACAGCCAGGGCGCGGCGAGGCGATAGTGGAAATCCACCATCAGGCGGTTGCGGGTTTCCTTGGAGATGCCTTGGTGGGTGTCGATGAACTGCAGGATTTCGGCGGCCGACCGTTCGGTGGTGTCCTTGATTTCGTTGAGGAAATCCCGGGGCGTTTCCGAAAGCATCGTCATTTCGAGGCTGGGATCGGACTCGACCGGTCCGGTGGGATCGTTCTGGAGGTTGTAATAGCGGGTTTCGGTGTTTTCAAACCACCAATGCCCGTCGACCCAGCGGGCGCGTTCGGCGTCCATCCGGTATTCGTCGGAGCCGTCGGGCCGCTGCTGAGTCAGGTTGACGCCCAGCATTTCGTAGGAGGAGGCGGGGCGGGGATCGAAGGAGTTGATGCGCCAGATGCGGCTGCCGATGACATTTTTATAGGCTAGATTGGTGGCCAGGTAGGTTTGATCCACTGGTTTCGCGCCCTGCATGCGGATGAACTGCCGGCACCAATGGGTGGCCCACGGGTTGAACAATTCATTGACGGCCAGCAGCAGGAACGAGGCCAGCAGGCCGGTGACCAGGTACGGCGTGATGAGTTGCGTCAGGCTGAGGCCGCTGGCCCGCATGGCGGTCAATTCGGAATTCTTGCCCAGCTGCCAGAGGGCATAGAGCAGTGCGAGCAGGATCGACACCGGAAGCAGGTAGGGGAGATAGGTGGGGAGCAGGATGGCGTAATACAGCAGCACCTGGCGCACGGGGGTGCCGGCTTCCATGAAATCCACGAAATTGCCGAACAGGTCGACCAGGATGGCGATGATGGAAAACCCGGCCATGACATAGAACCAAGGCCGAGCCAGATGAACGAGCAAATAGCGGCTGACCAGTTTCATGAAAGGGCCGAAAGGCCGGGACTCCGCAGGTTATGCGCTAGGGCACGGTCGTGACTTCACCGGGGAGGTACTTGGTTTTGTCCACCCAGAGATAGCCCAGTCCCCGGCAGAGGGAACAATTCGTTCGTTTGGCGGGATCGGCGCTGCACCGGGGGCAAACGATCTTCACGTTGGGATTTTCCTGGTTTTCCAACGTGTTTTTCAGGATTCCGGTCTGCGAAAACCAGATCAAGCCGGCGACCGCAAGAATGGCGCCCACGATGCCCCAGCGATATTGCAACGATTGATCCACTTTGCGACGTGCAGGCCGGTCCATGCTTCCTCCGATTTGTATCACTTTGCCGGGGAAATGGACGGAAAGTCAAGGCGGGAGAGGCCGATTTTGCAGATTTTCAGGGCCTGGAACCGGCTCAAGGCTGGATTTGAACCTTCCAATCCTGGCCGTCAAATTCTTCCGATGCCGACCAAATCTGGCCGAAGTTATTCGTCTGGGAGAAATCTCCTCCGGGCCGGCTCAAAAGATAGCGTTCCTCGGAGGAATCCGGCGTACACCCCTTCAACTGAATCGCATAGAAATTGTCACCCGGCTGCGTGATCCGGGAGGGAATTTCGATTTTCCAGAGATCAACGGCCACCGGTCCATCCACCGGCAAACCGCGCAGGCTGGGGCCATCCGGCTGCGGGGCCAGTTTCAGGTTTTTAACCCAGGAACCCATGATCCAATGGGACATGTAGCCGTCCCACCAGCGGACATAAATCTGTTCATCCATGTCTCCGGCGAAATCGTGGGCGGTCAGGACGTACAGCGTCACGGTGTCATTGTCATTCACCTGTTCGGAACCATTGGCCAGGAAGGTCATGTTTTCGCCGGGGACTTGTTCCGTGGTCCGGGTGCTGCTGCCGATGGCATGATATGCCCAGTCTGTCTGGATATCCCCGAAGGCCGGGTTGAGGGCCAGCAGAGTGATGGTCAGGAATGCCGGGAACGCTCTCATGGTTGGGGTCTCCTACGACGGAACATCCTAGCGCGGATCCCCGGCTGGCGCAACTGCTGCTTCAAGCGCTGGCCGGCCGGGCCGGGGGCTGGACCACGAAGTCGCAAATCAAGGGCAGATGGTCGCTCAGGCGGACGTTGCGCGCCACTTCGAAATGCGTGACGTGGATTTCCGGACTGTGAAGGATGAAATCCAACTGCCAGCGGGGGGACCGGCTGGGAAACGTGGGCAGGTCCTGGAGGTTGGCGCTGGACAGGCTCAAATCGGCCATGAAGTCGCGCAATTCCACCTTGCCGGCAAAAGCATTGAAATCGCCCGCGATCAGATAGGGTTTGCGGGCATTGCGGGCCAACCGGGCCAAATCCTTCAACTGCGCGGCGCGGCAACGGCGCCCCAGCGCGAGATGCACGATGAAGATGACCACATTTTCAAGTTCCAGTTCCATGACCAGCCGCTTGACGCCCTTGCGGAGGAAGTGGGTGCGCTCCCGGATGACGGAATATTCCGACAGGCACGCATTGGCTTGCTTGCGTAAAACAGGCAGCCGGCTCCACCAGGACTGGTAATTGTATTTTGCGCGGCAGAAGGGGCGCTTGTTCAAACGGCGGGCGATGGTTTCCGCCTGGCTGCGGTGGCCGGTGCGATAGGATCCGGAATCAATTTCCACCAGGCCGAGGATGTCCGCCTTCTGTTCGCGGAAAAACCGGATCAACGAGTGCAGATTCCGGTCGGTTTTCCGGAAAAAACCACCGAACGGGAAAGGCAGGTGGAACTTGAATCCCGTCCCCGTGGCATAGCGCATGTTGTAAAGTACCAGTCGCATTGGTATTAACTTGTTAAAAATACCCCATTGGGGTGAAATTGCAACCGTTGCAGAAACGATGAATCCTAACACCCGCTTGCGGGAACAGGTTGGCATGAGCAAAGTCGCATTGATTCTGGCGCCGCATCCCGACGATGAGAGCATCATCGGCTTGCTGCCGTTGCGGTTGCAGGAGGAGTGCGGGTTTTCCGTATGGGTGATTCCGGCGACGCTGGGGAGTCTCCGGGCACGCCAGCCGGCGCGCCGGCGGGAACTCCGGGCGGCCTGTCGCACGCTCGGTTTCCAACTGCACTTTTTGAATTCCGCCCGTTCCGAAAAAGAACTGGCGGTCTGGTTGAAAAAGAAGGCTCCGGACTTGATCTTGATGCCGCATGCGCAGGATGGACATCCGACACACCGGGCGACGCACGGCCTGGGGCGGTCTGCCATGGATGCGGCTGGCGGGGATTATCACGTGGTGGAAACCGAGTATTGGCATCCGCTGGCCCGGCCCAACCTGATGGTGGCCGCGGGCCGGCGCCACCTGGACCGGTTGCGCCGGGCGTTGGCCTGCCATGTCGGTGAGGTGGCCCGGAATGACTACGCCGCCCGTCTGCCGGCGTGGATGAGCGACAATGTCCGGCGCGGAGCTGAGCGGATCGGCAGTCCGGGCGCCCGGGCGCCGCGTATTTCCCATGCCACGCTGTACCGTGCCCGCCTCCGGACCGGCGGGAAATGGCGCCCGGAATTCCGCGGGGGGCGCGTCATCAAAACCACGGCAGAACTGGCTGCGCTGGCGGATTTTTGGGCGCAGTAAAAGGCCGCCCGTTTCCGGGCGGCCCTGCGGCATTCCTGGTTCCGGAAATTACCGGTTTTGCTTGTCGAGGATTTTGATGGCCTCGATCGCCGTGCGAATGGCTTCTTCCACGCCGACTTTGGCAATGATCGGGGCGTCATCGTAGGTCAGGCCGATCGTGGCCAGTACTTCACCGGCGCGGACGCGGCGGATGCTGGACACAACGAACAACGCGGCGGATTCCATCGAAGTGGAGATGACATTCGACTTGTACCATGCGTTCCACTTGGCTTCGATTTCCTCGCGGATCGGAATATCCTTGTCCTCGATGAAGAAGGCGTCCTTGCAATGCCCAATGCCCGTATGGGCGGGGATTTTCAGGTTCTTCGCGGCCTGGCGCAGGGCCAGGGTGACATCCAGATCCGCCACGGCGGGGTAGGAAAGCGGCACGTATTGGCGGGTGGTTCCTTCTTCGCGCACCGCACCGGTCGTGATGCACAGGTCGCCGAGTTTCACCTCACGCTGCAGGGCCCCGCAGGTGCCGATGCGGATGAACGTGTCGGCGCCGCACTTGATCAGTTCCTCGACCGCGATGGCGGTGGAGGGGCAGCCGATCCCGGTGGAACAACAGGACACCTTGATGCCGGCAACCGTGCCGGTCCAGGTGCGGTATTCCCGGTTGAATGCGATCTCCTTGGCATGGTCGAAGAACGAGGCAATGAGCGGAACACGGCCGGGGTCGCCCGGGAGCAGGACGTAGCGGCCCACATCGTCGGGTTTCAGATGCACATGATACTGCATTTCGGCGGCGGCCTTCTTGGATGCCTTTTTTATGCTTTTGGCCATGACGGGATTCCTTTCCGTTTCTCTACTGAATTTCCCTGGCCAGTTCCTTCCAGAACTGGAGGATGAGTTTTTTCATGCTGGCCATGGCTTTCTGCGAGGTTTCAAACACCTCCTGATGGGTCAGCGCCTGGTTGAGGATGCCGGCGGCCATGTTGGTGATGCAGGAGAGGCCAACGACACGCAGGCCGCAGGCATTGGCCAGCATTGCCTCGGGCACGGTGCTCATGCCGACGGCATCGGCCCCCAAGGTCCGCCAGGAGCGGATTTCCGCGGGGGTTTCATAGGTCGGTCCGGTCCCGGCGAAATACACGCCATGACGCAGGGCGACATGGGCCTTCTTGCCCGCGCGTGCCAAGGCGGCGCGGAGCTTGCGGTCATAGATGAACGACTGGTCGGGGAACCGGGGACCCCAGAACGGGTCGTGCGCACCAAGAAGGGGAGTGACCCCCATCATGTTGATGTGATCGTCGATGATCATCAGGTCGCCGGGTTTCCATTTGGGATTGGTGCCGCCGGCGGCATTGGTCAGGAAGACCGCCTGGGCCCCCAGGCTCTTCAAGATGAACAAGGGCGTCGCGACGGCTTCCCAGCCGACGCCCTCGTAGTAGTGCCGGCGGCCTTGGAACACGAAGGTCTCGATGCCGGCGGATTTACCCCAAACGAGGCGGCCGGCATGGCCCGCGACGCCGGCCGCGCCGACGCCGGGGATGTCGGCATAGGACATGATGCCAAGGGGTTCGAATGATTCGGCGATTTCGCTCAGGCCGGAGCCCAGAATCATGCCGAGGCGGGGTTTTGCCTTGGGGAAGGCTTTCTTGACGGCGGCGAGGGAAGCTTCCAGGGGTTTGCGATTGATCATGGTTTTCCTTTTCTTCGTGGGGATTGGGCTTCAGCCCGTGATGCGGTCGACAATCGGCTTGGGCGCCGCCACCGGAGTATCCGCGATGGCAAATGCCTGTTCAATGTAGGTCGTGGCCTGGGCCAGTTTTTCCTGCGAATTGGCGTGCAGCACGACCAGCGGCTGGCCGCGTTCCACCTTGTCGCCGATCTTGGCCAGGCCGGAGGTCCCGACGCCGTAGTCGATCTTGTCGTCGGTCTTCTGCCGTCCGCCGCCGAGGACCAGGACGGCCCGGCCGATGGATTCGGCATCGACCTTGGCCAGATACCCGGACGAAGGGGCGGGGAAGGGCTTGACCAACGCGGCCTTGGGCAGCTTGGACAGATCGTCAAGCGTGGAGATGTCGGCGCCCTGGATGGCGGCCATCTCCTTGAATTTCGCGAAGGCGGCGCCGGAATCGATGTGCTTTTGCAGGATGCCCAGCGCTTCGACCGTGTTGGCGGCCTTCTTGCCCAGAACCAGCATTTCCGAGGTCAGAGCCAGGGTGATGTTCATCAGGTCTTCGCCGTTGTGCTTGCCCTGGAGGCATTCGATGGATTCGATCACTTCCAGCGCGTTGCCGGCGGTCCGGCCCAGGGGCTGGTTCATGTCCGTCAACAACGCGACCATGCCCTTGTTCATGGCCTTGCCGACACGCACCATGGATTTGGCCAGGGCTGTGGCGTCGGCAATGGTCCGCATGAAGGCGCCGGTGCCCCATTTGACGTCGAGCACGAGCGAATCAATGCCTTCCGCCATTTTCTTGCACATGATGGAGGCCGTGATGAGCGGGATCGACGCCACCGTGCCGGTGACATCGCGGAGCGCGTACAATTTTTTATCCGCCGGGGCGATCTCGCCGGTCTGGCCGATCATCGAAAACCCGCACTTGTGGATGGTCTCGATGAACTGCTTTTCGGAGAGATTGACGTTGAATCCGGGAATGGATTCGAGTTTGTCCAGCGTACCCCCGGTGATGCCGAGGCCCCGGCCGGAGATCATGGGCACCGCCAGGCCGGCGCACGCGGCAAGGGGCGCCAGGATCAGCGAGACCTTGTCGCCAATGCCGCCCGTGGAATGCTTGTCCACTTTGGGGATCTTGATGGACGATGTATCCACCATGGCGCCGGAACGCATCATGGTGTCGGTCAGGACCGCCGTCTCCTCGGGCGTCATGCCTTTCAGGAAGATGGCCATGGCCATGGACGACATCTGGTAATCAGGGATGGTGCCCTTGGTATAGCCATTGATGAAAAAGCGGATTTCCTCCGCCGTGAGCGCATGGCCGTCACGCTTCTTTTCGATAATCCATTGCGGGACCATAATAACTCCTTTGAATCGGGGGACCTAGACGAACGAAGCGCCGCGTGGAATGGCCGGCACCGAGAAAAACTGGGCCAGGGATTGGGCGATGTCGTAAAAACCGCGGCGGATGCCGAGGGATTCACCGGGCTCGCCGGGGCGGTAGACCAGCAGGGGCACGTATTCCCGGGTATGGTCGGTGCCCTTGAAGGTCGGATCATTGCCGTGATCAGCCGTGATAATGAGCATGTCGTCGGCGGACAGGAGCGGGAGGTAGCCCGCCAGCCATTTGTCCGTCAGTTCCAGGCTCCGGGCATAGCCCTTGGGATCACGGCGATGGCCATAGACCATGTCATAGTCGATGAAGTTCGCGACGATGAGACCGGACTTCTTTTCCTTGGTCCATTTTTCAACGAGCGCCTGGGAATCCGCGTTGTTGCCGGTATGGATGGATTCCGTGATGCCGCGGTGGCAGTAGATATCCTCGATCTTGCCGACGGCGTAAACGGGGATGCCCTTCGCCGTGAGCCGTTCCAGGATGGTCGGTTCACTGGGCAGATAGGCGAAGTCCTTGCGGTTCTCCGTGCGCTTGAAGGCGCCGGGCTGGCCGATGAAGGGGCGGGCGATGACGCGGCCCACGCGCAGGGGATCGCACAGGCGCCGGGCGATTTCACAATAGCGATACAATTCGGGAACGGGCACGACCTTTTCGTGGGCGGCGATCTGGAAGACGCTGTCGGCCGAGGTGTAGCAGATCAAGGCCCCGGTTTGCATGTGTTCGGGTCCCAGCTCGTCGATGATCGCCGTGCCGCTGGCGGCCTTGTTGCCGATGAGTTTGCGGCCGGTTTCCCGTTCGAATGCCGCGATCAAGTCTTGGGGGAACGAATTCGCCGGGGGGAAGCTGTGGAAGCCGGGATCCACCTCGAGGCCGGCGATTTCCCAATGCCCGGTGATGGTGTCTTTGCCGTCGGACATTTCACGCATGGCGCCATAGGAGGACTCGGGTTTGGAGACGGGCGGGACGCCTTCGATTTTTTCGGCCGGGCGGAGGTGAAGCAGCGCGGGGATGTTGCCCAAACCCATTTTTTGCAGCGTGGGAAGTTGGACTCCACCGGCGGCGGCCGCAAGGTGCGGCAAGGTCGAAGCGCCGGCGTCGCCGTATTCGGCGGCGTCCGGAGCGCTGCCGATGCCCACGGAATCCAGGATGATCAGGACTGCTTTCATCTTTGGCCTTCTTTCTTTACCGCGCCGGGCGCGGACTGCTTTGATTTGTTATTCTGCCCTTGGAACCAAAAACCCCGTGGGGGTCACGGGGTTTTCGCAACATTGATATCGTCCACGATGCCCACAATCACACTTCGCACCGGCCCGTCTGCGGACTCCAGGACTTGCCGCGCGCCATTGCCTTCATCGAGAATCAACACGGTTTCGCCCGGACCGGCGCCCGCGCGGTCCACCGCGACGAGATAGCCGGAGGCGGCTTTGCCATCCATTTCAATCCGTTCCACCACCAGCATCTTGCACCCGTCGTAGAACGGATGGTTGATGGTGGAGTGGATGTTGCCGATGACCCGGCCGATGATCATGCGGGACCGCCTTTCCACTGCGGGGCTTCAACGCCGTCCACGATGCCCACGATCGCATGGTCCACGGGGACAAACCAGGGATTCAGGGTCATCGCGGCCTCGCGGCCGCCCTCATAGTACACCAATTCGCCGGGACCGGCCATGCGGGTGCCATCGGCACAGACCACCGGCGCCCCTTTTTCGGCGCCATCCTTGGCCAGCGGCTGGACCAGCAGCATCGGCACGCCCTCCAGGCCCTTATAGACCTGGGTGGAGACCACGGTTCCAATGACTTTTCCGAGCAACATACGGTTTCCTTGGCGTTCTAGGACGCAGTTTCTCATTCGAGGGCAAGCGGCTTGGCCAGGTCGAAACGGGTGGAGATGGAAATCTGCTGCAGCAGCGCCTCGTGGGGTGCGGTGAGCACGCGGTGCTGGGCCGGGATGCCGCGGGTTTCCAGGGCCGCCAAGGCGATGTCCTGCGCGGCTTCGATGTCGTAGAGGTTGCCCTGCAGGATGGCCAGGCCGCGGCCGTCCATGCGGGGATCGCCGGCGCGGAATTCGAGCAGTTCGACGGGCACGCCTTTCATGGCCCGTTCAACCGCCTGGATGTTGCAGGAAACCGTGGGGGTTTCCAGGATCCAGATCGGCCCTTCGCCCATTTTGCGGACATTGCCGAGGATGGCGTCATAAAGGGCGGGGTGGATATCGGGCAGAAAGGCGTCGTCCGAGACCTGCAGGCCGCCATGGAACAGGGCCTCGGCGTGGGCCTCGGCGACGGAAGCCGTGGTGCCGGCCAGGAGGATGAGGAAACGGCCGGCACCAATGGTGCCGGAACGAATCATGGAAATGGGCGATTTCTTCAGCAGGGCGTCGGCGGCAAACAGGCCGACCGGCACGCTATTGAATTCAACCGATGCAAATGCGGGCTGGGATTTCATTAAACGATCCGGAAGTGATCAATCATTGCGCAGCGGCGCCAACGGGAGAAACTGCGCGGGGTGGTGAGCCCTTCGCCGGTGGGCGAGGCGATGGTGAAGGAGGTATAGCCCTCGCCGCCGAAGCCGAGACCGGCCTGCGAACGGCCATTCTTGACGAAAATGGAGCAGTTGCACTGCCGGGCCATCTTGGACAGCTTGTCGATATTGCGGGAGTGCATGAGCGCGGTGTGGTAGTTGAAACCCTCCATCTGCAGGGCGATGTCGATCGCATAATCCACGTTCGGCACGCGGCAGATCGGCATCACCGGCATCATTTGCTCGGTCCAAAGCAGGGGATGGTCCTCCGGCACCTCGACGATGGCCAGGCGGGTGGTGGAGGGGGCGGAAATTCCCATTTGGGACAGGATTTTGTCCGCATTCTGGCCGATGCACTTGCGGTTGATTTCCGCATGGCCGCGCGGCCCGGCCATCTTGGAGAAAATGACCTGTTCCATGGCGGGGATCTTGGATTTGTCGATCAACACCGCGTTGTTCCGGAGCATGGCCTGGATGAGCTTGTCGGCCACGGAGGCCACGACCACCGTTTCCTTTTCCTCGACGCAGATCATGTTGTTGTCGAAGGAGGCGCCGAGCACGATGTCCGAAGCCGCCTTTTCGATGTCGGCCGTTTCATCCACCACGACGGGGGGGTTGCCGGGGCCGGCGCAGATGGCGCGTTTGCCGCTGGACATGGCGGCCTTGACCACGCCGCCGCCGCCGGTGACCACCAGCACGCGGATTCCGGGATGCTTCATCAACTGCCCCGCCGATTCAAGGGAGGATTCACCGACGCAAACAACGGCGTTTACGGGTCCGCCGGCGGCGACGATGGCCTTGTTGAGCAAGGCCACGGTCTGGACGGAGCACTGCCGGGCGGAGGGATGCACGTTGAAAACAACGACATTGCCGGCCGCCAGCATGCCGATGGCATTGCAAATGATCGTGGAGGTCGGATTCGTGGTCGGCGTGATGGCGCCGATGATGCCGAACGGAGCGGGCTCCATCAACGTCAGGCCGTGGTCGCCCGTCCAAGCGGTCGGCGGCAGGTCTTCGGTGCCGGGGGTTTTTTCAATCACCAACTGGTTCTTCTGGATTTTATCCTCGAAACGCCCGTACCCGGTTTCATCAAACGCCGCCTTGGCGAGGGCCGTGGCATTCTCGCGCATGACCGCGCGGATGCTTTCAATGATCTGGCCGCGCTTGGAAAGGCACAAGTTGGAAAAGATCGGGAAAGCGGCCTTGGCCGCGGCAACGGCTTCATCGACCGTCTTGAAAACGCCCAGGGCGCCGTCGGCGATGCTGGCGGGCGCAGTGGGGGCCGGTGCCGGTGCGGCGGAGGGGGCCGGAGCGGGGGAGCCGCGCAGATCGCCGGCAATCCGCCGCGCGATGGCTTCAATGTCTTGGTCGGTCAATTTCATGGCATCTCCTGCGGGTGGCGCGGCCGGCGACCGCGCAGCTCAGAGGACTATTTCGTATACTTGGTTTCGCCGTTGACTTCCCAGGTGTCAACGATGGCCATAATGACGTTGTCGACGGGTTTTTTGTCCGTCATGGTGGTCTGGCGGGCGGAGGAGCCGGCGGCCGTCAGGACCATTTCGCCCGGACCGGCGCCCATGGCGTCGGCGGCGACGACAAACGAGGAGGTCTCCTTGCCATCGGTATCCACAAGCCGGACGAGGAGGAAGCGGATCCCGTCCAGAACGGGTTCCTTGCGGGTGGAAACGACGGTACCGACGACTTTGCCGAGATTCATGCTGCCTCCAGAAAACGATATATAGAAAAGGGTTGGCGGAAGCCGCCGGGCGGAACCGGCGGCCTCCACCGATGGGAAGCGCCTTACTTGGCGCCCTTGGCCGGGGCGCGGCCCAGCGGGAGCGTGGCATCCACGTTGGCGTGGGGGCGGGCGATCACATGGACGGCGACCACTTCGCCGACGCGGCCGGCGGCGATCTGGCCGGCGTCGCAGGCGGCCTTGACCGCGGCAACATCGCCACGCACGATTACGGAGGTGAAGCCCCCGCCCGTCTTCTCGTAGCTGACCAGTTCGACCTTGGCGGCCTTGACCATCGCATCCGCAGCTTCCACCGTGGCGGGGAAGGAACGGGTTTCAATCATTCCCAATGCATCTGCCATTTTCGTACCTCTTGTTGTTGTTGTTTCTTTTTAAATGCGGATTTACTTGTCGGCGCGGCCGGTGACGGCCTCGATCGCGGCCTCGGCGGCGCGGTAGGCGACAGCGATGTCGCGTTCTTCGCCACCCAGCCAGATGCGGCCGAAACTGCCGAACGTGATGACCTCCAGCACATTGATGTTGGCGGCCTTCTCGGCTTCATTGGCGGCCAGGGCGGCATACCCGGCAGGGGCGACTTCCATGATGAACAGGGACTGCCCGCGGGTGATCATGTTGCCGTGGCGCATGCGGTTGATCAGCATCGTCTGGTGGTCGTCGATGTTGCGGATGACCTGGGACGAATAGACCTTGGGCTTGATGCGCTGGTCTTCCGTCAGGTCGAGGTCCTTCAGGATGGCGGCGCCCGCCTGGCGGACATCCGCCTGGGAATCCGAATGGATCTCCAGCATGCCGTACAGGCGTTCGACAATCTGCATGCCCGGAGTCACGCGGGTGGACTTGAGCGCCACGTCGGTGACCTGGTTGATGGCGATGCCCGGGGAGATTTCCACGAACAGCGCGGCCTGGCCGGCCACGGGCAGGTAGCCGCGGGCCACGGTCGCCAGGAACGAGGCAAACTGCGGCTGCAGGCTGTCGATGAATATGTAGGTTCTGAGTTCGGCCATGGGAGCTCCTTTACTTTCCGCCGCAGGCGGCCGCGGCTTCTTCCATCATTTTTACACTGTTGGACGATCCCACGCGGGTCGCTCCGTTGCGGATCATCAGCATGGCATCGGCATAGGTGCGAACGCCGCCGGACGCCTTCACGCCGAGGCGCTTGGGCGCGACCGTGCGGGCCATCAGGGCGATGTCCTCGGCCGTGGCGCCGCCCTTGTTGAAGCCGGTGGAGGTCTTCACGTAGTCGGCGCGCGCGCGCATGGACGCCTCGCAGGCCTTGACGATTTCGTCCTTGGTTAGCAGGCAAGTTTCCAAAATGACCTTGAGGAGGGCGCCGCCGTCCTTGCACGCCTCGGAGACCGCCCGGATGTCGCGGGTGACGGCATCCCAGTCGCCGGATTTCACCAGGCCGACATTGATGACCATGTCGATTTCCTTGGCGCCTTCGCGGATGGCGCGCCGGGCTTCCAGCGCCTTGATTTCAGGCGCGGCCGCGCCCAGGGGGAACCCGACGACGGCGCAGACCTTGACGGACGAGCCGCGCAGGATCTGGGCGACGTAGCGCACCCACGAGGAATTGACGCAGCAACTGAAGAAATTGTGCTTGAGGGCTTCCTCGCACAGTTTCTTCACATCCGCCTGGGTCGCTTCGGGTTTCAAGATCGTGTGGTCGATCAAGCGGGCCAGTTGGGCGGGGGGGAGGTTGCCTCCGGCGGCCGCACCGGCCGGGCTGCCACCACCGACGATCTGTTTCACGCGTTCAGCGATGCGCGCGACATCTTGGGGGCTCAGTTCCAATTTCATCTCCTTTATGGCGGCCATGACGGGGGAGCCCGCGCGGCCGCTCTCGAGGTCCTTGATCATTTGCACGCGCCGAAGGTGCCTCTCTTCGGTGCATTCCGTGGCGATGAAGACATCCGCGATGGCTTTCGCCTGTTCAAAATTCGTCTGGCCGGACCCCAAGGTCAGGACATTGGCGCCATTGTGCTGGCGGGAGTTCTTAGCCAACGCCTCGTTGTAGCAGGCCGCCGCCCGCACGCCGGGGATCTTGTTGGCGGACATGGCCGAGCCAATGCCGGCGCCGTCAACCATGATGCCAAGATCGCAACGACCCGCGGCAACGGCCCGGGCCACCGCGGCGGCGAAAACCGGATAGTCCACGGCATCCTTGGAATGGGTGCCGACGTCAGTCACGTTGTGCCCCTGCTCCTTGAGCCAGGCGGCCACCTGTTCTTTCAATTCATAACCACCGTGGTCGGAACCGACGGCAATTCTGCAACGACGAGTCGACATAACGCGCATATCTTCATTTCCAGTCGGGGAGAGGGCAAGACTTATCTGTTAAAAACGTTAAACCGTTTTCATGAAACCTAAAATATACCCGGCCGGCTGGGTTGGAATTGCCGCGGAGGCCGGTGGTCCCTCCCGGGTGCCCCGGCGTCCGGGCCGAAAGCGCGGATTCGCAAGGAAAAGGCGCACGAGAACGGAACGCGGAATGCGCCTTGCGGACAAGGGGGGGCGAACCTAATATCCATAGAGAAGTGAAAGACTTCCGGAAATCAGGCGGGATCATATGGCGGGCAGCACTCGTGCTGATGCTCCTGAGCGGTTGTGCCACCCATCGTGCCTATCAGGTCCGGTTTCTGGAGCCGGATTACACGGTAACCCCGGAATTCTTCAGCCGCTCCCCGCGCCGGGTGGCCATTCTGCCTTTCGCCTCCCGGGTTCTCAAGGCGCAGAACCTGGAAAAGGCCCAGGTTTGCCGGATCGCCTTTTATCAGCATTTCTGTGTTCGCGATTTCGAAGATGTGGACATGCAAGCACTGGATCGCCGGCTGATTCCACCCGAATCCCCGAGTCCGCGGGGGCATCTGAAGCAGTTTGCCGCAACAGTCCGCAAACTGGATCTGATCGGGTTGACCAGCTTCCTGGATCTGGAGGACTTGCTGGGCGGGGCCGAACAGGATACCACGACGTTCCGGTCCTGGATCAAGACCGCGGACGAGGACCTGAACGCCGACGCCTACGTTTTGGGCATCACGCGTGGCTATGGGCGCCTGTATGCGGTGGTTTTCTCTTCCATCGGCCTGGCCACCCATGTGGAAATGCGCTCCATGCGGGATGATGTTCTGCTGTGGAGCGCAGACACCCGGTCGCGCAACATCGCGCTGCCACTGACCATTGATCCCATGGACATTCCCTTGTTGCTTTTCCGGATATGGCAGAACTCCTGCGGGGAATCCCTGGATGTGCTGGCCTACCGGGTCTATCGCAACGTGGTAAAGACGTTGCCCCCGGTCCGGAGCACGGGTCCGGTCTGGGTCCGCGCCGACCGGGGGAAAACGCGGGTGTTCCGGCAGCCTTCCCTCTGGGCTTTCTGGCCGCGGCCCTTTGTGAAAAAAGGAACGCGGCTTACATTCCTGCTTGAGCGACGCGGGTGGTACTGCTGCGAAATGGAAGACGGCCAAACGCGCTGGATCATGCGGAATGACGGAACGTTGGTCGATGGCCAGGGGGAACCGCTTGCGAAAACGGATCCCCTGAGCCGTTTGTGGAAAGAGAGTCCCTAAGGTTGCTTTGCCGGAAACGCCGGCCGCAACCTTTTCCGGCTTGTCGAAGGGTGGGCGGATTCGGCATCGTGTGCAGCTATGGTTTTCAGTTCCCTCACATTCCTATTCATTTTCCTGCCGGTGACGTTGGCGGCATACTATTTGTGCCCCAACCGGTTTCGGAACGGGGTGGCGTTGGCGGCCAGCTTGTTCTTCTATGCCTGGGGGGCGCCGCGGTTTGTCATCGTCCTGTGCCTCTCGAGCCTGGCGGATTATCTACTGAGCCGGGAACTGCCGGCCGGCAAGCGACCGGAACGCATCCGGCATCTCATCCTCGGTTTGGCGGTGGTCATGAACATCGGGCTGCTGCTGTATTTCAAGTATGCCAATTTCTTCGTGGCCAACGTGAACGCCTGGCGGGTGCATGTCGGTGCAACCGAATTGTCCTGGGTGGCGGTGGCGCTGCCAATCGGCATTTCGTTTTTCACGTTCCAGAAGGTCAGCTATTTGGTGGATGTTTACCGCGGAACGGCGCAAGTGGCGCGCAATGCGGTGGATTATCTGCTGTACGTGACCCTTTTCCCGCAGTTGATCGCGGGGCCGATCGTGCGGTATCACGACGTGGCCCTGCAATTGATCCGGCGGGATCACACCCGCGAGCGGTTTTACACGGGCATCCTGCGTTTTGCCCAGGGGCTCGGGAAAAAGGTCCTGGTCGCCAATACCATGGCGGAAGTGGCCGATGCCGCCTTTGGCGCGGCGCCCGGCACGTTGTCCTGCGGCTGGGCGTGGATCGGGATCCTGGCGTACGCCTTCCAGATCTATTTCGACTTCTCGGGCTACTCGGACATGGCCATCGGACTTGGCCGCCTGCTGGGCATTGAGTTTCTGGAGAACTTCAACCGCCCCTACATTTCGCGCAGCATCACGGAATTCTGGCGGCGGTGGCACATCTCGCTTTCGAATTTCATGCGGGAATACCTGTACATTCCGCTGGGGGGCAACCGGCAGGGGCTCCTGCGCACGTATTTCAACCTGTGGTTTGTGTTCCTGGTTTCGGGATTCTGGCATGGCGCGGCCTGGAACTTTGTCGCCTGGGGCGCCTTCCATGGATTGTTCCTGTGCCTGGACAAATTGTTCAAAAACACCCGTGTGGCACAGGCTCCGGCGTGGATCGGCATTCCGGCAACATTCATCCTGGTTCTGTTCAGCTGGGTTTTGTTCCGGGCGGATTCGCTGGCCCATGCCATGGCCTACATGGGGAACATGTTGAACCTGATGCCCGGTCAGGCGCCGGCGACCTTGCCGGAATTCGGCCGGCGTCATCTGCTCACGCTGCTGGTGGCCGCCGGGCTGTGTTTCGGTCCGGCCCTGAAAGCCAGAGCCTTCGATTTCATGCGGCTGGAACCGGCAACCGCCACGGTCTGGCAAGCGGCCAATCGCTTGGCGGTCGCCCTGGTGCTGTTGATCTGGTCAGCGGCGGCGCTGGCCACGAGCAGCTTCAATCCGTTCATCTATTTCAGGTTCTGACGCGATGAAAAAACTCCTCCTCTTCGCGGCGGTTGTCTTTTGCCTCTTTTTGGCCTTGCCGTTGTTCCAGATGCTGACCGGGTTCCCGCCGGATTACAAACTGGCGGGGGTGGAAACGCCGGCTGCGCGCCCGCCGCTGGGCTTGTCGGCCTGGTGGCAGGGAACCTTGCAGTCGGGGTTCGACACCTGGTTGAACCAGAACATCGGCGGGCGGGGGGTTCTGGTGCGGACAGCCAATCAGTTGCGCTATTCCCTGTTCCGTGAACTGCCCGTGCGCGGCGGCACGCAGGTCCGCATGGGCCGCGACCGTGTTTTGTACGAGAACGCCTATCTGGAGGCCTACAATGCCAACGGAAAGCGCCCCGGTGCGGAATTGCGGGACATCAGCGCCTCGACCCGGCGGCTGCAGGACCGCCTGGCGGCCGATGGTGTTGCCTTCCTGCTGGTGATTGCCCCCAGCAAGGCGGAAATCTATCCGGAATTCCTGCCGCCGGAGGCCGATGTGGCCGGCCGGCCCGGCCGGCGCAGCAACTACGAAAACATGGTGCCGCTCCTCCAGGCCGATGGGGTGAACCTGATCGACGCCCATGAGCTTTTTCTGCGGTGGAAGGCCGAGCCCGGCACGCCGATGCTGTTCAGCAAGGGCGGCACGCATTGGAACGATTACGGGGCGGCCCGGGTGGTGGCCGAACTCATGGACCGGCTGCGTGAGCTGACGCGGAAAGAGCTGCCGGCCGTGGTCATTGACGGGGCGGTGACCAACCGGACCATTGTGGGGGCGGACAACGATCTGGGCGAATTACTTAATCTTTGGTCCTGCCGTTCTTTTGCCGGACCCCAGATCCATCCCGTGGTCCGGATCCTGCCCGGCCGCACGGATCCGGATCTGCTGGTGATCGGCGACAGCTTTATCTTCACCCTGACGAATTTCATGGACCAGCACCGGCTCTACCGGCAGCGCGATACCTACTATTACTACAACCGGCAATATGCCTATCCCCAGGGGAAAGACTTTCCGTTGGATAAACAGCAGCTGGATTTGCTGGCGCAGGTCCGCGGCCGGGATGCTGTTGTGGTCGAGGTCAGCGAATACTGGATGCCGCGGATCGGCTTTGGGTTCGTGCGCGACCTGCTCAAGGCGTATGCCACGCTGGATGCCGCAAACCCGGCCGGGGCGCCGCCTTAATCCCGGCGCGCGGCGGCGATCAGAATGCGCGCATTCGCGCCTTCCATCTGACTGCACAGGCAACGAACGCTGCCGCCCAACTTGCCGATGTTGCCGGCGCTCACGGGAATCACTTTCCGATCGGTTGCGGCGCTGACCTGCGCCAATGCCCGGTCATCGGCTGCGGTTCCATACACGGGGAGGTATAGAAAGCGATCCGTGACGACGGCGTTGACATAGACGCCCTGGGCGGATCCGAACGCGGGGTCATACGCCGCGGAAGAAAATTCCGTTTCCAGTTCCACGATCCGGACGCCGGGAAATGCGGAGCGGAGCGCGTGTTCCACGGCCGCTTGAAATTCACCTCCATACCGGGTGACGGCCACCACGTTGGAGGCAATGCATGCGACCATGCCGTCGGCATGCCCGAGCCGGTCTTCCGGATCGGCGGGCAGGATCGCCACCCGGGACGCACCCAGCTGCTCGCGCAGGATGGCGTCGGCTTCGGCCCGGTCCAAATGATTGTCGGTCAAAAATCGGTCCGAAACGATAGCTTGGCCGGAATCGTCCCAGACGACATTGCCGCCGTCGAGGATCCAGGAATTGCGGCGGAATGAAAGCCCCAGTTTGCCGGCGAAACGGACGAAACCCTCCTGGACCCAGTCCGCATCATGCGGGTTGCCGGCCTGGGCGGCAGCCGAATAGCGCCAGAGCACGGGCGCCGCGGGGATGACCGGGGAATAGTCGCGAATCCAAATGTCGCGCATGGGCGCATAAAGAAGGACATCCGCGGGCAGTTCCGGGGCCAGGTCTTTCAGCGTTTGCCGGTCGCACAGAATCACCACGTTGTCGTGCCCGAGAATCTGGCGGGCAAAGGCAACCTGGAAATCCAGGAT
>CAZMOR010000151.1:0-5438 GCA_964567795.1 uncultured Verrucomicrobiota bacterium
CGTGAAGCCCATGCGGGCGAGGAGTTCCCAGGCGGCGAAGGAGAATTCGCGGGAGGAGCCGCCGGCGCCATAGGTGCAGGTGACGAAATCGGGATGGACGGGGCGCATGCGCTCGATGGAGCCGCCGAGGATGCCGAAGCCCAGGGGGTCCTTGGGCGGATAGAATTCCAGCGAGAGCGTCGGCTGGCGCCGCGCCGCAAGCAGTTCCCGGATGGTCGGCCACGTCATAAAAATGGAATCATAGCGTACCGCCGGCGCGGGCGGCACGCTTTTTTTGGGGATTATTGCAATCAGGGCATGGAAACCCGGAAGAACGACGGCGCCGGGGTGTCATCCAGGGCCGCCAGGCCGGAGCCATTGCCGTTGGAAAAGGCGCCGGCCGGAATTCTGTAATCACTCGCATGGCCATGGCCGCCGGTCAAGGGGGCGCGATCAATATATGAATCGTTGGCGCGGTTGGCGCCCCGGAGCCGGAGAGTCTGGTTGGTTTCCAGCGAGCCGTGGTCGACGCATACATCGATGTGCATTTCGGAGGTGACGGGATCGGGGTAGACGTTGGAAATCCACAGGGTCATGACGCTGTGTTCAAGGGGCAGGCCGTTGGTGCCGGCGGCGTAGACCTGGCGGATTTCGGCCGGTGACAGGCCGCGGGCCCAGACGGCGATATCGTCGACATCGCCGGCGAAGTAGTAGTTGTTTTCCAGGCCGTTGCGGCCGATGGCGGCCGACTGGCCCGGGCGCACGGAGTTGGTCAAGCCGCGGGAGCCGCACCAATCGCCGCCGGTGTGCAGATCGACAAAGCGGCCATCCAGGAAGATCAAGGCTTGGCCGGCGACGGGGCTGGCGGAGCCATTGAACACGCCGACGACATGGTGCCAGACGCCGGTCTGCAGCAGGGCTTCGGGAATTCCCGGCCGGGCGGCATAGGTGGCGGAATCGGTCACCTTGAAGCGCAACTCCGCGGCGGCGCGGTCGAGGTACATGCAATAGGCGTCCACATCGCGGTCGTCGTAGATCGCGGCATACCCATTGGTGAGGGCGGAAGGCAGCGTGGTCAATTTCACCCACAAGGAAAGCGTGACGGCGTTGGTGCCGATGTTCAGGGCGGCATTGGTTGGAATCTTGACGTAGTCGTTGATGCCGTCGAACCGGAGGGCGCCCCCGGCCCGGGCCTCGGGTCCGGCAATCCAGGAGGGTTGCGAACCATAGCCGAAGAGGCGGCCGGCACTGATGGATTCGACATCCTCATTGGTCAGGGAAAACGGCTCTTCCAGGCCGTCGTCGAGTTTCCAATAAGCCCGGAGATCCCGCGCAAGCTGGACGGGCGGCGACGGCGTGTTATCTGTCAACAACTTGCCCAGCCAGGGGGAGGCGACCAGCAGGCGGTCAACACCCATGTCCAAATAGGGCATGGCCTGGGCGCCTTCGGTGGCAATTTGGATTTTCAAGCCGCACGAATGGACGCGTTCGACAAATTCAGGGGTCACATAATTGGTGGCCCAGCCGATGTAGTCGAAGCCCCGGTGCTTGATGGCGTTCAACCCGTTGGTGCCCAGATTATCCCCGCCGCCCGCGCACAGCGGCAAGCCGGGTTCCAACTGATGAACGACATCCAGGAATTCCAGTGTGTCGCAATAGATGGTGGTATTGGACACGGCGTTTTCGGCCCGGACGGCCGCCAGAATGCTTTCCGGGCTGCCCGTCTTGCGATGGATCAGGATTTTCAAGCCGGAGGGTACGGCGCGCAGGGCTTCCGCCAGCGTTGGAATGCGTTCGCCGGCATAGTAGGGCGAAAACGGGGCGCCGGCATCCAGTGTTTTCAATTCCGCCAAGGTCAGGTCCGCCACGTTGGTCACGGGGCCATAGCCGGACGTGGTGCGATTGACGGTGTCATCATGGATGACGACCAGTTCGCCGTCGGCGGTAACGTGGACATCAAATTCCACGCCGTCGGTTTTGCCGGCGCATTGGCGGAAGGCGGCGCAGGTGTTTTCGGGGGCGAGGAAATATCCGCCGCGATGAGCAAAAGTTTCCGTGGCTTGGATGCGGACGGGCGCCGCAAGGGTATAGAGCCCCGTTGCGAGGAGAGCCAACGAGGAACTAAAGCGATTGAATAACCGGGACCCGTAACCGATTTTCATAAGGGAATTTCAACAGCGTCTGTTGAAATATTCGGGAACAGGCTAGCAAAGCGTTATAAGCAAAAGCTAGCGAAAAAGAGCGAAATCGAAAAATAGTGAAAATTGGTTATTTGAGCTCGGGCTGTGCCGGGACCGGTTGCCGGGGATCTCGAATCCGGACCAAGTTTGTGCGGGCGGGAGGCTGGGGAAAATGCATGACATAACTTATTGCTACTGTGGCGGATGTCGATATGCCGGCATTGGAATAGGCGGCAGCCATTTGGGCGGCAACAGCGGCTGGCCATTTGCCTTCAGCAGGAATGAGACCAATGAAGGGCAGCTCAATATTGCCATCGCTGTCGACGATTTCGCGGTATTCCGGCAGGCCGCCGCCGAGGCCATCGATGCGCACCAGCAGGGCATCGCCTTTGGCCAGCGGCGCATTGGTGGCCGGCGGTTCCTGCGCCCGGACCGGACCAGCCGCAACCACCACCAGCAGGGTCAGGACGAAAAGATAGAAGGCTTTCATGGTTTCTCCTTGGACACTTACGGGGTGAAGTCGCCGGTGTTGCCCCGGAACAGGCTGGCGACCAGATCCTGCTCGAGCATGGCCAGGCCGCCATCGGCCTGGGCAAGGTGGAGCATGCTGCGCAGGGTCAGCATTTCTTCGGCGACCATGAGGCGGGCCAGGGTCTCGTGCTGGACGGGGGTGGACAGGCGGATGTCGCGGCCCTCGCATTCGAGGATGAAGAAAATATCGTCCTTGCGGATGTGGTAGGTGCGTTCTTCGGGGGTGAGGCGGTAAACATAGAACTCCTCCTGGCGGAAGGCCCGGACGATGCGGGAGACCATGAAGTCAGCCATGTCGGGGGACGGGAAGGTGAGGAGCAGGGTCCGGCTTTGGCTTTTGGCGATGACGTCCGGATGGCGCAGGCCGGGGGCGGGATTCTCGAAACTGGCGGAGAGGAGGATGGGGCCGAGCAGCGTGGTGACAACGGTCATGAAGATGGCAAGGCCGAAGATGTCCTGGCCGATGGCGCCGGACGTGAGGCCGATGCCGGCCACGATGAGGGCGACTTCGCCGCGGGGCAGCATGCCGACGCCGATGCGGGCGGCGCCGTGGTAGTTGAAGCCGCAGAACAGGGCGGGCAGGCCGCAGCCGGCGACCTTGCTGATGATCGACAGCACCGAATAGACAACGCCGATCTTGAACAACGGGAGGACCATTTCGAAATTCACCATCATGCCCATGGTGGCGAAGAACACGGGCACGAGGATGTTGTGGAGGCCTTCGATTTCGCGCTGGATGACCTGGACGAGGTCGGTGCGGGAGAGGGAGAGGCCCATGATGTAGGCACCGATGATCATGGCGAGGCCCGCCATTTCGGACAGGCCGGCGAGGAGCAGCGCAAAACCGAGGGCCAGGGCCGCGATGGCCTGGGCGCTCTTGAAGTGCTTGAGAAAATGCGAGAACCGGCGGGCGAGCAGAAGGCCGAGGGCGGTGGCGCCGATCCAGAACCCGAACGCCTTGGCGGCAATCCAGAGGATGTGGGACCACGACGGGCCGAGATTCGACTCCACCCGCACCATGCCGACGACGATGGCGAGCACGATGATGCCGAGGACATCGTCGAAGACGGCGGCGGCCAGGATGGTGACGCCTTCGGGGGAATCCATTTTGCGGCGTTCGCCAAGGATGCGGGCCGTGATGCCGACCGAGGTGGCCGTGCCGATGGCGCCCAGAAAGAGGGCGTGCGGGGAAACCCAGGTCTGGGCCAGACCGAACCAGACCGCGCAGCCGGCGCCGAGGAAGAAGGAAAACACCACGCCGCCGATGCCGACCACGGTGCCCGCCACCGAATAGCGCAGAAACGTGGACAGATCGGTTTCCAGGCCGGATAGGAAAAGCAGAATGATCGAAGCGAAGATGGAAAAGGCGTAGAGTTCAGGGGAGACCGGAGAGCCGGAGGCCGTGAGGGGGAACAGCGTGCCGATCAGTGGCCAATGGAACCGGCCCAGGGCGTACGGGCCGATCAGCATGCCGACGATCAATTCGCCCAGCACTCCGGGCAGATGCAGCCAGCGCCGCAGCCAGTGGCCGCCCATGCGGGTGCAGACGATCAGGATCCCCAGTTGAACGACGAACTGGATCTCCGTGGAGAACACGCCGGATCCTCCGTCCGGCTCAGCCGATCAGCAGGTGCAGGACTTCGTCGGGGGTGGTGGCGGCCAGCAGCTTGGAACGCACGGCCGGGTCGTTGAGCGGCCGGCTGATTTCGGCCAGGAACTGGATATGGGGCCCGGTGCGGCTGTCGGGAGAAACCGTCATGACAAAGATGTTGGAGGCCTGGCCGTCGAGCGCGCCGAAATCCACGCCGCCCCGCTTGATGCCCAGGGCGGCGACCAGGCAGTCCACGCTGTCGGTCTTGCCGTGGGGGATGGCGATGCCGTTCTGCATGCCGGTGCTCATGCGTTTTTCACGCTCGAGAACGGCTTTCAGCACCGCTTCGCGGTCGCGGATGTGGCCGGAGGCCATCAGCAGGTCCACCATTTCAGCCAGAATGGCTTCCTTGGTGTTGCCCTTCAGGTTTAGGCTGATGGTTTCGACGGTCAACGGTTTTTTCAAATTCATGATAACTCCAACCCGGGATCGAAAACTCGCGCCATTCTTACTGCTTTGACGGCCAATTCAAGCCAAATCCGGCAGGGAAGAGGTGAAATCCAAGAAGAGCGGCTGGCCGGTGGCCGGAAGGGGGCGGCTACGGAATGTGGACCGCGCCGGATTTGCGCAGGCGCCGCAGGCGCAGGAGCACCAGTTCGGCGACCGTCCCGACCAAATCGGCCAGTTCGCCGCGGCCGACGTTCCAAACCAGGTCGAAATTCGTGGGGTCGTGGATGTCGCAGTTGTGATGGCTTTTCAGAAAGCGGGCGCGCTCCTGGTCGGTGTCCTGGATTTTCTTGAGGGCGTCCTTCTCGGTAAGGTTGTCATGCTTCATGACATCCAGCATGCGGAATTCCATGGGGGCGACGAGGCGGAGGTGGATGGCGCCCGGCATGTGGCGGGCGATCTGGAAGCCGCCCCGGCCGATGATGACCACCTTGCCCAGGCGGGCGAGCAGGAAAATGACCTTCTCGATCTTCTTCTGGATGCGGTACTCCTGGGGCGTGCCGATCAGCAGTTCGTAGACCAGGCGGTGCAGGCCGCCGCCGCGGTACTTGTCGGTCATGAGCATGTCGTAGTCCGCGTCGAGGCTCTTGTTCTGGGCGATCAGGGCGCAGAGTTTCTGGTCGAAGAGGTCCCAGCCGGTTTTCAGGTCG
>CAZMOR010000152.1:0-3255 GCA_964567795.1 uncultured Verrucomicrobiota bacterium
TGCACGCCTCGTCCACGGCCGACGGGAACAGATCTCGCAATTTCGCCCGGGCGTAGTTGGCGTTGAGGATCGCGTTTTCCGCGATGCTCCGCAGCGTGGCGGCATCATGGCTGCGCAAATACGCGTACGCCTTGAGCGCCACGCCGGTATTCCCGCAGAAGCTCCGCACCCGGCCGATGCTGGCCACGCCTTTCGTCAGCAACGCGAATTTGCCGTTCGTTTCGATCACCCGCGGCAGGGGCAGGAATTTCTCCAGGGCGGCGGTCACGCCGACCGGTCCGGCGCCGGGCCCGCCGCCGCCATGCGGCGTCGAAAACGACTTGTGCAGGTTCAGGTGCAGGATGTCCACGCCGAAATCCGCCGGCTGCGCCAGTCCCATCAGGGCATTGAAGTTCGCCCCGTCCATGTAGAGCAGCGCGCCGGCCGCATGCACCGCGGCGGCGATTTCGCGGATCTGGCGCTCGAACAGGCCCAGGGTGTTGGGCACCGTCAGCATGAGCATGGCCGTCTGCGGCCCCAGCGCTGCCCGCAGGGAGGCGAGATCCAACCGGCCGTCCGGCCGCGAGGCCACGGTCTTGACCGAAAATCCACCCAGTACCGCCGAGGCGGGATTCGTCCCGTGCGACGAATCGGCCACCAGGATTTCCGTGCGCGGTCGGTCCTTGCGCGAACGGTGATAGGCCGCGGCAATCAGAATGCCGGTAAATTCACCGTGCGCGCCCGCCGCCGGCTGCAGCGTGAACGCCGCCAGCCCGGTCAGCCGGCACAGCATCCGTTCCAGTCCGTGCAACGCCGCCAATGTGCCCTGCACCGCCGCATCCGGCGCACAGGGATGCGCCGCCGCGAAGCCGTCCAGCGCCGCGATTTCCTCGTTCACGCGCGGATTGTATTTCATCGTGCAGGAGCCGAGCGGATAGAAGTTCGCGTCCAGGCAGTAATTCAGGCGCGACAGCCGGGTGTAGTGCCGCACCACCTCGAATTCCCCCATTTCCGGCAGCCGGGGCGGCCGCTGGCGCAGCGCGCCCGCCGGCAGCCAGTCCGACGCCGGCCGTGAAGCCTTGGCCAGCCGGATGCCCCGGCGGCCCGGCACGCTCTTTTCGATGGAAAGTTTTTCAAGGAGGTTCATTTCGACAGCCTCCCCAGCGCCGCCGCGAACCGCTCGATTTCCTCATCGGTCCGTTGCTCCGTCGCGCACACCAGCAGGCTGTTCTTCATGGCCTTGAAATACCGCCCCACCGGCACTCCCGCCAGCAGGCCGTCTTTCAGCAGCGCATTGCGCACGCGTTCCGCCGGCACCGGACACTCCAGCACGAATTCATTGAAAAACGGCCCGTCAAAGCGCAAGCGGAAGCCCGGCACCGCCGCCGCTTTTTCCGCCAGGCGATGGGCCTTGTCCACGCACAGTTCCGCCACCTCCTTCAGCCCCTCCGGTCCCAGCAGGGCCAGATATATCGTGGCGCCCAGCGCGCACAGCGCCTCGTTCGAACAGATGTTCGACGATGCCCGCTCGCGGCGGATATGCTGCTCGCGCGCCTGCAGGGTCAGTACGAAGCCGCGCTTTCCGTCCGCATCGGTCGTCAGGCCGCAAATCCGGCCGGGGATGTGGCGCAGGTGCGCCTTCTTGCAGGCGAACAGTCCCAGGTACGGCCCGCCGTAGTTCAAGGCATTGCCCAGTCCCTGTCCTTCGCCCACTGCGATGTCCGCCCCCCACGCGCCGGGCGCCTCGAGCACCCCTAGGCTGACCGGATCGGCCACGGCGATGGCCAGCGCGCCTTGGGCGTGGGCCGCCGTGGCAATCCCCGCGCCATCCTCCAGCAAGCCGAAGTAATTCGGCGTGGCCACCACCACGGCCGCGGCCGTTTCGTCCAGCCTCCGCCCCAGTTCCGCCGGCTCCAGCCGGCCGGCCGGGCACGGAATGGTTTCGAGTACGGGCTCGCCGCGGGCCGCAAAATAGGTTTTTAGCGTTTCCCGCCATTCGGGATGCAAGGTCTCCGGCAAAAGGATCTTTTTGCGGCCCGTGATCCGCGCCGCGGCTGCGGCCGCCTCGGCCAGGGCTGTCGCGCCGTCATACAACGAGGCATTCGCGGCATCCATGCCGTAGAGGGCGCAGACCGAACTTTGAAACTCATAGATGGCTTGCAGCGTGCCCTGGCTGGCCTCCGCCTGGTAGGGCGTGTACGCCGACAAAAACTCGCCGCGCTGCACCAGGGCCCGGACCGCCGCGGGAATGAAATGATCCTGCGCCCCGCCCCCCGCGAAACAGGCCACCCGGCGGTTTTGGGCAGCCAACTCCCCCGCGTGCGCCATCAATTCCGGTTCGGACAACGCCGCCGGCCAATCGGTCACGCCGTTCCGCAATTCCGCCGGAATCTGCGCCAGCAGATCGTCCAGCGAGGCCGCGCCCATGTCGCGCAGCATTTCCCGGCGATCGCCGGCTGTATGCGGACTATACATGCTAGTGCGAGGCCGTCTTCTGATAGGTGTCAAAATCCATTAAGGCCCCGAGTTCCGCCGGCTTGGACATCTTGATTTTGAAAAACCAGCCCTCGCCGTGCGGCGCCTGGTTCACCAGCGCGGGATTGTCCGCGATCGCATCATTCACCTCGATCACCTCGCCCGAAACCGGCGCAAAGAAATCCGCCGCCGCCTTGACGGATTCGATCACCGCGCAGGGCTTGCCCTGCTCCACCTTGGCGCCGATCTTCGGCAGTTCCACGAACACGATGTCGCTGATTTCCTTCTGGGCATAGTTGCTGATCCCGACCGTCGCGATTCCGCCTTCGGCCAACGCCCATTCATGGCTCTTCGCAAATTTGCATTTCTTCTCGTCGTACATACCGGATCCTTTCAAGCCACATTAACAACGAAACACACGAATCACACGAAAGGGTTAGTGCAGAAGCCGCTCATATTCAAGTTTGGGATGATGTCCGAAATTGACTAGCAGTGCCAATCGCTTTCCGGTCGCTTTCAAGTAGTTTATCGCCTGGGCCCGATGTTCATCCGCCAGTTGGTTGACAGCCTTGATTTCTACAACAATCTCCCCGAAACAGAGATAATCCGGCTCATAATACAGTTTCAACGGAATTCCCCTGTAATTAAGGCAAAGGCGAGGCTGTTCTTCATGCGGAATATCCTGGCTCTTGAATTCAAGAGCTAGACACTCCTGATAGACACCCTCCAAGAAACCGCAACCCATCTGCTTGTACACTTCGAAACACGCCCCCATGATCTTGAAACTTTCTTCTTTGAATA
>CAZMOR010000153.1:0-2815 GCA_964567795.1 uncultured Verrucomicrobiota bacterium
GATCAACTTGTTCCAGAATGCCGACTTCATGTCTTTCGCGGTCCGCCGCAACCTCCTACTCTCCACGATGCCCACCACCGCCGCAAACAAAAAATTTTTTACGCATTTTTCGGCGATTCACCACTTGACGGTTCCCCGTTCCCGTGAGAACAGTAGGACATGATGCGCACGGCTTCCGCCGTGGCTCGGATTTTCAGCGAACCCCGTTTGAACAGGTGCACGACTATGAGCGACGATGAAGAATACAGCCCCTATGGCGGCTACGGCAGCGGCTGCGACATCCACGGCGAAAACTACCTCCGCGAATGCACCATGTGCGGCATCGAATTCTGCGCCGACTGCTTACCCCAGTCCGCCCTCTGCCCCGATTGCGCCGCCCAGGCCGAAATCGACGACGACGAGGAACCCGAGGAGAAGACCGAGGAGGAAAAGGACCTCGCCCTGCTCGAAGGCTTCAACGATGACGAACCCAGCGCCGAAACACCCGCGCCCCCGGCTCCCGCCCTGAAAAAGGGTGCCGCCCCGGCCCCCAAGGCCAAGGCGCCCGCCAAAGCCCCCCCCGCGAAAGCCGCGGCCAAGGCCAAACCCGCCCCCGCCAAGGCCAAGGCGAAGGCCAAACCGGCCCCCGCCAAAGCCAAGACCAAGCCGGCCGCCAAAAAGGCCAAGCCCGCCCCCAAGGCCAAGGCCAAAAAGAAACGCTAGGGCCCGGGATTTTCCCGTCCCCGCCCGGCGGCCGCGCCCTTGACGCCCTCGACCTACAATCTCTGGACCATCGGCTGCCAGATGAACGAGGCCGACGCCCTGCGCGCCGCCGCCCTGCTGGAATCTGTCGGCTACCGCCCCGTCCCCCACGCCCGCGAAGCCGCCCTCCTCCTGCTCAACACCTGCGTCGTCCGCCAGCAGGCCGAGGACAAGATCTACTCGCGCCTGACCTACGTCGCCGAACTCAAGCAGCAGCACCCCGGCCTCGTCGTCGCCCTCATGGGCTGCCTCGTCGGCAAGAATCCCCGCGAACTCCCGCGCCTGCGCGAACGCTTCCCCTTCGTCGATCTCTTCCTGCCGCCGTCCGACCTCGCCCCCCTGCGCGACTATCTCCAGGCCGGCGGCACCCCCCTCCCCGCCGAAGCCGCCGCTGACGACCTGCCGCCGCCCCTCCCGGACTCCCTTTCCCACCGCGCCATCGTTGCGCACCTGCCCGTCGTCCTCGGCTGCTCCCACGCCTGCACCTACTGCGTCATCCCCTACCGCCGCGGCGGCGAACTCTCGCGCCCCTCCGCCGACATCCTCGCCGAAGCCGCCACCCTCGCCGCCCGCGGCGTCCGCGAAATCATCCTCCTCGGTCAGATCGTCGACCGCTACGGTCTCGACCGCCCCGGCGAAATCCATCTGCCCGAACTCCTCCGCCGCGTCGCCGCCGTTCCCGGCCTCGCCCGCGTCCGCTTCCTCACCAGCCACCCCAAGTGGATCACCGACGAGCTCATCGCCACCGTCGCGGCTACCCCCGGTCTCTGCCCCTACTTCGAAATCCCCGTCCAGGCCGGCTCCGACGCCGTCCTCGCCGCCATGCGCCGCGGCTACACCGCCGCCGACTACGAAGCCCTCGTCGCCCGCGTCCGCGCCGCCATCCCCCGCGTCGGCCTCTCCACCGACATGATCGTCGGCTTCCCCGGCGAAACCGCCGCCGACTTTGAAGCCAGCATGGCCCTCATGCGCCGCATCAACCCCGACATGATCCGCATCGCCAAATATTCCCCCCGCCCGCTCACCTACTCCGCGCGCCATCTCCCCGACGACGTCCCCGAAACCGAAAAAGAGCGCCGCCGCGTCGCCATGGAAGCCCAGCTCCGCGCCCTGCTCACCGAAAAGAACGCCCCCCTCCTCGGCCAGACCGTCGAGATCCTCGTTGAAACCATCGAGAAATCCGGCCGGCGCCACGGTCGCACCCCCGACTACAAGCCCGTGTTCGTCGACGGCTCCGCCGCGCAGCCCGGCGATCTCATCTCCGCCCGCATCACCTGGGCCGGCCCCTTCTCCCTCATCGCCGAAGCCCGCTAAACAAGCCGCACCGCGGCCCCTGAGTCCGCCCCGGACTCATCCCCCATAGCTTCAGCGGCGGGGGACCCTGCCGCCCCCATGCGGGGACTCGCGGCTTATGCCTGAAACCACCGCCAAAGTGCCGTTTTTAGGAATTTTCGGACTCTTTGGCATCGAAGCCCCCCCCTATTTAATGAAGTCGGCTTTGTGCGGATAACAATGGTTCCGCATAAACCCGGCTTCAACGGGCCATTCAATTCCTCTCTGTGACAGAACCCACTCCCCACAAGTGAGATTCACTTAATTGACACTAACTCCATACCGGTCTATCATTGGCACCGCATGGTGGGAGTTCCCCACATAAAGCCGACTTCAAGTCGGCCCAATAAATGCTGTTCGGGGAAAATGAAAATTACAGGGCCATATTCAACGGGATTGAGGGTGTTTTCTTACACCTCCATATTGTTGCTTGGGTTACAAGCAAGCAACATTTCTATCCCGCCAAGTCCTCTGATCAACATCTTCTTCTACTTTTGGATATTTCTAAAATTACCCGGAGATATTCTCGCCTACCTGATATCCCGAAATTTACCCCTTAACATTGCAATCATTATTGGCGCGTTATCGCCATTTCTAGCCGCCTTCTGCTGGGCTATCCTCGGGTACTGGATTCACAGGCTAATCAAGAAAAGAAAACGCACCGAACAAGGGGTTCCAGGCTACGACCCACAAGCTGTCGCTATGCACACGCCTTCGCACGCTGCACACCTATCGAGTACAG
>CAZMOR010000154.1:0-10563 GCA_964567795.1 uncultured Verrucomicrobiota bacterium
ACAACAAGGTCAAGGTTATGACCCGCTCGGCCTACGGCTACCGGGACGAGGCCTTCTTCATCCTCAAACTCTACAACCTCCACCACTCCAGACAGGAACTTGTCGGATGAACCCGTTTTCAGCCCTTTTCGGCCGTTTCCCACCTTGAGCCCCCCCTGCGGCGGATGGAGCCGTCCGCATCCTCCCAGCCTCCTTGTATATTTTTTTAGATTCCTCCGCCTCCGCCCTTGACGACACCGCCGCCCCCACGTGATACTTTCTTCACGATCCTGAAAGGTCCGCAATCCGGTTGCACCCAGCATGAAAAGGACATCGTGAAAACAGCCATTCGCTCCACGCTTTTCCGATCCTGTTTGTTTGTCGTTTGCGCGCTTTCCCTCCTCCCGGTTCAACCGGTGCTGGCGGCGGATGTGCAGCCGGAAAACATGACGTCCGTTTGGCTCGTCAGCCCCCTCGCCGGCGCCGTCCGCGACGAAGTGGATGTGCACGGCCCGCCCGGCTCTCCGGCCCGGACGCTCACCGATACCTCCGCGGAGTACGGCCTGTTCCTGATGTATGCCAACCCCCGCCTCGTGGTGAATGACACCATTTTCAACACCGATGTCAACGATTCCACCGTCTGGGGCAACATCGCCACGCTGAATGTGTATGGCGACCCTGCGGACATCGCCACCTGGCACCTCGGCGCCAGCTACATGTGGCATGAAATCGACAGCGATGCCGCGGATATCCAGGTCACCGAACCGATCGCCAAGGCGGGTCTCGTCTTCCGCGTTCCCGGCTGGCATCTCATGCTCAATCCATATCTCGGCTACGGCTGGCAACGCGTCGAAACCACCGTCACCACCCCCATGGGCGACCTGGAAACCACCGACAACACCGGCTCCGTGATCTATGGCGTCATGACCCAATGGCGCTGGCGCATGCTGGCCGCCTACGCCAAGTTCTACATCGAAAACAACCACGACCGGAACGAGAAATACCATGTCGCCCGCCTCTGGGGCACGGCCATGCTGTGGAAGCACGCCGGTCTGCTCGCCCGCTTCGAATACTCCGAGCAGGTCGGCTCGACCGATACCTCGGCCCTCTTCGGCCCGGTGTTCTACTTCTGACGGACCGCATCGCGTGCAAGCGCGCCTCCTCATCGCCGGTGCCGTGGTTTCCCTGGTCCTGGTCGTCCTGCTTTCAGCCGGGGCCATCCCTGTTCCGGGAGGCCAGCAAACCGCCGTTTTCCAGTCCCCCGTGTTTCTGATGGCTGTGGCCGCTGGCGTGCTGCTGTTGCTGGCTGCCTGCCTGCTGCCGCGCCCCCCGCTGCGCCAGATCGCTTTCCTGCTGGCCCACGCCGGCCTGGTCCTGCTGATTGCCGGCGCCGTCATCGACTGGCGCCGCGAACAACGCCTCGAAGGCGTCCGGCTGCCCGTCGGCATGGGCCACGCCATCGGCAAGTTGCTCGCCGACGATGGCCAAACCGTCGATCTCGGCTTCACGCTCGAAGTGCAGGATTTCACCGTCAGCTATTACGATCCGGTCTACTCCCTTTACCGCCCCGATCCGTCCAGCCCCGACGGTTTCACCTTCGTCCGGAAAATCGATCCGCGCGTGCCCGCCACCCTCTGCCAAGTGCCCGGCGGCAACCTCGACCTGGCCGCCCTCCAGTTCGCCGGCGAATGGCGAACGGAAGTCCCCCTGGCCGACGGTTGGCTGCTGCGCAAGCAGCCCGAAATTCCCAGCCGGTATGAAGCCGGCGTGCAAACCGTATGCGCCGGCGACACCCGCCAGTGGGTGCTGGCCGTCAACCATCCGGTCGTGCTCAACGGCTGGCAGGTCCTGCTCGTGTCCTATGGCAACGAGCCCATGGATTTTGTCGAACTGACGTTCAAACGCAGCCCCGGCCGGCCCCTGGTCGTCGCCGGCATCTGGTGTGTCATTGCCGGCGTGACCCTGCTGTGCCTCGTGCTCCCCCTCCTGCGGAAGGATCGCCATGCCGAATCTTGATACCCTCGCGGTTCTGCTGCTCTCGGCCGCCATTCTCGGCTACGCCGCCGCCGGTATTCTGTTCGTGCGGTCCCGGCCGCGCGCCGGCTTCGTCCTGTTTGGCTGGGGCTGGCTCTGCAACCTCCTGACGGTCCTGTTCAACTGGTTCGCGTGCGGCCATCCGCCCTTTGGCAGCATGTACCACGTGCTGGTCGCCGTCTCGCTCGGTTTCCTGCCGGCCTGGCTCTACCTCCGCCTGTCGCAAGGTCTCGGCTGGCTGGGCGCCAGCTTTGCCTTCACCTCCCTCGTGCCCCTGCTCGGCCCCCTGTTCATGGAACGCGACATGTTCTGGCGGCGCATGCCCGCCTTGCAGTCCGCCTGGTTCGTGCCCCATGTCATGGCCTACCTGATCAGCTACGCCCTCGCCACGGTCGGTTTCGTGCTCGCGCTGCGCGTCCTGCGGGCGCGCCGCGCCGCGCCGGACCGGGCCTTGCGCCTGGCCTCCGGCGTGGATGCCGTCACGCGCCTCGCGTTCCCGTTCATGACGTTCGGCCTGCTTTCCGGCGCGTTGTGGGCCGACACCGCCTGGGGCCGCTACTGGTCGTGGGATGCCAAGGAAACCTGGGCGCTCATCATGTGGATTTTCTACGCGCTCTATTTCCATTGCCGCCGCAGCCCCGCCCTCCACCGCTTCGCCATGGCCTGCCAGCTCGCCGGCTTCGCGGCGCTGATCGTCACGTTCCTCTTCGTCGGCTTGTTCCCCCGCCTCGGCAGCGTGCTGCACACCTACGCCCGCTAGCCCCCTCCGCCCCGCCTCTCAATATACGTGGAGGATGCGGAAGTACTCGATCGGCCGGTTGGTCCCGATCGTTCCGTTCATCGGCACCGCGGCCCCCGTGCCGTATACGGAATTGGTGAAGCCCCTCCAGCGGTCGCTGACCAGGTTCGTGCTCCGTTGGACCTGGTAGTAGTGCCGCAGCAGCGTCGGAAACGTCAGCGCATACGTCTGCGTCAGGCTCGAAGGCGTGAAGGCCGTGATGCGCAGGACGCTGTTGCCGTTCATGGGATCGGTCGCCGCCAGGTATTCCTCCAGGTTGCTGGCGCCGTCGCCGTCCGGATCCGCACCCGGCGGCGCGTTGGTCGAATTCGCCGAATTGAAATACAGCATCTGCCATGAATCCGGCAGCCCGTCGCCGTTCGTGTCCGGCGGCGCGCCGTCCTGGATCACCGTCACCGTCTTGCCCGCGATCCGCAGCGTGCCCGTGCGCGCCGCGGCGTTGGTGTTCTGCGCGACCGAATACCACACCGTTCCGGGGCCCTTGCCCGCCACGCCGGACACGATGCCCAGCCACAGCGTCTCGCTGGTCGCCGTCCACGCGCAGCCGGTGCCCGTGCCCACCGTCACTTCATCCACATGCGCCTGCTCGTCGAAGAACTCCAGGATCGTGCTCAGTGTGTAGGCGCACGGCCCGCTGTCGGCCACCGTCACCGTCGCCGTCGCGAGGTTGGATTCGCGGGAGCCGCTGTCGGCGCAGAACGTGAATGCTTCCGTCCCGGTATAGCCCAGCGCCGGCGTGTAGGTCGCCGTCGTCCCCGTCAGGCCCACCATGCCGTACTCCGGCTGCGCCACGATCCGCCGCAGCGCGGAACTCCCCGGCAGCGTGAAGGCCACCGCCTGGTTCACGGTCGTGGTCACGGCCAGGTTCGTCGCGGTCGGCGCCGCCGGCGGCGACTGGCCCGTCTCGGCCGGCCCGTTGTGGCATTCATAGCAGCCGATGCGCCGGCCCCGCCAGAAATACACGCTCTGCTGGGTCTGGTTCTTGAACGAGCGCGACAGGACCGTCCCGTGGTAGTTGGTCCCGTGGCATTGCTGGCAGTTGGCCGGTGTTTTGCCTGGATTCTTGTGGCCGTTCACCCAGCCCAGCGAATGCATCCCGTGCGGACCGCCGTTGGTGGTGGCCGGCGTGGTGCCGTGGCACGCCGCGCATTCCGACAACTGGCCCGCGTGCCCCTGCCGCTGCATGCTGGCCACGTTGTCATTGCGGAACGCGCTCGGAAATTCGGCGTGCGTCGAGCCGTGGCACGCCGAACAGTACAGCCCGCCATGGCCCTTCGAAAACCGGAACAGGGAGTAGCCCGTCGCCGGCGCGTTGCTGCTTGTCGCAAACCGCCGGTTCACCGGCACCCGCAGCGTGCCGTTCGTGTCGAGATAGACATTGTCGAAGCGGATCTGCCCGCTGTTGGTCACCGCATCGCCCGTGTGGCACGCCTGGCAGTTCGGCTCGTTGAGCCAGCCCGTGCGGTTGGTCGCGCCCACCATTGCCATCGTGCCGTGGCAGTCCTGGCATTGCATGACCAGCGTGCCGTTGGTCGCCACCGCGCGGCCCATCGCCCCGCGCAGGCAGCGTGTCTCGCCGCCCGGATGGCAGCGGTAGCACGCCGAACGGCTGTCGCTCTGCCCCAGCGCCACCCCCGTGTCCGGATCATTCACGCCCGCATGCAGCGTATGCACCGCCTCCGTCAGCGGCGGCACCCCGGGCTCGCCCGAATTCGGAATCGCCTCCGACAGGTGGCACGACGCGCACAGCAGCGGCTTCCCGTCTTCGATCACCGTCGCATGCAGGCCCCGCACGTTGTAGCCCTTCGCCGTCAAAAGGTTCGTGTAGGCCGCCGCCATTTCCTGGAAGCGCAGCTCGTCGTGCAGTTGCAGGATGTTCAGCCGGTAGTCGCGTGTGGGCACCGGATCCCACTCCCAGCCCGCCGCCGGACAGGCCGCCGGCCCCGAGCCCGACGTGTGGCAGGCCCGGCAGTTCATCTCCACCGACACCGGCAGCACGATGTCCGTCGTCGCCGTCGCCACCGCGCCGGTCGCCACTACGTGCATCAACGGATACGGATTCAACTGCAGGTTGTCGTCGTACGGCGTGATCGGCACGCCCCACGCCACGAACCACCCCGGCGTGCTTTCATAGTTCATCGGCCGCAGCGGATTGCCCGCCCCCGGCATGTACGCCCCCGGCGTCGACCCCGGCAGCGACAGCCCCTCGTCCGGCGCCAGCGCCGCCCCCAGCATCTGCAGCGAGAAATCCCAGAAATTGTTTTTCCCCACCGAGGTGGTATTGATCGAACTCTCGGCGTCCAGGATCGCCTGGTAGTTCACGTAGATGCCCGTGCCGTTGCGCAGCGTCGCCACGCCGTTCGTGCCCGTCACGACCTGCGACAGCACCGTGTTGTACGGCGGCAGGATCGCAAACACCGAAAAATCGTCGTCCATGCAATGCATGCCGAGGTTGTTCCAGGCCAGCACTTGCGACGCCCCAAAAGCAGCCGGCATCAGTCCCGCCATCAAGCCGAGACACAACCCAACACTTCGACGCATGACGCTCCCGCGTTTCATCGCATCTTCAGTTTAATTGCCCCCCGGATGGACGTGAAGCTTTTTGTTGGGCGTTTGACAATAATTTTTGCCCCCATGCGGGGGCTCGCGGCTCAGGCCCAAAACGCCACAAATATGCCGTTTTTAGGCTTTTTGGGCCGTTTCCCACCGTGAGCCCCCCCCTTGTGCAAATCTGCCGGTTCCGGCATGATGCCCGATGGCCACCCCCCCGGATCAACCCGTGAAGAAACGCCGAATCAAGCGCCCCGCCTGGACCCGCGTCTGGCCCGATCTCCTCGCCTTCGCCATCGGCCTGGGCCTCGCTACGACTTCCTGCCAATCCCATTCCACTTCCCGTCTGGAGCGCGAGACGGTCGAATCCTGGCCCGGTGATTTCGGCGAGCTGGTCCAGCGTTGGGACCATCTTGGAAAATATCGCAACTACTCCCGGCTCGGCCCGGAAGATTCCTTGCGCAAAGCGGATCTCCTCGCCCGGTTGGGCTATCCGCACGAAGCGATCAAGGAGTGCCAAGCGCTCCTCCAATGGCACGATGACTTCAAGAAGCCGCCCCTCTCTACCCAAACCCGCATGCGCATCGCCCGCTGGCATCAAACCGCAAGTCCCCGCGAACCCTTCACCTCGATGCTGACCCAGCTGGATGTGCCTCGGCTGCCTTGCCACATCGAGGAAACAGATTTGCCCGAACCCTATCGGCAACCCGGCGAAGAAAACCGTCTGGAAGGCTACCCGTTCCTCTCGCCCGATGTTGCAGAATCCTTGGCTGCGAAATATCCCCTCCTCAAACATCACAGCCTGTATCGATTCTGGTCCTCCGGGGATGGAGACAACCTGGCGGCCGTGATCTACGATGACCTGGGCCCCTTCGTCGTCATCTCCCGGGATGCCGGGCAGACCTGGACGCCCCCCTTGTTTCTCGGCCTGCATCGCTTGCCCGACTATGACTACATCATCCCGCGCGACAGCATCCTGCCCTTGCTGGATGGCGAAAATGTGTGCGTCGAAGTGTCCGTCTGGAACCGGGACCGCTCGCAGCCCGGCGGTCCCCTTATCGGCTATCAGTACCACTGGAAGAAATGGAACCGGATGCTGCGGATTCCCATCGCCGAATTGGCCCGCGATTCCGATGGCGACGGACTCACCGATCTCTTCGAAGAGCGCATCCTCACCCGCCCGGATTCAAAAGATACGGACGGCGATGGCCTCGACGATGCCCGCGACAACCAACCCCTGATGCCGTTGCCCCCGGAGTTGTCGGTTGCAGATCAGGTCATCCTGGCCATGCTGGGCCGCGATTACACCCTCTTTTCCAGTCTGTTCGACCTGGAGACCCGTTCGATGGATCTGACTGAATTGGAACCGATGGCCGGCTGGGACCAGTCCCACCTCACGCCGGAGGGCGAAGCCTACTACACCCGACTTTCGGACACTCCCATCTCCGTTCTTTCCACCAAATTCATGTCTTCCGAAAGCGATGCTTTCGCCCGCATCACAGGCCAGCAGCGCTTCATCGTCTTGAATTCCGATGCCCGGGAAAAATACCGCTGGAAATTCGGCGATGAATTCCAACCCTGTTACAATGGCTTCCAGCTGCTGCTGGATCGCAAAGAGCGTCGGGCTTTTCTCGAAATTTCCAGCGGCAACCACAGCGAACGCTACGCCTTGGAAAAGAAAACGCCCCGGTGGCAAATCCACCCCCTGTCTTCATGCATTTGGGACTAGTCGTCGGCTTGCCCCAAGGCCGCTAGGCGGTCCCGTCCGGCACAAATCGCCGCATGGAGACCCGGGAACTGGACATTATAAACAAGTCGCGTCCCGGCTTATAATTCGGAATTTGCGCCCGTATGGGCCTTGCGCTAGGATGCCAATCCTCAATGAGGCGCCGTTTTCATTTCCCCGCCTGGACCCGCGTCTGGCCCGATCTCCTCGCCTTCGCCATCGGCCTGGGCCTCGCGTACCGCTTCCACTGGAAAACCGCCGACCTCGTCTGGAGCCTCTGGCTCGGCAGCCTCACCCTCGGCTACCTCACCATCCTCTCCGCCATCGCCGCCGGCGCCTATATCGGCTGTAAAATCATTTTCCATGATGAAACTTCCCCGCGATTTCGCCTGATCGCCCTGCTGGCCGGTTCCGCCTTTGGACTTTTCATGCTGGGTTTCTTCTCGTTCCACTTCTGCGCGTTTCATTCCGCCCACGCCGAATTCCTGTATGCATTTTTTCCGTTGGCCGGGCTCCCGCACAACGTCTTTGGCGATGGCTTCCTGAATCCCTTCCGCCTCTGGGCGGCCGCTCTCCGCTACGTCGCCCCGCTCTACGGCGCATTCCTCATCCCCGCCATCATCGCCGAACGGAAAAATGTGTTTTCCGCCCTTGCCGATGCCTGGCGGGCCGTCCACGAGGGTGAACGCAAATCGCGCTGGCTGGATTGGTTCGCGTCAACCCCCTCCCGCCGCAACGCACTGAAAGAACCCTTCCTCCGCCCCTACCTCAACGTCATCCGCATGCACCTCCTCATCTTCTTCTTCGCCTTCTGCCACGCCCTCCACATCGAGTCCTTCCTCGTCTTCGCCGTCGTGTATGCGCTCTATTTCTTCCCCTGGAGCGCGGTCTTGCAGGAAGTCCCGGATGACCCCGCCTGAACTCGCCGCGATCCCCAAGCCCGTGCCGCCCGGCTTCACCTTGGCCGGGGACGGCCCCGACGCCATCGTCATCCGCCACCGCCGCACCGGCATGGGCTGCATGAACGCCTTCCTGCTGGTCTGGCTCGCGATCTGGACCGCGGGTTGCATCGTGTTTTTCTGGATTCAACCGGCAGGCATCCACTGGGAATCCGGCACGCCGCCGCCGCCGTGGGCCGCCGCCATCTTCTGGGCCTTCGACATCGTCGCCGGCCTCATTGCCGCCTATCTGTTCTTCTGCCGCAAAACGTTCCGCATCGACCACCGCCTCCTCGTCGTGGAAACCCGGGTCCTTGGCTTGAAATGGGTCCATACTTTCGCCCGCGAATCCATCCGCCGGTTCGTCCAGATCCAGGACGGCGGTCAAGGCGAAGACAGCTTCCCCAGCTGGGCCCTCAAGATCGAGGCCGATTACAAAACCAAGCTCCTGGTGCGGCAGCCCTACGCGCAGAGCAAATGGCTCGGCCAAATCCTGGCTCTTTGGGCCGGCGTGGACTACGTTCCTGCCCATCCGAAAACCTGAACGCCCCTCGCGGCCGGATCTCGCCGCACCTGTTTTCAGGTGCAGATCCTTGCGTCCAGGAACGGCGGAAAACCACCGCGAAAGTGCCGTTTTCAGGCCTTTCCGGATCGATTCGGCCTTGAGCCCCCCCCCGGACGCGGTTGTTCAGAACACCGCCACGGCCAGCGCATAGGCCCCGCCCAGCAGCGGCCGCGACCACACCTTCACCCGCGTTGCGGGCTCCTCCTGGAATTCCACCCGCAGCAGCCGCGTGCGCCGCACGATGCCGCCATTGGCCCAGCCGCACCCCAGCGCCTTCAATAGCGCTTCCTTCTGGCTCCACAGGGTAAAGAACGCCTCCCGGCCGCCCCTGTCCACCAGTTCCCGCTCGCTTTCCGAAAACACCCGCCGGCCCAGCAGCTCGATGTCCGCCGGACGCGACATCAATTCCAGATCCACGCCGACGGCCGCGCCTTTCATCAGCGCGGCCACCACGTAGTCGCCCGCGTGCGACAGGTTGAAGCCCCAGCCCGCCGCCGCCCCCGCCGGCCGCGGCTTGCCATGCATCCCCATCTTCCACTCCACGCCCTCCAGCCCCAGTTCCCGCGGCAGCCAGCACCCCTTGAACCACTCCGAGGCTCCTGCCCGCGCCCACGCCCGGGGATCCGAAAACCGCGCCGTCCGCGCCAGCGCCTCCGGCGTCAGCCAGCGCGACCAGTCGGCGGCGTTGATGTCCACCGCCAGCAGCCGGAACGGCTCGCCGGGCTGCGCCCAGTCCGCCAGCGGAATGTCGTGCTCCTGATTCACGCGCCCATCCTGCCAGATCCGTCCGCACGGATAAATCTATTTGTCATCCGCCCCGTTCTGCGCCATGCTTCCCTCCAGAATGCACGGCAAGTTCGCCATCCTGACCATTGCCCTCCTCGCCGCGTTCATCCTGGGCGGCTGCTCCGTCTTTTATCTCAACCAGAACCCCGGCGACGTCTACGGCCGCGTCGTCCGCATCGACGCCACCGCGTACTGCCCCTGCGGCCTCTGCTGCAGCTGGACGCTTAACAAATACGGCCGGCCCGTCATCTCCGCCGGCCGCGACCGCGGCAAGCCCAAGGCCGTCGGCATCACCGCCAGCGGCAAGCGCGCCCATCCCGGCACCATCGCCGCCGATACCCGCTACTACCCCCTCGGCACCGTCATCTACGTCCCCGGCTACGGCTACGGCGTCGTTGAAGACCGCGGCGGCGACATCAAGGGCCGCCGCCGCCTCGACCTCTTCTTCAATACCCACAACGAAGCCCGCCAGTGGGGCCGCCACCGCGTCGAGGCCGTCGTGTTCCCCCCCGGCACCCCCCCCGTCCCCAAGAACGCCCGCCCCCCCGAGTGATTCGGGATTGACAGAACCCCTTCCTTTGCCTAGGTTTCACGCGTTTTTCCGCCGGACTCCCGTTCCGGCGGCCTGCCCCGCCCGGGGCCGGTAACCGCATATAAGGCAGGTGAGTACCCCAACATGACAGAAGTGAAGATCAGGAAAGGCGAGTCCGTCGAAAAGGCCCTGCGCCGCCTGAAGAAGAAGCTCGACCGCGAAGGCATCATGCGCGACATCCGCGCCAAGCGGCATTTCGAAAAGCCGAGCGAGAAGCGGCGCCGCAAGGCGGCCCGCGCCCGCATCAATGCCCGCCGCGCCACGCGCGAAGCGGCTTTGTAAGCCACGGTCCTGCAAAGAACCTCCGAGCCGGAAGTCAAATCCCCGGCTCTTTTATTTGCCCTGAATCCATGCTATAGACCCCCCATCATGAAAATCCTCGTCATCAACGCCGGCAGTTCCTCGATCAAGTACCAGCTCATGGACCTCGAGGACGTCCACCATTGCACCCTGCTCGCCTCCGGCCTCGTCGAAAAAATCGGCGAACCCAAGGGCCGCGTCATCCACAAGAAATTCGCCGCCGGCCAGGAACTCAAGTTCGTCGAGGAAGAACCCCTCCCCACCCACCACGAAGGCATGTCCCGCGTCGTCGCC
>CAZMOR010000155.1:0-12555 GCA_964567795.1 uncultured Verrucomicrobiota bacterium
CGCCGTTCCCTGCTGTGGGAGGCGTTTCCAGCCCCGTAGGCGCGTCCTGCGGGTGGGGGTTGGGTGCGGGCATGGGTCGGGGCGGCGGGCGGTTCTGCGGTGGCGTTCTCGCCGCTACGATGCCCGTAGGCGGGCAGGGAAAAATATTTCTCGCCCCGGCGCGTAAAGGCTGACGGAAGGGGCCCACCCGGCCCGTGGAGCCGCCTGTCTTGGGGTGGCTGGTCGGTTGAAGGGTAGAATAAGGGTAGAAAAATAAAGGGATTGATGGGCGTTTTCTACCCTTATGAGTATCTATGCGACTAGGCGCAAATGACGGGGAAAAACACGGTTTCGAACAATAAACACGGGCATTTAGGCCAAAAAAAGAGTGGAGCCAAAGGTCGGATTCGAACCGACGACCGTCGCATTACGAATGCGGTGCTCTGCCAGCTGAGCTACTTTGGCGCCAATCGGACGCGCACTATGCCAAAGGGGGCGGCGCGAAGTCAAGTGCCGCGGCCGTGGTCTTGACCCCTTTCCGGGGAGGGCCTAAACTTCACCTGACAATGAAAATCTGGATTTCCATGTTGGCGGTGGGCGCGGGCGGGTTCATCGGTTCCGTCCTGCGCTACGGGTTGAGCCTGGCCGGCCAGCGCCTGTCCATCACGTTCCCGCACGGCACGTTGTGGGCGAACCTGCTGGGCTGCCTGGTCCTGGGCATGGTGGTTGCCCTGGCGGCCGAGACGGAGATCCTGTCGCCCTCCGCGCGCCTGTTCTGGGCCACGGGCCTCTGCGGCGGCTTCACCACGATGTCCACCTTCATGTATGAAATGTCCCGGTTCGCGCAGGATTCGGAGTATTGGGTGGCTTCCGGCTATTTTGCGGCCACCCTGGCGGGTTGCGGGATGGCCTTCTGGCTGGGGTCGCTGGCCATCCGGCTGTGGATGAAAGGCTAGGGAAACCATGCAGGCGCAAAGCGAAGCCAAACTGCTGCGGATCTTCATCGGCGAATCCGACAAGGTCCGGCACTTGCCGCTCTACGAGATGATCGTGCGCGAAGCCCGGGCGGCCGGCCTGGCCGGCGCCACGGCCTGGCGCGGGCTCATGGGCTTCGGACCGTCCAGCCGCATCCGCACGGCCAAGCTGCTGGACCTGTCGGTGGATCTGCCCATCGTGATTGAAATCACGGATGAAGAATCCAAGATCGGCGCCTTCCTGCCCGTGCTGGACCGCCTGTTCGAGGAATCCGGCGGCGGCGGCCTGGTCACGATGGAAAAAGTGCAGATTTTGCGCTACGCGCATGGAAAACGCTAAACCGGGAGCGCGTCTCCGCGGTTGCTTCACGGGGGGTCAATTGCTACTTTGATTGACTGGCTCATCAGTTCAGTCATGTCGACCGTAAAGTACAAGGTTTGCAAGAATTGCGGCAACCGCAACCACCCGGCCTCGGGCCAGTGCCCCTGGTGCGGGGCGCGTTTGCGCCGGCCGCTGGACTGGTTTTCCACGATGTGCGTGATCCTGATCGTCGCGATCATCGCCGGCCTGATTGCCTATTCGATCCACAACCGGCCGCCGTCGTCCTCCAAGATGAGCCTGCAGCGCATCGTGAACCCGGACCAGAAGTAGTCCGGCGAACGGCCACTCAATCCCGCACCTGGAAACGGGCCCGCAGCAGCAGCGTGCAGCCCAGGATCAGCACCCCGCCGGCGGCCCATTGCGCGCCGGAGAGACGATCGCCCATGAGGACATGGGCCAGGATGGCTGTCTGGAAGGGAATCAGCAGCATGCAGCCTTCGGAGGCGATCGGACCCATGACGCGGATCGCGCGGTAGTAGAACACGTGGCCGAGGGTCAGGCCGATCAGGGCGGAGAGAATCAGCCACAGCCATTGCCCGGGCGGCAGGTGCAGCAGGACCTGCCAGTGGCCGAAGCCGAACATCAGCGCCACCAGCGGCACGCAGGTCAGCAGGCTCACGATACCGTAGGCCAGGTGCACCGGATACACCGACAGATTGCGGCGCACGAACACCACGTAGACGCCCCAGGTCACGGCGAAGCCCAGCAGCATGAGCATGCCCGGCACCGAGGTGCTGTCGGTGCCGAATCCCTTTTCGAACATCAGCAGGAAGCCGCCGACGGCGCACAGCAATCCGGCCCAGAAGGCCGGCGCGCGGGCCAGCGCCCGTTCGCTTTTCAGCAGCCAGAAACCGAAGATCGTGGCGAAGGGGATGGACAGGCGGCAGCCGAAATTGAGCATGGTCGCGTTGTTGTAGTAGGGGGCGAGGCCGAAGAACACCTGGGCGGTGCAGTGCGCGGCCGCCGGCACCAGCGCCGCGCGCCACGCCGCCCGGCGCGCGGCCGGCAGCATCCGGCCCAGCGTGCGGACCACGAACGGCAGCCAGAACGCGGCCGCGAAGAAATACCGTGCCCCGTTCGCCGTCCACGGGTCCATGAGGTGCGTGAAATGCTCCAGCATCAGCGGCACCACCGCCCAGAAAAACAACGCCAGCAGCATCGCGGCGATGGCCAGCGAGAAGGACCGGGATGGCGGATGGAATGTCATCGGGCGGGGCAGTTTACGCTCCGCCCGCGCGAAGGGAAGCAAATTGCGCAGCGCCGTGCCGGCGGCCCGGATGCGGGGGCTCGCGGCTCAAGCCTTTCCGGCCGCACGGAAATCCGGGTTGTCATCGCTCCGGGTCCGGGCGGATGAGGCGGTCGGGGCCGGAAGGGGGGGCTCAAGGGCGAAAAGGAGCAAAAATGCCTGAAAACGGCACTTTCGCGGCGTTTTCAGGCATGAGCCGCGAGCCCCCGCATGGGGGCGGGGGTCGCGGGGGTGGAAGCTCTAGAAGCCGCCGATTTCGAGGAGCGAGGGCTCGTCGACTTCGCTGCCGGTTTCGCCGAGCTGCGTGGCGAGATGGTAGGTGGTGCCGTCGGAGCTGATGTGGATGGCGCCGTCGGTTTCGGTGGAGACGTTGAGGGCATTGGGGAGAACATCCTCGGCGGCGCGGCGCGCGAGGCCCTCGATCTTGCGCGCTTCCTTATAGAGGAGCGGCTCGACGGAACGCGGGTTGCCGAATTCGAAGATGACCGCTTCGGCGCCGGTGGCCTTGAGGAGTTCGCCGGTGCTGTCGGCGATGCGCTGCTGCATGTCGTCGGGCAGGCCGAGGGTGATGCCCTCGAGGCCGGCGGTGCCGTGGTGCGGGGCGACGACGACCTTGGCCTGGAGTTTTTCGGGCGGGGTGCCGGCGAGGAACGCCTTTTGCTGGGCGAGATCGAGGTCGGACAGGATTAGCATGGAATAATCGCCGTACTGGATGCGGATCGAGAGGGGATTCCGGCCCTCGGGATCGGCGGGGCCGACGGCTTCGACGATGACGGGCTTGCCCTTGTACTCGGAGCGGTAGATGACGTCGCCGGCGGTGATGGCCTTGGGTTCGACGGTGGTGCCGGAGAGGCGGTGCTTGAGGCGGGCGGGGGAGCGTTCCGCCAGCAGCGAGGCGAGGGGTTCCTTCTTCAGGAGCGGCTCGACGGAGGCCGGGAAGACGAAGTGGTCGACGTCGATGCCCATGAAGACGGTGTAGGCGCCGTCGCTGTGCTCGGGGTTGGGGGAGGTGACGACGAGGTCATCGAGGCGGGTGATCTGCCGCGAGTAGATCTGGGGCAGGATGGTGCGCTCGGCATCGACCTTGCGGGTGGGGTTGGTGACGGAGAGGCCGGTGTCGATGAGGATGGCGGCGCGGTCGGGGGTATCCACGAAGATGCCGGAGGCGTAGCCGACGGAGACGACGGAGATTTCCATTTTGCCGGCGGGGCGCATGACCTGCTTTTCGGCGTGGCGCTTGCAGGCGACGCCGAGGCCGACGAGGGCGAGGAGGGCGATGTAGAGAATGCGGCGGGAGGCGGTGGCGTTGCGCCAGCGGGGCCGGACGACGCGGAACCACAGGGGGCGCCAGTAGGCGAACATGGCGACGACGCTGAAGTAGACGAAGAGGTCGAAGACCGTCGGCTTGATCATGAAGGGATAGATGAACCAGCGGGAGAAATAGTGGCCGATGAGGAGGAAGCCGATGGAGAAGACCCAGTTGGCGGCGCTGAGGAAGAGGGCGAGATAGATGCCGATGCCGGGGATGAGGCCGAGGAGGCCGGCCAGCATGGAGAGCTGGAGCACGACGCCGACGAGCGGGATGGCGATGAGGTTCGCGTAGGAGCCGGCGACGGGCCAGCGGTAGAAATAAAACGGCGAGAGCGGGAACATCATGCCGATCTGGATGCCGAACTGGGCGGCCAGGAAGCCGGCGATGCTCGGCGGGAGGTTGGCGAGGCCATAATCGCCGAAGGGTTTGATGTCGCGGTTGGTCAGGAAGCGCGCCAGGGCGAAGAGACCGACCGCCAGCAGGACATAGCCGATCCAGAAACGATAGGTGATCACCAGGAACCAGTGTCCGGCAAAGCCCCAGGTGAGAACCGAGAGCAGGGTGACGAGCACGATGAAATCATTGCCCTTGAGCCGCTTGAACAGGTCGAAGAACGGCTGGGTAAGGATGGCCAGCGAGAGGATGGCGCCAAACGAAAGCGTGAAGGACGGGTCGACGGCCATGGCGGGGTTCTGCAGCAGGATCATGAGCGCGGCGACGGGCACGCCGAGCAGCGCGGACGAGCGCACGCTTTCACCCATGTAGCCCCAGGTCAGCAGGAACAGGGAGTTCATGATGACGGCGCGCAGCGTGGAGGGGCGCGCGCCGGTGATGATGGCGAAAACCACGAGGGCGAAGACGATGATCGGCACATAGACCTTCTTGGAAACCTTCAGCATGATGAAGATGCCCATGAAGAGGACGGTGATGATGGTGACATGGAGGCCGGAGACGGCCAGCACGTGGTTGATGCCGGAATAGCGGAACTCGTCGGCGATCAGGCGGTCCGTGTGCTTGCCGAGCGGGATGAGGGGCGGCACGGGGGATTTCTTGTACATGTCGTTGGCCATGGAAACCGTGCTCTGCATGCCATAGCGCAGACCGAGGGTGAGGGCGCCGTGGAAGGCGGAGTTGGGCTGCGGCGTGGTCTGCTTGATGACACGCACGATTTCATCGCGGAGATAAAGCGAGAATTCCACCAGGCCGTTGCCCTTGCGGGGCTGGTCGGCACCCTGGGGTGCGACGATCGCGATGGGCGACGGACCTTCGCGGGGAATGCGCAGGCGCATCTGGCCGCCGATGTTGTAACTGCGCATGTAATTGGCCTGGTCGAACCCCGCCTTGTTGGAGGAGTGGGGGGCGGACACCAGTTCGCCGGTGGCGAAGATGTCGTAGCCGTAGGCGTCGGAGCGGGCGTAGCGCTCGTATTCCGGCGTGGTGGGGTCGATCGTGATGCGCACGTTCTGCCGGTCGACGGGCAGATAGGGGCCTTCCGGCTGGTACTGGATGAAGTCGGGCTTGACGGACAGGATGGTCTTGAACGAGTAGACCCACGGGTCGGTGTTGATGTGCCCGAGGACGCTGACGGGGACGACGTTGCGGCCGGAGCGGGAGAACGATGCCACGGTGTTCTCCGGCTGGAGCACGGCCAGCTTGACGGGCCGGGCGGGCTGGTTCAGCAGTTCGACGCGGTCCAGGTGAGTGAAGGCCTGCTCGACCAGGAACACCGTTTTGGCCGGGCTGCCGGCGGGAATGACGATTTCGTCGCTGGTCTGGTTCAGGTTGTACTGGGTGAAGGACCAGTGGCCGTCGGCCTCGAGGATGGGGACGCCGTTGGCATCGCGGTTGGGCTGGAGCGCCTCGAGGCGTCCGACGAGGCGCAGGCGGATTTCCTCCGGCGCGGGTTCGAGGGTTTCGACCTTGAGGAACGAGGTTTGCGAGATGGGCTGGCCGTCGGTCCAGGTTTGGCCGGCGGGGGAGATGGCGAGGGTGCCGACGATGGTGTCGGGCGCCTGGATGAAGGCGATGTAGCGGGTATAGCCGAAGACGGCAGCGGCCAGCAGCATGAGGATCCAGAGCGTGACCTGCTTGCGGTCGGGCGGCGGCGGGCCATAGGTGGAGAGTTCCTCGTCCGCGGGGCGCGGCCGGTTGTAGACATAGACGAACGCGGCGATGGCGGCGAGGCCAAACAGGGCGGTGAGGCCCCACAGGATCGGCAGGGCTTCCGCCTGCGCGGGATAAAGCATCGCGATGCCGATGCCGACGATGAAGAAGTAGCAGAAGGAGATGAGTTTATTGCGGGTCATGGCGTCTGCGGGGGGTTAGGGTTGGGCGGCGGCGTCTTGCGCGGCGGCGGAAAGGTTGCGGTCACCCACAGGCAGGGCCGGCTTGTACGGCGGCATGCCCGGCAGGATGATGTCGGGATAGTATTCGAGGTTGGATTTCCAGATGGGGTTTTCCTGGGGCGTGCCCCGGGCGATGGCCAGGAAGGCCTGGCGGTAATGGGGGTTGAACGCCGTGATGGCTACGCCGAGCAGAATGGCGAACAGCAGCATCTTGGCGATTTTTGCGGCTCCTTGTTCCATGGAAGATCCTTTCGGGGATGCTAAAAAGGCCGTCCGCGGGGAGCAGACAGCCTGAGGGGACAACGGGGGACATCAAACGATAATTGGGCCCGGATTCCCGGCGGGGAGGCCGGACGGCATGGACGGGCATTGGCATGACCGGTTTTGAACATAATCAGACAAAAATGAATCACGCAGAATACGGTTCCAGATGAAGATTGGCAATGGTTTCTTTTCCGAACCGGTTTTGGAGGGCGGTTTCGAGGGTGGTGGCGATGTCGTGGGCCTCGCGGAGCGACAGGTCGGCGCCGAGGCGGATGTGCAGGTCGATCACGGAGATATGGCCGACCATGCGGGTGCGCAGATTGTGGGGTTCGGCAATGCCGGGGGTGGCGCGGGCCATGGCCAGGATCTCCTCGCACACTTCGGGCGAAAGACTCTGGTCGGTCAGCAAGCCGACTTGCTCCCGCACGATCTGCCAGGCGACGCGCAGGAGGAACAGGCTGACGAACAAGGCGGCGATGGGGTCCAGGATCAGCCAGTCGTGGCCGAGGAAGGCGGCGGCGCCGACGCCGACCGATGAAGCCAGGGCGGAATAGGCGTCGGACCGGTGGTGCCAGGCATTGGCGACCAGCGATGAATTGCCCGTGGCGCGGGCGACCTTGATGGTGGCCTGATACAGCCACTCCTTGATGAAATAGGAAACGAAGGCCGTCCAGAAGGCGAACATGGACGGCCGGGGAATGTGTTCGCCGTGGAGCGCATCGAAAATGCGGTGGATGGCGGACCCGGCGATGCGCAGGGCCACGTAGGCGAGCGCCAGGCCGATGAGTGCCGCGACGATGGTTTCATATTTCCCGTGCCCGTAGGCATGGTCCTTGTCCACCGGCTTGGATGAGAGCCGCAGGCCGACCAGGACGGCGATGTCCGTGGCGAAGTCGGACAGCGAATGGACGGCATCGGCAATCAACGCCTGGGAGCGGCCGAACACTCCGGCGGCCAGTTTCACGCCCGTCAGAACGATGTTGATCCAAATGGAAGCAAACGTAATCCGGCGTTCGGGCGACATCATGGCAGGAATCTCAGGTTTTGGGATTGCCGGGAGGCGGCTGGTTTTGCGCCTGTTTTTCGCGCTGTTCGCGCTCGTAGTCTTCATCGCTCTGCCACCAGGGCTTGGCCTTCGGGCCGACCTTGGGCGGCAGCATCAGCATGTAGAGGAACAGGAACGGGAGGCAGGGGACGTAGAACAGGATACCGTCCTGCGTACGCATGGTCTCGCTGGTGCTGAAGGAGGACAGCCAGAGCAGATAGGCGACGAAACCGACGGTGTTGAGAATCAACACCACGCGCTTGAGCGTAGGATTCATCCCGGAACTCTAGCCTGACACTTCCCTGCTTGGCAACAGGGAAGCGCAGGGAATGGACCGGAATCCCGGGGGCAGGCCGGGGGGGGCCTAGTCGAGACAGAGGCTGCGGTAGAAATTAAACGGGCGGGAGTTGGTGACCACCGTGCTCACGGTCGGGACGGTGGCGGTGACGATGCCGCTGACGTTGGACCAGGCGGGATCGACCAGGTTGGTGGCGACCTGCAGGACGTAGCTGTGGCCGACCGTGCCCAGCCAGGTGTTGGTGGTCGTGCCGTTTGGTCCGGCGGCGGGCGGCAGGAGCGCGCGGGCGGAGGCATAGGGATTCGCCGCGGTGAAGAACTGGTCGCCGGGGCTGTAGGATTCGGAGAAGTTGAAGAGGCGTGGGTCGCCGAGGTTGCCGTAGCCGCCGGACGCCTGGCCCATGGGCCCGAGGACCTGGTTGGACAGGTAGCGGTGGGTGGAATCGTTGATGAAGGCGGCGATGCGGATGCTGCTGTTGAGGGCGCCGTTGGTGGCGGCGAAGAGCTGGACCGGAATCGCGAGTTCCAGGCCGGTGGTAACATTGGTGGCCAGCGAGGCATCGCTTTCGCTGGCGTCGCCCGTGCCCCACACGCCGCCGGTGTTGCTGTTGTTGAAGCCGAGGATCACGCCGTTGGTGAACGTGAAGGAGGCGGGGAAAGTCTGGTGGCTCGGATCCTGGGCCACGCCGAGCGACTGGGCGGTGCCGTTGCCGGCGCTCGGCAGGGTGGCGTAGAACAGATAGCCCCGCCAGGCCTCCACGCTGGAGGGATAGTAGGGAATCACTTCCGTGCGGTTGTAGAACGTGAGGTAGAAATCGGCATCGAAGCCGGAGTCGAACTTCAGGCCGTCGTTGGCGTCATCCAGGTGACCCATGCTGCCGAGGGCGCCGCCATCGACATCCACATTGTCGCCGCGCAGGCCGCCGCCGCTGCCGCCCTGGCCGCCGGGGATGCAGTCGACGAAGAGGTCCAGCTTGTTCAGGTTGCCGGACGGCCAGGACAGGCCCTGGCCGGCGGTTTCGATGTTGCCGGCGATGAACAAGAAGAGGTAGCCATCGGAAACGCGGGCGTAGGCGGCATCCAGTTCGGAGCCCTGCTTGGCAAAGCGCACATGGCCGTTGGTGGCGTTGCCGAAGGCCGTCGGCGTGTCCTGCACGGCCACCGGCGCGCCGTAGAAGCCCGCATCCAGCTGGCCATCGATGGTCGGCGATTGCGCGGCCGCCGGAAGGACGGCGGCAAGCAGAAGAGTCAAAAACGAACCCGACAACAATGCTTTGTTCTGCGCCTGCATGCTAAAACCTTTCACCCATATTTAGGATTAGCCATTTTCCGTTTCGTGCCCATGCCAACCCAAGTTGCGCTCATCCTACATGAATTCCTACCAGTTGTGTGTTTTTTCTTCATGATGAACGCTTGGGGTCGGACGGCAACTGTGCTATGAAGGCGGAAATGACCGCGGGCGCACGCATCCGGGAATGGCTTGGCGGGCATATGACCTCGCTGGGGTTTTATGCCTATGCCGGCCTGCTGGCGCCGCCGCTGGCCCGGGCGCTGAAAACGGGCCTGGCGCAGCCGGAGCCGCACTGGCTGCCGGGGTTTTTCCTGCTGGCCGTGCTGCTGGCGGAGCCGTTCGGCCTGCGCTGGAAATCGCAATTCCTGCGGCGGCGGAACCGCGATGACGGCTTCACGCCGGAAGGTTCGATGCTGGGCATTTTCTCGGCGGCGGGCATCGCGCACATGATCGTAACGACGGTCGCGGGCATGCTGATCCTGGATGGCTGGGGGCGGGAGGGCGATCCGCGGTGGATCGGGGCGCTCGTGACCGGCCTGATCCTGAAGGAGTTCGGCGAGCTGTTCGCCGGCGCGGGGCAGAGCCTGTCCGCGGAAGCGCCGGGGCATTGGCGGGAACGCCTGGCGGACGTGAGCCTGCTGGCGTACGGCTGCGTGGCCTACACGGTCTGGTGGGAGGCGCTGTTCGATCTCCGCGACGTTGCCACGGAAAGCCTGGGCCTGAAGTTGATCCTGCTGCCGATCCTGGCGGGCCTGTTCGCCTTCCTGTACCTGGGCATGCGGCTGCCGTTCCTGCTGGACGAGAGCTACCTGCAACCGGCCGCAGGCCGCCGCGGGCGCATCGTGCGGGAACTGGCCATCGGGACGCTGCTGGGGCTGTATCCCGCCGTCTGGGGCTGACAAAACCGCGGCGATAGCGGAGAATGGATCCATGAAGAAATTCCTGATCCTGGGCGTGTTGTTGCTGGGCGCCGGCGCGCGGGCCGAAGAGGTTTTTCCCAAGCCGGGCTGGCAGGAGGCGCCGAACCCGCTGGCCTCCGAGTTCGCGGTCAAGGGCGGGATGCTCGTGGACTATGCCGGGCCGTATCCCAAGAGCTTCAACTACTACCTCGACCAGAACGTGATGTCCGCCGAGCTGTTCGGGCAGCTGTTCGAGACGCTGCTGACGATGAATCCCGTCACGCTGGACATGGAGCCGATGCTGGCCGACCGCTGCACGCTCGGCGACGACCGCAAAACCTTCACCTTCCACCTGGATCCCCGCGCGCGCTGGAGCGATGGCCAGCCGGTCACCGCGGAGGACGTGCGCTGGACGTTTGAAGCGGTACTCGATCCGAAAAACCTGACCGGGCCGCACAAGATCGGGCTGGAGCGGTTCGAGGCGCCCGAGGTGCTCGACGCCGCCACCATCCGGTTTGTCGCCAAGGAGGTGCACTGGGAGAACCTGCTGACGCTGGCGGGCCTGCAGATCCTGCCCAAGCATGCGTTCGCGGGCAAGGACTTCAACCTGCAGAACTTCGAGTTTCCCGTGGTGTCGGGTCCGTACCGCCTGGGTGAGATCAAGGAAGGCCTCCAGGCTTCGCTCGAGCGCCGGACGAACTGGTGGGCCGGCGACCTGCCCCGCTTCCGGCACGTGGCCAACTTCGACACGCTGCGGTTCCGGTTCTTCGAGGGGGAGGACAACGCGTTCGAGGCGTTCAAGAAGGGCGAGCTCGATCTCTACCCGGTGCATGTCGCGCACATGTGGGCGAACCAGACCGGCGGCGAGAAGTACGACCGCCACTGGATCGTGAAGCAGGAGGTGGCGAACCGCGAGCCCGTGGGCTTCCAGGGCATCGCGCTGAACCAGCGGCGGCCGCCGCTGGACGACCTGCGCGTGCGCCGGGCGCTGGCGCAGCTCTTCCACCGCGAGAAAATGAACGCCACGCTGATGTACAACGCCTATTTCCTGCACCGGTCCTACTACGAGGACCTCTACGACGCCGCGCAGCCCTGCCCGAACGAGCTCATCGCCTTCGACAAGGAAAAGGCGCGCGCGCTGCTGGCCGAGGCCGGCTGGCAGGCCGATCCCGCGACGGGGCTGCTGATGAAGGACGGCCAGCCCCTGCGCCTGCACTATCTTTCGCGCGGCGCCACCGACGACAAGTTCATCGCCATTTTCCAGGAGGACCTGAAGGACGTCGGCATCGACCTGGTGGTGGACAAGAAGGACTGGGCGGCGTGGGCGAAGGACATGGACGGCTACAACTACGACCTGACCTGGGCCGCGTGGAGCGCGGGGCTGTTCAAGGATCCGGAGAGCATGTGGGCCTCCAAGGAAGCCGACCGGCCCGCCGGGCAGAACATCACCGGCTACAAGAATCCGGCGGTGGATGTTCTGATCGACACCCAGCGCACGGAATTCGACGTGCAGAAGCGCCAGGAGATCGACCGCCGGATCGACGCGCTCGTGGCGCGGGACGTGCCCTACATCCTGCTGTGGAACCTGGATTACAAGCGGCTGCTGTGGTGGAACAAGTTCGGGATGCCGGACGCGCCGCTGGGAAAATACGGCGACGAGCGGGCGACGCACACGTATTGGTGGTATGATCCCGATGCGGCCGCCGACCTGGCGCACGCGACGGAAACCGGCCGCGCGCTGCCGGGCAGGCCCGCCCGCACCACGTATGAAGATCCGGCCCCGTAGATTCAGGCTGCATGGTTTTGCACCGGCCGCCGCGCTGGCCTGGCTGCTGGCCACCGGGGCGGCCGCCGCGCCGCTGATCGACCGGGCCACGAACCTGATCGTGTTCATCGGCGACGGCATGGGGCTGGAGCACGTCCACGCCGCGCGCTGCACCAAGGGCGCGCCGCTGTGTTTCGAGAATTTCACCCATTTCGCGCTGGTGGACACCGATTCGGTGGACGGCACGACGGACTCCGCCGCGGCGGCCACGGCCCTGGCGACGGGCCGGCGGGTTCACAACGGCGTGGTGAGCCTGGCCGAGCCCGGCGATTCCGCCGAATTGCAGACCGTGCTGGAATATTTCCAGGCCAAGGGCAAGCGCACGGGGCTGGTGACGACCGACCCCATGACCGGCGCCACGCCGGCGGGTTTCGGTGCGCACGCCGCCTCGCGCGACGACGTGGACGACATCGCGGGCGACTACCTGAACCAGACGCGGCCGAACGTCCTGTATGGCGGCGGCGGTGCGGGCCTCGACCCGGACCTGGCGACGAGCGCCGGCTTCGAAGTCGTGACCGACTACGCCGGAATGGCCGCGCTGGACGCGGCGACCGTCACGAATGTCTCCGGCCAGTTCGGCGACGGCCAGATGCCCTACGAATACGACGGCCTCGGCGACCTGCCGCATCTGCGGGAAATGACCGGCAGCGCCCTCGCGATTCTTGAAAACAGCCCGACGGGCTTTTTCCTGATGGT
>CAZMOR010000156.1:0-17667 GCA_964567795.1 uncultured Verrucomicrobiota bacterium
TTCATGGAAGGCGGAATGGGGTTCGGGGTGAAGGGTTCAGGGGGGCCGTTCCAGCGAGGTCATGGTCATGTTTGTGCATGGCGGCTTTCCAGAACCCTGACCTCTGAACCCGGACGGTGTTATGCGGTTACCGTCTTGCCCATCTGGCGGTCGAGGTCGGCATCCACCATCATGGTGACCAGTTGCTCGAAGCTGACCTTGGGCTGCCAGCCGAGCTGTTTCCGGGCCTTGGCCGGGTTGCCCAGGAGCAATTCGACCTCGGCGGGGCGGATGAATTCCGGGTCGATGACCACGTAGTCCTCGAAATTCAGGCCGACATGCGAAAAGGCGATCTGGAGGAATTCGCGGACGGAGTGGGTTTCGCCGGTGGCGACGACAAAGTCGTCGGCGACATCCTGCTGGAGCATCAGCCGCATGGCGCGGACGTAGTCGCCGGCGAAGCCCCAGTCGCGCTTGGCGTCGAGGTTGCCCATGCGCAGTTCCTTGAGGGTGCCGAGCTTGATGCGGGCGACGGCGTCGCTGATCTTGCGGGTGACGAACTCCTTGCCGCGGCGGGGGGACTCGTGGTTGAAGAGGATGCCGGAGAGCGCGAACAGGTTGTAGGACTCGCGGTAGTTGACGGTGATGAAGTGGCCGTAGGCCTTGGCGACGCCGTAGGGGCTGCGGGGATAAAACGGCGTTTTTTCCGTCTGCGGGGTTTCGATGACCTTGCCGAACATTTCGGAGGACGAGGCCTGGTAGAAATGGGCCTTGGGGCAGACCATGCGCATGGCTTCGAGGAGCTTGGTGACGCCCAGGGCGGTGAATTCGCCAGTGAGGACGGGCTGGTTCCACGAAGTGGGGACGAAGGACATGGCGGCGAGGTTGTAGATTTCGTCGGGCTGGACTTCATCGAGCAGCTTGACGAGGGAAAACTGGTCGAGCAGGTCGGCCTGGCGCAGGGCGATCTGGTCCTTGAAGTTGGCGATGCGGTCGAAGGTTTCCGTGCTGGCGCGGCGCACCATGCCGGTGACCTGGTAGCCCTTGGACAGGAGGAGTTCCGCCAGATAGGAGCCGTCCTGGCCCGTGATGCCCGTGATCAATGCTTTCTTCATTTCTTTTCTCCGCTTGAGGTCTGAATCTCGGTCAAATTCCAGCTTTCGCGCAGATATGCGACGGCGCGAACAATCTGGTCCGCCTCCGTGTCCGGAGCCGGTTCCAGTACGCGCACCATATCCATTTTGGCCACATCCGCCAAGGCCGGAAAATCGACTTTTCCGCGGGGAGGCATGAGGTGGTCCTGGCCGGGAGGCTCGACATCGTGGATGTGCATGCCGGCGAGGAAGGGGGCGAGGCGGCGCAGCCAGCGCGAAGCGTTGATGAAGCCGAGGTTCTCGCGGACCTGGGCATGGCCGATGTCCCACCACAGGCGGATGCCGTCGGCGTGGAAGCGCTTCATGAGCTGTTCGGCCTCCAGTTCGGACGGGAGCGCCTCCCAGGTGGGGAGGTTCTCGAGCGCGAGTTGGACGCCGGTCTCCTTGACCACGAGCGCCAGCTTGCCGAGGCTTTCGGTCAGGTATTCAATCTGGCGGGGGGCTTTCTTGTCGCGGGTGATCTGGGCCTTGAGCTTGAGGTTTTCGTAGGGTTCGCCGAACTGCTCGCCGCGTCCCGCCAGGCGCAGGAGGTCAAAGGTGAATTTCGGCATGTCCACGTTGCCGGAGTGGCAGACCACCACCTTGGCGCCCACCTCGGCGGCGAAGCGCAGGGTCCGGCTGATGTGGATGACGGCGAACTCGCGTTCCTGGCGGTCGGTGGAGCCGGGGGTATAGAGTTCGGGATGGGGCCGGGGCGCCCCGACGGGCACCGGGCAGAAATTATGGACGCTGTCCACCCGCACGGCGCCGGCCGCCACCATGGCCTTGACGCCGGGGATCAGTTCGGCGCGCAGGTCGTAGCCGAGTTCCACCAGGCCGAGGCCGAGGCCGAGGATTTCCTCGATCAGGCGTTCCCCGGATTGGTGCCGGCTGGCGTTCCAGCGGGTGCTGAGGGACAGCGGAATCATTTATCCGCCTGGGCCTGGATGGCGGTGATGGCCACCGTGTTGACGATGTCGACGACGGTGCAGCCGCGCGACAGGTCGTTGACCGGTTTGCGGAGGCCCTGGATGACGGGGCCGATGGCGACGGCGCCCGCGGAGCGCTGGACGGCCTTGTAGGTGTTGTTGCCGGTGTTGAGGTCGGGGAAAATGAAGACCGTGGCGCGGCCGGCGACCTTCGAGTCGGGCATTTTGGTGCGGGCCACGTCGACATCGATGGCGGCGTCGTACTGGATGGGGCCTTCGATCGGCAGCTCCGGCGCCATCTGGCGGGCGAGGGCCGTGGCTTCGCGGACGCGCTCGACATCGGCCCCGGTGCCGGAGGCGCCGGTGGAGTAGGACAGCATCGCCACGCGCGGTTCAACGCCGAACGTCTGGGCGGTGCGGGCGGAGGTGACGGCGATTTCCGCCAGCTGCTGGGCGGTGGGATTGGGGTTGATGGCGCAGTCGCCATAGACCAGGACTCGGTCCTTCAGGCACATGAGGAAGACGGAGGAGACGATGGAGAAGCCCGGTTTGGTGCGGATGAACTGGAGGGCGGGCCGCACGGTGTGCGCCGTGGTGTTGATGGAGCCGGAGACCATGCCGTCGGCCAGGCCCTTGTAGACCATCATCGTGCCGAAATAGGACGAGTCGGCCATGATGGTTTCCGCCATGTCCGGGGTCATGCCCTTTTCCTTGCGCAATTCGTGGTAGGTACTGACGAAATCGCGGAAATAGGGGGACTGGACGGGCTGGATGATCTCCACACCGGGCAGGTTGAGGCCGAGGTGGGAGATCTTGTTGCGGATCTTCTGCTCGCTGCCCAGGAGGACCACGTCGGCGATGCCGCGCAGCAGGACCTGTTCCGCGGCGTAGAGGATGCGGTCCTCCTCGCCTTCCGGCAGGACGATGCGCTGGCGCGGCGACTGGGCGCGCTGGATGAGGCCGAATTCGAACATCTTGGGCGTGACGACGCCGGTCTTGGCCGCCTTGAGCAGGTCGACCAGCTTCTGGGTGTCGACGCGGGATTCGAACAGGGCCAGGGCGGTGGTGATCTTGCGGGTGGCGCCGGGATAGATCCGCGAGTGCAGGCGCGAAACGGTGTTGACGGCCTCGAAGGTGTTGCCGGGCACGGACAGCACGGGCACCATGTTGCGGACTTCCTTGAGCAGGGAGGCGACGGCGCCGGACGGCCGGAAGCCGTTGGTCAGCACGATGCCGGCAATGTTGACCGGCCGGGCCGAATTGAGCTTGAGCATCACGCCCAGCAAATTGCCGAAGCGGTCGCCGGAGATGAACAGCAGCGCACCGTCGCGGAGCTGGGAGAGGAAGATCTCGGGCGAGGAATCCGCGACGCTGTAGGACGTGGCCTGGAGGGAATCCAGCAGGTCGGAGCGATAGAAGGTCTCCGCGCCCAGCGCATGGGCGATTTCGGACATCATGGGAGCGGCCAGGAGCGGATCCTCGGGGATGGCAAAGACCGGCAACTCGGCATGCCGCGAAGCGCGCACGAAGGCGGGCAGTTCATCAATGCGGTCCGCCGGGAAGCGGTTCAGGATGGCGGCGAGGACTTTGCAGTCACCCTCCCGGAAGCTTTGCACGGCGAAATCGAGGCTGCCCATCTGGCCGTCCTTGCCGATCTTGTGGCCGTCAATGACCAGCAGCACGGGGGCATCGATGTTGCGGGCGATTTCGGCATTGATGTTGAATTCGAAGGCGGAGGTGTCCCCTTCGAAATCGGAGCCCTCGCAGACGACGAAATCATAGCGGGCGGCCACGGCGTTGTATTTCGCCAGGATGCCGTCAAGCAGGGCGGAGGTCTTGCCGGCGCGGATGAGTTCCCCGGCTTCGCGGCTGGTGTAGGCGAAGGCCTGTTCATAGGGCAGGTCGAGGCGGAAGTGACTGGTGATCAGCGCGATGTCGTTGTCGCGCTCGGGGCTGCTGCGTTCGGCGGAGATAATCGGCCGGAAATAGCCGACGTGGCCGACCTTTTTAACCATCATTTCCATCACCCCGAGGGCGATGGCGGACTTGCCGCTGCTGGATTCGGTGGCGGCGATATATACATTGCGAGACATGGGGCAAACCTTTCAAAATGTAACAGCCTGAAGTGGCTAAACCAAGTGGGGGGCATGCTAGCGATTTGGGCGGGAGGTGGCAAGCAAACCCGGCGCCCGGATCCGTGAATAGGGGTTGCCCGGCGTTCGGTCGTCTGATAGAAACAAAAGCCGATGAGGATATTACTGACAGGCGGATCCGGCTATATCGGCAGCGTGACGACCGAGCTGCTGTGCGATGACGGTCACGAGGTGGTGGTGTTCGACAACCTGGAACGCGGCCACCGGGAGGCGGTTGATCCCCGGGCCCGGCTGGTGGTGGGCGACCTGCGGGAACCCCGGGGCATCCGCGAGGCCATGGAGACGGTCAAGCCCGATGCCGTGGTGCATTTTGCCGCCTATGCGCTGGTGGGGGAATCGATGGCGGATCCCCATAAATACTTTGAAAACAATCTCGGCGGGGGGCTGAACCTGCTGGAGGCGATGCTCCGGACGGGGGTAAAAAAGATCATCTTTTCATCGACCTGCGCCACATACGGCCAGCCCGAGGTCATGCCCATGACCGAAGGGCTCCCCCAGCGGCCCACCAATCCCTACGGCGAATCCAAGCTCATGTTTGAAACGGCCTTGCGCTGGGAGCAGGAGCGGCGCGGCCTCCAGCCGGTCTTTCTGCGCTATTTCAATGCTTGCGGCGCCACCGAAAAGTATGGCGAAGACCACAAGCCCGAAACCCATATCATTCCCAATGTCCTGAAAGTGGCACTGGGCCAGGCCCCCGCCGTGCCCGTTTTCGGCAGCGATTATGACACGCCCGACGGCACCTGCATCCGCGATTACATCCATATTGTCGATCTGGCGCGGGCTCACATCCTGGCGCTGGAAAAGGATGTTGCGGGGCCGTTCAACCTGGGCACGGGCACGGGGTTTTCCGTGCAGCAGGTGGTGGAAACCTGCCGGCAGGTCACGGGCCATCCCATTCCGGTGGCGCTGTCGCCCCGGCGCCCCGGCGATCCCGCCTGCCTGGTGGCCGGAGCGGCCAAGGCCAAGGAGATCCTGGGCTGGAAACCGCGTTATCCGGACCTGAAAACCATCGTGCAGCATGCCTGGAACTGGCATCGCATCCATCCGCACGGCTACGGGAAGAAATGACATGAGCACGGCCCCCGTTCAGAGCGATCGCTTCAAGGTGGACACCAGCCGGCCCCACAGCCGGGCCAAGACGCGCGCCAAGGTCCGCCATATCCTGGCGGTGGCATCGGGCATGTTTCCCTTGATGGCCCTCTTCATCTACGGCATGTCGCTTCTCCGGCTGCCGCTGATGCGCAAGCCGTACTACGAGCTGGCCATCATCTTCCTGGCCTGCGGGATGGTGACGCTGATGTTCTACGCCTGGGCGCGGGCCGAAAAGCTGCGCCGGCGCGAGATCTCCGCGCGCAACCGCGAACTGCGGCACCGGGAGCGGGAAGAGGAACTGCGTCGCGAACGGGAGAAGATCCTGGCCCGGAAAGCCGCGGCCGCCGTGAAGGAGGGCTAATGCCCCGCCGATCGGCAGCCCGTGCGGGCATGGCGCTGATCCTGGTGCTGGCGGCGATCGTGCTGGCGGGCGGCCTGGCGCTCTATTTGCAGACCCGGGCGGCGGCGCTGTCGCGCGCCGAACAGGCCGAACTGGTGCAGGAACGCCTGCGGCTGGCCGCATCCGAGGCGGCCCGCGAAGCCATGTGGATTCTGGCGGCCGACGAAAACCTGCAAGTCGACCACCTGGGGGAGGATTGGGCCCAGCTCCGCGAAACCGTGCGCGAAGACGGAATTTCCACCCGGGCGCAGGTCGAGGATGCCGGCCGGTTTTTCAATTGGAACAACCTCTCGGCTTCCAACCGGGCCGCGCGCTCCTCGGCGGACATCCTGCTCGACCTCATGACGTTCTGCGGCGATTTCAGCCCCGCGGTGCGGGTGGAGGCCCTGAGCGATTTCGTGGATGCCGACGGGGAAGGCGCCTATGAATCCGATTTCTACCGGGACCAGCCGGAACCGTTCCAGGCGCCGAACCGGGAATTGTGGGCCCCGGCCGAGCTTCTGCGGGTCCATGAATTCAACGCCGACCTGTTCAAGCCCCGGCCCCGGAGCGACTCCGATGAATTGTTCGGCGGCGATTTGGCGGCGGTCACGGCGCTGGTGCCGGCCCCGCTGGAGGGGCCGGTGCCGGTCAATGTGAACACCGCCGGCCGGGATGTCTTGATGGGACTGACCGGGCTTCAGCAGGAAGCGGCGGTTCGTACCATCCTGGCCCTGCGCCAGGTCCAGCCTTTTGAGTCGCTGTCCGTGATGTTCATGGCGAATCCGGAACTGGCGGCGGCCTTGTCGGGCAGCGTGGGGACCGCCAGTACGTTTTTCCGGGTCCGGGCCCGGGCGGCGTTGGGCAACCAGCACTGTGCCGTCATGGCGTGGGTCGAACGCAATCCCACCAGCGGGGACATCCGGATCCTGCAATGGGTGGCCGAGGAAGGGTAAGCCGTGGCGGAACGATTTAAAACCGGATACGGATTGGACCTGGCGGCCGGGCGACTGGTGCTGGCGCGATGCGCGCGCCAGGGCGTGCCGCAAACCGTCTTGTCCGCCGCTTGCGGTTCCGACGAGGCATTGCGGATGCTGCGGGCCGTGGCGGCGGAAGTGGAAAAGGGCGCGGCGGCGCTGGCGGTTTGCGCCCCGGCGGCCCTGACCGCGGTGCGTTGCCTGCGGGCCCCGTTCGCATCGGCGCAGAAAGCCGCCCGGGTCTGGGCCTCGCTGCTGGATGTGGATCTGCCGTTTCCGGTGGAAAGCGCGGTTTGTTCCTATGGTGTCCCGCGGGTGGCGAACGGCGGCACGGTGACGGTGGCCGCGGCCCTCCGCAAGCACGATCTGGCGGCCTGGGATGACGCCTGCCGCGCCCAGGGCATCGAGGCAACCCATTGCGATGCGGAGGCGCTGGCCCTGTGGGACCAGCAAATCGCCGAGGCGCCGCCGGCCCGGGCGGAGGCCGCGCGCCTGCTGGTCTGGCTTGGTTCGGAGCACGTCACGTTTGTACGCGGCCGGGGGGCCGATTTCCTGGGCGCCCATGTGCTGCGGGCTTCGCCGCTGGCCGGCGAAGCCAAGGCGTTCGAAGACTTGTGGGCATCCCGCGTTCGCCAAATCGTGGCGGCGCATCTGGCGGAAACCGGCGGGACGGAACTGGATGTTTGGTGGGCGGGACCGGGGGCCGAGGAAGAGGCGCGGCTGGGCCGGTTGCGCCGGGCCTTGCCGTCGGAATGCGCGGTGCGCCATGAAACGCACCGCCAGCCGGCCTCTTTTCTGGCCCGGGCGCTGGCCCGGCGCGTGGCCGCCGGCGGCGGCGTGAATTTCAAGACCGGCGAATGGACCCATCCAGCGCTGCAGCGCGGCCGGGCCCGGGATCTGCGTCGCGCCAGTCAGGGCGTGGTGGTGGCCGCGGTTCTGGTGCTGGCGTTGAACGCCGGGGAAACCCTGCTCCGGCGGCAACGGCTCGAAGCCCTGCAGCAGCAGTTGGCGGCGGCAGCGCAAAACATCGCGGGTGAACCCGTGCCGCGCGGGCAGGAAACCCTGCTGGTCGAGCGGGCCATCCCCCGCCGGGATGAGGAAACACAACCCTTCCGGAATGCCTTGGATGAGCAGGGCCTGGAAACCCGGCTGGGCAGCCTGTTGCAGGAAGCTTCGGGCCTGGGCATCGAGATTTCGCGCCTCGGGCTTTCGCCCGTGGCGCTGACCATCCAGGGTGCGGCACCGGGCATCCAGGTGATCGAGGCTTTTTCCGAACGGCTTCAGCAGCAAGGCTGGAGCGTCCAGTCGGAGACGCCCGGACTGACCCCGGAGGGACATCAGCGCTTCATCCTGAAAGGCATGGCCGGCCATGAAGAGTGACCGCATCTGGAAAGCCGCCGCCCTGGTGCTGGCCGTGCTCGCCGTGGCCGCCAGCTTGAACACCTGGCTTTCGGCCGGCCGCTACCGGGAAATCCTGGCGGCCAAGGAGGCCGCCCTGCAGAAGGTTGTATCCTATGCCGGCCGCTGGGCCCGCGAGGATGCCTTCCGCGCGGCGTTGGAGGCCGAAAAGGCCTGGCAGCCGCCCGACCTGGAAAAACTGGCGATTCGCGCGCTGGGCGAACATGCCGCCCGGATCACTCCGCGGCCGGCAACCGCGGCCGCCAACGGTTGGCAGCGGCGGGAAGCGACGGTGGAATTGAGCAGCGTTTCCTACGAAGAAGCGGCCTTGTTCCTTGCTTCCGCCGCCGAAGCCACGCCGGCCTGGCGGCTGCGCGAGGTGGACATCCAACCGGCCGCCGAAGCCGGGCAGGGCGCGATGACGCTGGTGCTTGAATCGCTGGAAAAGAAACAGCCATGACGCTATGCTGCCTGCCATGAATGTATTCGGGAGCATCTGGATCCGGCGCGAATTGCTGTGGAACCTGGCCGCGCGGGAATTGAAGCAGCGCTACCGGGGGTCGGTGCTGGGCTTCTTCTGGACCGTGCTGACGCCGCTGTTCATGGCCGTCATCTACCTGTTTTTCCTGCGTCTGCTGGCGGGCCGGGGCGTGCCGATGGAGGAAATTATCATTGGTGTGTTCGCCTGGCAGTTTACCGTGCAATGCGCCCAGGCCGGCACGACCTGCGTCCTGGGCAGTGCGAATCTGGTGAAGAAAGTGGCGTTTCCGCTCGAAATTCTGCCGCTCAGCCAGGTCTTGGCCAATGTCATCGGCCACCTGCTGTCCCTGGTGGTGCAATTTCCAGTGCTGGCCTTCCTGCTGTGGCGGGCGCACGGGCATTTTGCCGCTGCCTGGCCGGTGTTTTTCCTTTGGGTTCTCTGGCAGACGCTTTTCAACCTGGGCATCACGGCCTTCGTCGGGGCCCTGAATGTCTATTTCCGGGACACGCAGCATCTCGTCGGGCTGGTGCTCAGTGCGTGGTTTTTCATGAGCCCCGTGATGTACAACATGGATTTTGCCGCGCGCCTGGCCGCCCAGTGGCCGTGGGCTGCGAATCTGCTGTATGCCAATCCCCTGACGGTCATCATCAACGGCTATCGCGCGGCGCTGCTGCCCGGGGCGCAGACCGGGTTCCCGGCGGCGGCGTGGATCGGCCTGGCGCTGGTTCCGGTCATGCTGGTTTTCGGATTCGGAATCTATCGCCGCCTCCAGAAGAATTTTGCGGATTTACTCTGACATGAACGCCATCGAAGCAGTCAATTTGGGCAAGCGCTACTACCGGCAGGGGGGGGGCGGTGCCGCCACGCTGTTCGGGGCTTTGACCGGGCGCGCCGGCCCGAAGCGGGAGCCCTTCTGGTGCCTGCGCGGCGTGAATTTCGAGATTCCCGCCGGGCGCACGGTCGGCGTCATCGGCCCGAACGGCTCCGGGAAGAGCTCGCTGCTCGGACTGACCGCCGGCACCATCACCCCGACCGAGGGCCAGGTGCGCACCCAGGGACGCATTTCGTCCTTGCTGGAGCTGGGGGCTGGATTCCACCCCGAGCTCAGCGGCCGTGAAAATGTCTATCTCAACGCCGCGTTGCTCGGCATTTCCCGCGAGGACGTGCGGAAGAAATTCGACCGCATCGTCGACTTCGCCGAATTGCGGGAATTCATCGACATGCCCGTCAAGCATTACTCCAGCGGCATGTATGTCCGGCTGGGCTTCTCCATTGCCGTCGAGGTCGATCCCGACATCCTGCTGGTGGATGAAGTGCTCGCCGTGGGCGACCTGTCGTTCCAGTTCAAGTGCCTCGACCGGATCCGCGATTTCCAGAAACGCGGCAAGACGCTGCTGTTTGTCAGCCACTCGCTGGAAACCGTCGAGGAATTCTGCCATGAAGCCCTGCTGATCCACCACGGCCAGCTGGTGGCGCGCGGCGAACCGCCGGATGTCATCCAGAAGTTCATCCGTTCCTTCATGGGCGAGCGGGGTGGCCTGCACCAGACGGAATACGGCACCCGGGCGGTCGAGTTCGGCGACGTGCGGCTGCTGGATGCCGCGGGCAATCCCTGCGAGACCTTTGAAACCGGCGGCGTCCTGACGGTGGAGATTCCCTACACCGCCGCCCGCCGCATCGAAAAGCCGGTGTTCGGCTTTTCGCTCAAGACCGCCAACGGCCTCTATGTCTTCGGGACCAACACCCAGATCCAAAAGCACGACATCCCGTTCATCGAGGGCGCCGGCCAGATCCGGTTGGTGCTGGATCCCTTGCGCCTGATGCATGGAAATTACTTCCTGTCACTGGCGGTCCACTCCTGGGACCACACGGAGCAGTTCCACCGCCGCGAGGACTGGTGGCCGTTTGCCGTGCGCAACCCCACCGGGGCGCTGGGCATGCTCCAATTGGACAGCCGTTGGAGCCATTGAGCCGGCGCCGCCCGCGTTGGCGGGTGTTATCCCAATACCGCGAAAGCAGCGTCAGCTCCGCCCAGGCGAACGGGACCATTCCCATCTTGGCCGCGCTGACCCCCACGTCGGGCGCACGGAAACGCTGCGCCGACGATGCGCGGGAACTCAGCCACGCCATCCGGCAGGTGGCCGGCCGCAGCGGCGTGCGGCGGGCGGATCTGGAAGCGGCTTTTTAACCCGGCGTTCCTGCCGGGCATGCGTGCGGTGGCAATCCGGGTGCAGTTCCGGGAAAGGGATTGCGCCCCGGCGGCAAAACTCCTACAACTCCCTCCTCGATATGGATCCCGTTTCTCCAGCTTTCATCGCGACCGCCTGCCGCGGGGCGTGGCATCCCCGGCCGCCCCCGGCGCCGCTGGCCGCGCTGTGCACGGATAGCCGGCAGGCGCGTGCCGGCAGCCTGTTCTTTGCCTTGAAAGGAGAGAAAGCGGACGGCCATGATTTCCTTTCTTCGGTTTGCGCCACCGGCGCTGGCGCCGTGGTGCGCGCGGATCGGCCCGTGGCGCAGCTCCCGGAAAACGGTTTCTGCCTGCGCGTGGAGGATGTGCTGGCCGCCTTGGGGCGCCTGGCCGCGGCCTATCGCGCGACCCTGCCGGCGCGCATCGTGGGGGTCACCGGCAGCGTGGGGAAAACCAGCACTAAGGAACTGGTGGCCGATCTGCTGGCCACGGTCGGCCGGACCGGCCGGACCACCGGCAACTTCAACAATGAAATCGGGCTGCCCCTGAGCCTGGCCGGGCTGGATCATGGCTGCCGGTTCGGTGTCATCGAGGCGGGCATCAGCCATCCCGGCGAAATGGCGCCGCTGCGCGACATCCTGCAGCCGGATATTGCGGTGGTGACGCGGATCGGGCCGGTGCACATTGAATTTTTCGAATCGGTGCGCGCCATCGCGGCGGAAAAGGCCGCACTGCTGGAGAAACTGCCGGTTGACGGTTTTGCGGTCCTGGACCGCGACGATGAATTCTTCCCGGTGCTGCGGGCGCACAGCGCGGCGCCCGTGGTGACCTGCTCCCTGCGGCGCCGCGAGGCGGACTATGCCGGCGAACTTCAGGCGGACGGCCAGTTGTGGATCTGCGAACAGGCCACCGGCGAAACCGCGCTGCTGCCGGTGCCGCCGCCGGGTGCGTACATGGCGGAGAATGTGCTGCGTGCGGTGGCGGTGGCGCGCAAATGCGGCGCCGCGTGGGAAGCGCTGGAGGAGGCCCTGACCCGCGTCCGGCCGGTGGGAATGCGCTGGGCGGTCGAGGAAGTCCAGGGCTGGACCGCCATCAACGACGGCTACAACGCGAATCCCGTCAGCCTGCGCGCCGCGCTGAAAGCGTTTACCGCCTGGCCGGTGAACGGCCGGAAATTTTTGGCCATCGGCCCCATGCTGGAACTCGGCCGGCTGGAGCGGGTGGAGCACGAAGCCCTCGGGCATTTCGTGTCCGAAGGCCGCTGGGCCGGCGTGGCCGTGGCGCCCTGGAAGGTCGTGGACGGCGCCCCCGATTCGGCGGCGCAGGCGCTGGCGGCGGGCCTGCGCGAGAGCGGCTGGCCGGAGGAAAACCTGTGCGCCGCCACCGGCGCGGAAGCGGCCGCGGCCTGGCTTCGGAAACGGCTGCAGCCGGGCGATGCCCTGTTGCTCAAGGCCTCGCGCGGCGTGCACATCGAAACCATTTTGGACCATTTGAAGAAAGAAGACTGACCCCATGCTGTACTACCTGTCCCTGCTGTCCGACCATTTTACTCCGCTGAACGTTTTCCGCTACGTGACCTTCCGCGCGTTTCTGGGCGCGGGCACGGCGTTTGTCCTCTCGCTGCTGCTGGGGCGCTGGATGATCGGCCGCCTGCGCGTCTACAAGATCGGCCAGATCGTGCGCCAGGATCCGGAACTGGCCGCCATCAGCCACTACGGCAAGAAGGGCACCCCGACCATGGGCGGGCTGCTGATCCTGTTCACGACGACGTTGGCCACGGTCCTCTGGTGCCATTCATCCAATCCGCAGGTCTGGATCGTGCTGGCCACGATGCTGTTCATGGGCGCGGTCGGCTTCGTGGACGACTGGTTGAAGCTGCGGAAGAAGAACTCCGACGGCCTGCGGGAGTGGCAGAAGCTGGCGCTGCAGGGGCTGTGGGTGGTGATCGCCTTCGCAGCCATCGAAATGGTGCCGGGGACACGGCTGCATGCGCGGGAGCTGATGGTGCCATTCTTCAAGGCGCCGGTGGTCGCCGATCTGACTGTGCCGGGCGCGCTGGTATTCATGTTCCTGGTGCTGGTGGGCACAACGAACGCGGTGAACCTGACCGACGGTCTGGATGGCCTGGCCGCAGGCTGCATGAATTCAGTGTCGGCGGCCTATCTGGCGCTGGCCTATGTGGCGGGCAACGTCATTTTCGCCAACTATCTGCAGGTGCCTTCCATCTCGGGCGCGCACGAACTGGCCGTGTTCTGCGGCTGCCTGCTCGGTTCCGGCCTGGGCTTCCTCTGGTGGAACGCCTATCCCGCCAAGGTGTTCATGGGCGACACGGGCAGCCTCGCGCTGGGCGGCACGATCGCCATGATCGCCATCCTCATCAAGCAGGAACTGACGCTGCTGATCGTGGGCTTTGTCTTTGTCATGGAGGCCGGCAGCGTCCTGATCCAGCGCGTGGCCTGCCGGAGCTACCGCCGGTTCACGGGCCAGGGCCTGCCACCCGAGCGGCGGCCGTTCCGCCTGACGCCCATCCATCACCACTTCGAGATCATTTCCAAGGAGCGCGCCCGGGCGGAGGGGCGCTCGCCGGATTCCGCGGAGAACTCCGTCGTGATCCGGTTCTGGATCGTCTCGATCGTGTGCGCGCTGCTCGGGCTGGCGACGCTGAAACTGCGCTGAGGCGGCCATGCAGCGGTATGCCCAGGCGATGGTGTGCGGACTTGGCGCCAGCGGCGCGGCCGCGGCGCGCCTGCTGCGCACGGAAGGCACCGCCGTGCTGGCGGTGGATGAACGCGATACCCCCGAAGCCCGCCAGAACGCGGAGCCCCTGGCCGCACAGGGCTGCACCGTGGCGCTGGGGGCCCGGACACCTCCGGCCGGAAATTTCGATGTGGCCATCGTGAGCCCGGGACTGCCGGCGGCGGCGCCCTTCCTGGCGGAAGTCCGGCGGCGCGGAATTCCGCTGGTGTCGGAAATGGAACTGGGCTGGAGCCGGTTCACGGGCCGCACGATCGCGGTGACCGGCAGCAACGGCAAGAGCAGCGTGGTGAAGGCGCTGGCGGAGTGCCTCGCGGCCGCGGGCCGGCCCGCCGTGCCGTGCGGCAACTACGGCCTGCCGGTTTGCCAGGCGGTGCTGGCGCCGGTTCCCGCCGACTGGCTGGTGATCGAGGTCAGCTCCTTCCAGCTGGAGACTTGCGCGGCGTTCCGGCCCGACATCGGCGTTCTAATGAATGTCCTGCCCAACCATCTGGACCGGCACGGCACACTGGAGGCCTACGCCCGCTTGAAGGCGCGCCTGTTCGCCCGCCAACAGGCGGGGGACACCGCCATGACGCCGCCGGAATGGCAGGATCGGTTCCGGCAGTGGTCCGGCGGGACCGGCGCCTGGTGCACGTTCGGGGCGCAGGCGGAACTGGATTTCAGCTATGCACCGCAGCGCTTGGCCGCCCGCACCGGTCCGGCGATCGACATCGCCGGTTCCTATTTCGACAACGAAGTGCTCGGACCCAACGCCGCGGCCCTATTCGGCGCCGCGCTGGCCGCCGGAGTTGCGCCGGACACGGTGCGGGCCGCCCTGCACGGTTTTCAATCCCTGCCGCACCGGGCCGAGCCGGTGGGGGAGTTCGGCGGCGTGCGCTACGTGAACGATTCAAAAGCCACCAACCTGTCCGCCTTGATCGCCTCGGTCCGGATGCAGGACCGGCCGATCTGGCTGATTGCCGGCGGGCGGCCCAAGGAGAAGGATTTTTCGGCGGCGGTTCCGTGGCTGCAGGCGCGGGTCCGGGGTGTCTTCCTGATCGGCGAAGCCGCGGCGGCGATGGCCGCCGCCTGGCGCGCCGCGGTGCCGTGCGAGGAATGCGGCACGCTGGAACGCGCCGTGGCGGCGGCGCGCCGCGTCGCGCAGCCCGGCGAAACCGTGCTGATGGCGCCGGCCTGCACCAGCTACGACCAGTACCGCGCCTATCCCGACCGCGGCGAGGCCTTCCGCAAATTCGCAATGGAAAAGGGTTGAAATTCCGCGGGGGGAGGGAGCATAATCCGCCCCGCAACGTTAAAAAACCGATTTAAAGAAGAACAAGGAGTCTGAAAATGAGGGTATCTGTTGTTGCCGGGTTGATTGTTGCCGTGCATGTTGCGGTGATTGGTTCAGTGGTGATGACGCAGGGTTGCGCCAGCACGCAGGGTGGTGCGGCCTCGACCACGCCGACGCCGGTTGAAACCGCGCCCGTGCCCCCGATGCCGCCGTCCCCGACGGTCATGGCCGCGCCCGCGCCGGTCGCGCAGCCGGTGCCGTTCCCGACGCTCCAGCCGCCCGTGGCGCCCGCTCCGCTGAAGACCTCGGTGGCCGCGGAAAACGTCTACGTGGTGAAGGCCGGTGATTCCCTTTCGAAGATCGCCGCCGCCCATGGCGTCAAGGCCGCGGAACTCAAGGAACTGAACCAGATTGCCGACCCGAACAAGATCCGCGTCGGCCAGAAGCTGATCCTGCCCGATTACGCGAAGGCCTCCCAGTCGCAGCCCGCGGCGAAGTCCGCGGCCCCGGCCAAGGCGTCCGCCCCGGCGGCCGCTGCCGGAGACTACGTGGTGAAGGCCGGCGATGCGCTGTCGAAGATCGCGGCGGCCCATGGCGTGAAGACCAAGGACCTGATGGCGGCCAACAATATCACCGATGCCAACAAGATCCGCGTCGGCCAGAAGCTGGTGATCCCCGGCGCGAAGGCGGCGGCGAAGACGGAAACCGCCGCGGCCAAGCCTGAAGCGAAGCCTGCGGAAGCTCCGGCGGCTGTCCCGGCGGCTCCGGAAGCGGCTCCGGCGGCCCCAGCCGCGGCACCCGCTCCGGCGGCTCCCGCTCTGACCCCGAGCCCCATGGTGGCGGCTCCGGCTGATCCGGCTCCGGCGGCGGCTTCCGCAACGGCGGCGCCCGCGCCCAGCCAGGACGCCATGCTGGATTACACGGTCCAGGAAGGCGACACCGCCGAAGGCATCGCCCGCCTGTTCGTGGTGAACAAGGATGACATCCTGAAGGTGAACAACATTCCCGCCGGTTCCGATGTGAAGCCCGGTCAGAAAATCAAGATTCCCCCGTCCAGCATGTAGGCAACGGCCCTGCGGGGCCTGCTGAAGACGCCCGGCCTGGCAAGGCCGGGCGTTTTTCGCAAAAGGAGTCGAAACCGTGTCGTCGCGCGTCATCCTGGTCTTGGTGGTGGGATTGCTGGTCCTGTTCGGACTCGTGATGCTGTTCAGCACCAGCGGGCCGCAGGGCGAGAAGCTGGCCCACAATCCCTACTATTTCGTCGAACGCCAGGTGGCCTGGCTGGTGATCGGCCTGCTGGCGGCGTTTGTCAGCGCGCGCACGGACTACCACCGCTGGATGAAAATCGCCTGGCCGCTGCTGGGCGTCGTGCTGGTGCTGCTGGCGCTGGTCTACGTGCCGGGGGTTGGCCTGAACATCAAGGGCAGCCACCGCTGGCTGCGCCTGCCGCTGGGCCTGAGCTTCCAGCCGTCGGAGCTGGCGAAGTTCGCGGCGATCAACGCGCTGGCCTTCTGGTACGGCGCGCGGCGGCGCGGGCAGACCTCGTTCGTCGGCAGCCTCGTGATTCCGGGGCTCATCCTCGCCTCGACGCTGGTGTTGATCCTGCCCGAGACGGATTTCGGCGCCACGATCCTGATTGGCGCGACCGGCGGGTTGATGATGTTCGTGGCGGGCGCCTCGTTTTTCGTGCTGGGCGGCGCGGGGGCCCTGGCCCTTGCCGGCCTGGGCGTGATGATCAAGCATAACCCCGAGCGCATGGGGCGCGTGATGGCCTTCCTCCATCCGGAGCAGTACGCCCAGGGTGAAGCCTTCCAGCTCATGAACGCGCTTTACGCCTTCGTGGCCGGCGGCGCGGCCGGCGTCGGGCTGGGTGGCAGCCTGCAGAAGCAGTTCTACCTGCCCGAAGCGCACACCGACTTCATCTTCGCCATCATCGGCGAGGAACTCGGGATCGGCGCATCGGTCGGCGTGGTGCTTCTGTTCGTGGTCTTTCTGCTGTGCGGCATCCGCATCAGCGGCCGGGCGCCGGACACCGGCGGCCGGCTGATGGCGTTCGGCATCACGATCCTCATCACGCTGCAGGCGGCGATCAACATCGGCGTGGTGACGGGGCGCCTGCCGACCAAGGGCCTGCCGCTGCCGTTCATCAGCTTCGGCGGCACCAGCCTGATGGTGACGCTGTTCATGGTCGGCGTGCTGCTCAACATCGCCAAACAGGGCGCCGGGCGCCAGAAGGTCGGCTAGACGCCCCCATGCGGGGGCTCGCGGCTCACCGGTTTTTCCACAGTGTGGAAAAAATGCCCAAAGTTTTTCCGGCTCTTCGCGGATTCGTGTGGGTGGGGGTCATAGCTTTTCGAGCGTGCACGTGAGGATCTTGAGGCGCAGGTACTCCTCGTCGCGCAGTCCGTAGGCGCGTTTCTGGATGGCGCGGATTTTGTTGTTGAAGCCCTCGACGAAGCCCAGCGGCACCTTGTTTTCAGGACGGCAGTAGGCGTCGATCCCGTCCCAATGCTTGTCGACCATGCGGGCGAACTTCTCGTAGGGCTTCAGGCGTTGCCATTTGAGCGCGGCCTTCCAGTTCTCGAAGAAGCGTCGCGCCCAGCCTTCGCGCTGATAGGTCCAAAGCTGCCCGAAGGATTCCTTCAGCAGATAGGCGGCGTTCAGGCGCTTGTTCGCGGCCAGCAGCTTGCCCAGGGCCTTGCGTCCGTCGAGGGTCAGGTTCGCCCGGCTGGACAGCAGCGTGTACTTCTGCCCCTTGATGAACGACCGGTCCCGCCCCGCCAGCCGGGCGTATTCCTGCTTGCGCACCTCGTCGAGCGCCTCGCCGAGACAGGAGACCACGTGGAACTTGTCGTAGAGGATGGCGGCTTGCGGCGCGTTCCGCCGCGTGGAGTTCTCGAAGGCCCGCCACATGTCCATGACGACCAG
>CAZMOR010000157.1:0-14923 GCA_964567795.1 uncultured Verrucomicrobiota bacterium
CCTGCACATCGCCTGGCTGAACCAGATGCGCAACAACTACATCAGCCTCCGCCGCGGCACATTTAGTCAGCTGTGCTACTCGGGCGGTCAGGGGCAATACGTTTTCAAGAAGACCTACGGCGAACAGACCGCCGTGGTCTATTTCAACACCTCCGACAACGGCATCACGACCGACTCGGCCAACGTCGGGCTGGCCAACACGACCTTCTACGATGCGGACAACACCAACAACGTCAAGGTATCCAACGCCAGCGGCTACCTGCCGGGGGAAAGCCTGAGCGGCAAGGGCACCAAGGTTTATGTGAACCAGCTGCCGTCCGGGCCGGTGGCGAGCCTGTGGTGCAGCGGCACCTACGCCTGGCCGGCCAGCGGCGAGGCGACCACGACCAATATCATCTATGTCAACACCGAAGCCGGTCCGACGAGCGCCGTCACGAACGTGACCGCCGTGTGGTCCTCCGACGGCGCGACCTGGCATGAGACGGCCATGACCGTCAATACCAACTGGGCCAGCACCGGCGGCCACTGGTACAACACGACGCTCGGCCCCTTCGCGTCTTCCACGAACCTGCAGTATGTCATCCGGGTGCAGGGCAGCGGCACCAACGTGCTCTGGGACAACAATAACAGCGCCAACTACAACGTGGCGATCAAGGCCGCCACCAGCATCGGCCTGGCGAGCACGTACACCTATCCGACCGCCGCGAAGGCGTCGGAAAACCTCTATATCAACACCTTGGTCACGGCGGCCACCAATGCCGCGCAGACGGTCGTGACGTTGTTTACCTCGCTCGACAGCGGCGTCACCTGGTCGAACATGGCCATGCTGGCCAACACGAACTGGTCCGACAGCCGCGGGATCTGGTTCTATAGCGATCTCGGTCTGCCGACGGCGGGCTCGGTCATCAAGTATTACGTGACCGCCAGCAACACCGTGACCCACGAGGCGGCCATGGACAACAACGGCGGCCACTACTACACGGTGAGTGTTGCCGCGGAACAGGCCGATGTCCAAGTCGTGGAAGGCACGCCGGACATGGCCGGCGAAGTGTTTGACCTGGTCACAACGGGCGGCGCGGCGGTCACGCAGGGCACCAACGGCTTCGGCGACTTCGGCAGCATCTACGTGAATTACGACGCCAACTACATCTATCTCGGCGCCGCCGGCGTGGCGCTGCCGACCGATGTCGACAACAACGCCTATGCCGTCTTCGTGAGCGCAGGCACCAACCGCGGCGCCGACAACTTCTGGTATGTGAACAGCACGCCGGACGGACTGGACCGCCTGCACAACGTGGGGTTTGGGCCAGCCATCCAGTGCGCGATCCTGCTGGGCGACATCTACGGCGATGCCAACCATACGAACTTCAGCCTCTATCATTCCGAAGGGAAGGATTTCGGGCAGGGCGTGTTTGCCACGCCGTACGGGACGTCGGGTTCGCCGCAGACCTTCGCCGGCGTGAACGGCGCGAAGATCATCCAGTTCGGCGCCTACGGCTACAACCACCAGCAGGCCTCATCGTGGAAGGCCGCGATCCCGCTATCGTTCTTCGGCGTGACGAACGCGCAGGACCTGGGCAGCCTCTATCTGTCCGGGCTGATGATCAGCATCAACACCAACAACGGCGTAAACAGCTATCTGTCCGGAAAATTCCTGGGCGACAGCTGCATCTGCCCGAACACCAACGAGCCGCCGGACGAGTGGGGCAATTTTGGAACCAGTTATGTATCCCTGACCGGACGGCGCTGCTCGCTGGCGGCTTTTTCGAACAACACGTATGGCGTGCCGGAAGAGTGGGTCCAGGATTTCGAAGCCGCGGCTTCGGGCCATGTCTACACGGCGACCAGCGACTATGACCATGACGGCCAGACGGACCGGCAGGAATACTTCGCCGGCCTGAATCCGCTGACGAACGACGAATTGCAGGTACAGTCCGCCGGCAACGGCTGGCTGGGCTTCTACCGCGGAGACGACCGGACCAAGTATTGCACCTACATCCTGCAGACGGCCACCAATCTGAACGCCAGCGGCAACGGCTGGCTCTGGAAGGATTTCCAGACCACCACCACCACGAACAACCAGCTGCCCATGCCGGATGTCGGCGTGTCGAACGTGATGATGCGCCTCCGCGTGGATATTCCGGATGTGGATGAACCGGCGGACAGCATCCGTCTCAGCGCCCTGCCGGCCGGGGGCTCGTTCAGCACGAGCAACCTCAACGTGACGTTGGGCGTCAGCGGGTACAACGTGACGGCCAGCACGTACACGGTGCAGGGCGGTTCGGCCGTGGCCTTCTCCAACGGCCAGGTCATCGTGTTCGGCGCCGGCATGACCAACGGCCAGACCCGGACGCTGACACTGGACGGTGGTACGCTGCACGGCGTGGTGACCCAGATGGTCTACACGTTTACCAAGACCGAGGCCGGGCTGCCGGTTTCCTGGACCGGCAATGTCGGCAACGATCCGGCAGCCGGTTCCCTGGATGCGGGCGAAACGCTGACCGTCAGCTTCCAGACCGCGCCGATCGGCGCCGCGGCCAGCGCGGGCCTCGTCTACAGCTCGAATGGCGGCTCCTCCTGGAGCAGCGGGTCGCTGACCAAGGGCACGCCGAACGCGAGCAATGATCTCTGGTCGGTCAGCCTCGGCAGTTTTGCGGCCGGGGCCACGATCCAGTATGCGCTGGTGGCGTATGACAGCACCGGCAGCAACACGTGGAACAACAACAACGGCGCCAACTACAGCATCACCGTCAACGGCGGCGGCAGCACCAACGGCAACGGCAAGTTCACCCCGTACTCGACGAATCCGACCAAGGGCCTGTACCGTTCGGCCGGCATCACCGTGGACGGCGCCAACACCAGCGGCGAATGGACGACGAACATGCTGATCGCCATCGACATGGTCAACGACGATCCCCGCAGCCTGGGTTCCAACTGGACGATGCACGAGCCGCCGGCGGACATCACGCACCTGTGGGCGTGCTGGGACGACACCAAGCTCTATCTCGCCTGGCAGTTCGCGGACGTGACCGACAAGCTGGATCCGGCCAATGCCGGTTCCGCGCTGGGCGGCCGCATTTCCAACAGCTCGGGCATCCTGCAATTCATCTCGATCGATACGATCGCCGGCGCTGGCGCGCCGAGCAACATGTGGGCCAAGAACGACCGGATGGTGGGCACCGACCTGCCGGACTACCAGATCGGCATGCGTTCCGACCTGTATACGGCCTATATTTCCAAGTCCCTGGCCGGCGTGTTTGCCGGCGATTCCCAGCTCGGGACCAATTATTTCACTGCGGCGTCGGCCGGAATTTCCATTGCCCGGGCCGCGGGCTGCGCCTCGGCGACCTTGCTGGGGCCCTACAGTGACATCGACACCTATCTGGCCAACACCAACAGTGCCTTGACGGAATACATCACGTCGGGCCATGACACGAGCCGAGACAGCTTCTATGAAATGTCCATTCCGCTCACGGCGCTGGGCATCAGCAAGGCCACGCTGGAGGCAAACGGCATCGGCGTTTTCATCAACGTCGGCTCCAAGTCCTCCCTGGACACGATTCCCAACGACGCGGCCACGCTGAACACCCCCGGAGTGACGGACAGCAACTCCTCCTGGGAATGGGAGGATTCCGACCAGTTCACGGCGGGATACGCGCGGGTGGCAAAATAGAACCAGGAGCTTGAAAAGGCCGGTCTGAAAAGACCGGCCTTTACGATGTGCGGAGACGAAACGCTTGACCCGTCCGGAGGCCGGGCGTAAGTTCAACCTAGTTGGCGAAGCAGGCAATTCCGGCGGGGAAGAGGTCCGACATGAAGACGATGAAAACGGCGATCTGGGCGGCGGGCGGGATGTTCATCGGCGCGTGGGCGGCGCAGGCCGTGCCGATCCATGTGACGCATTTGTGGCACATGCACCAGCCGATCTATTATCCCTATGAAACCGTGCGCAACACGGATGCCAACAGCCGCTACAACTTCAACGTCGAAGGCAGCGTCTGGGACAGCGACCGCTACAACTGCTATCGCAACTGGCCGAAAGATGCGGTGGAGAAGGCGGTCGGCAAGCAGGACCACGGTGGCTCCCAGATGAGCTATTCCGGCTCCCTCGCGGAGAACAACAACGTGATCTGGGGCGACGCTTCCGGCTGGGCCGGCAACATCCGCTACGCCCGCAACAGCCTGAAGACCAGCCTGAACAACTCGCGGCTCGACCTGGTCGGCATTTCCTACCATCACAGCTTGATGCCGCTGACGTGCGAAGAAACCATGCGCATGCAGATCCGGCTGCACAAGGAGCAGTACAAGGACCAGTGGGACACCGGCGGGGCCTATTCCAAGGGGTTCTGGCCGCCGGAATGCGCCTTCGACAATTCGATGGTGCCCGCCCTCGTGGCGGAAGGCCTGGAATGGGTGATCGTGGACAATGGCCATCTTTTCCGCACCGTGACCGATTTCGACTGGAGCAGCGGCAGTTCCTGCCGGCCGAACCGCGCCGATGTGCGCAACGGCAGTTCGACCAACCTCGCCAGCACCTGGGTCGGCCTGCAAAATGTCTGGGCGCCGACCAAGGTGCTCGCGCCGTGGTCCTACCAGCCCCATTACGTCCGCCGGGTGGATCCGTGGACGGGCAACATCCAGAAGATCATCGCCGTGCCGGCCGGGCGCTACGAAGGCAATGAAAACGGCCGCGGAGGCTACGGCGCCTTCAAGCCCGAGAATGTCTGGGGCAGCCACATCGACGCCAACAACAACGCCAGCAAGCCGATGCTGCTCCTGTGCCACAGCGACGGCGACAACTACGGCATGAAGAATGCCGATGCCTGGAATGGCCAGCAGCAGAACTTCGTGGACATGTGCGCCGCGAACGCGGATTTCGAGTACACCAGCGTGCAGGATTACCTGAGCCTGTATCCGCCCGACGCCAACGACGTGATCCATGTCGAGCCCGGCAGCTGGATCGGCATCGACGGCGGCACGCCGTACTACGAGAAATGGATGTCCTATGAAAACCGCAGCGGGGAGATGCCGGACATGTGGTCATGGAGCGTGCTGGTCGCGGCGCAGAACCGCGTGCTCACCGCGGACGACATGGAAAACAGCTACCTGAATCTCTCCGGCGGCCGTTCCATGAACGATGTGGAATGGGGCCTGGTCAACGACACCGCCCGCGCCTGGCACTACTATTTGAACGGCGAAACGAGCTGCTACTGGTATTGGGACTACGACCGGGCCAATCCGTGGGACGGCAACGTCACGCGGGCCTGCAACACGGCCAATGGATATGCCAACGCCATCATTTCCCGCTATCCTTCGGGCGACCACCGCGGTCCAGGCATCTTTGCCCCGCAGCGCATTCCCTACAATCCCGGCGGCAAGATGTGGAGCGAAACCACGAACGCCCCGTCGGACTTCATGGTGTGGTCGTTTGTCGACGACGCGAGCGGCGTCAACCACGCCACGCTCTATTGGCGCAAGGACAACGACGGCAACTGGCCCATCAGTTCGACCGAGAACGAGACGTATGCCGGCGGGCCGGGGGTCGGCGCCTGGCAGACAGTGGCCATGACCAACGAGTGGTGGCCGACGGTCCAGGGGCCGCAGGTCCCCACGCCGACGGCCCGCGCCCAGCGGTATAGCGGCTATGTGAGCGGCCAGACCAACTGCCTGATCGACTACTTCGTCGAAGCGGTGGACTCCAAGGGCAACACCAACCGCTCGAACATCATCCATGTCTGGGTCGGCGACCAGGCCGGCGGCAGCGGCGAGGGCGGGGACACCAACGTGGTGGTCTGGATCCGCAGCACCTACAGCTATCCGGCGGCGACCGACGTGACCGCCGATACGCCGGTCTACATCAACACGGAGGCGGGGCCGTCGGGGGCCGTGAACCGCGTGACGCTGGGCTACAGCCCCGACAACGGCACGAACTGGTTCCACACCAACATGACCGTCAACACGTCCTGGAGTTCGGTCGGCGGGCAGTGGTTCAACTCGACGCTGGGCCTGTTCCCGGCCGGAACGGTGCTGAAGTACTACATCGAGGCCACCGACGGCGTGACCACCAACTGGGACAACAACCGCAACCAGAACTACACGATCGCGGTGAGCAACGGCAGCGGCGGCACGGAATCCCTGTGGGTGGGCAACACGGCTCACACGCCGGCCAACGGGTCCATCGGCCCCACCAACCACGTTGTGATTTCCAGTGAAAGCTGGCCGGCCGGGGCGGCGACGAACGTGACGCTGGTCTATACCTTGAACGGCGGCACCACCTGGCAGGCCGCGCCGTTCACCCAGACCGGCGAGGCCCGCAACAACGACCTGTGGAGCATGGATCTGGGCGCCTTTGCGAATCCGACGACCATCGTCTACTGCGTGTCCGCCACATCCTCGAATGCCTGGACGGTCTGGGACAACAACGGCGGCACGAACTATGTCGCGATTGTCGGCGAAATCGGCGGCCTGCGGATGGTGGCGTGGACGCCGGGCATCAATGTCGGCAACCCGGGCACCAATGCCGACAATGCCAACGACATCTTCGACTTCGACACGTCCGGCGGATACGCCACCACCAGCGGCACGAACGGATTCGGCAGCTTCGGCCACATCTACGTGAACTACGATGCGACCAACTTGTACATCGGCGGTTCGGGGGTCGCGCTTCCGGACGACAGCCAGAACAACGCGTACCTCCTGTTCCTGAGCGGCGGCACCAACGGCGGCAGCGGCAACCTGTGGGACTATAATGTCAGTCCCGAAGGTCTGAATGAGCTGCACAACACGGCCTACCAACCGCCGGTCAACATCGCCATCCTGCTGGGCGATGTCTGGGGCGACGGCACGTACTTCAACTTCAACATGTACAAGGGGGACGGCTTTGACTTCGGCCAGGGCATCTTCCAGCTGGTCGCCTCCCTGGACTCCATCGCGGCGGTGGACGGCGCGGTGCTGTCCCAGTTCGGCGGTTATGGCCCGGACAGCCGTCTGGCCGCGAACTGGGAAGCGGCGATTCCGCTTTCTGCGTTCGGCGTGACCAACGTCTCCGCGCTGACCAACCTGTACGTGTCGGGCCTGATGGTCACCGGCAGCACCAGCAACCACAACCGGTTCATTTCCGGCAAGTACCTGGGTGACGACGCCACGCTGGGCAACGGCGAACAGCCGGATGCCTGGGGCAATTTCGCGTTCAGTTTCGTGAACCTGGCCGGGACCAAGATCGACCTGCCGGAAGTTTCCACGGATACGCACGGCGTGCCCAACAGCTGGATCGCGGAGCAGCTGGGCGGCGGCTACAACCTGACGACGAACAGCAACCACGACGGCGACGGGCACACCGACCGCGAGGAATATTTCTTTGGCGGCAATCCGCAGGTGGCCGACGGACTTCAGATCCGCGAAATCGGTCCCGGCCGCATGCGCATGGACAAGACCGGCGGCCAGATCTGCCAGTACGTGCTGGAAACCGCCGATCAGGTGACCAACAGCCATTGGAACTGGAGCACCTATTCCACCTTGCCCAGCACCAACGGCGTGGTGGCCCTGCCGTCGTTCACCAACTCCAACCTCATAATGCGGGTGAAGATCCTGGTGCCGGCCGAGTAACGGGCCGCGCCCACGCGCAGAAAAAGGCTCCGCGGATTCCGCGGAGCCTTTTCGTTTCCGGCCGATGGCCGGAAATCAGGCCGGAGATGAATCCGTTTCCAGGGCGCGGGCGGCGTCGAGGATTTCGTCGCGGCGGCCCTCGCCGGCCAGCAGGGTCTTGAAGCGGGGATCGCGCAGCGCGAAGGAAATCCGGGACAGCAGGTGCAGGTGGATGCGGACGTTGGGGGAGAGCGGGGTGAAGAGCACTTTGACGGGCTTGCCGTCCAGGGCGCCGAATTCCACGGGCGCTTCCAGGAAGCACAGACAGACCATCGGGGTGGTGATTTCCAGCACGGCGGGATTCCGGACGTGGGGCAGGGCAATGCCATCGCCGACGCCGGTCGACTGCAACTGTTCCCGGGCGGTCAGGGCCTGGAGCAGAAAGTCGCGGTTCACGTGGTCCGGGAGTTTCAGCAGGCCAACCAGCGATTTCAGGACATCCGCCTTGGCTGCACCGCTGACGCGGTAGTGGATGCCGCCCTCCTGCAAAGCCTCGGCGAGGGTGGGCAACGGGGCGTTTTCCGGTTCCTTGACCGGTTCGGTTGCGGAGAAATTGATCCGCTTGGATGTTGCCCAGTCAAAAAGCATGGCCCGGTTAATGCGGTACTGGCCTGCCACCCGGTAGGCCGGCAAGCCGCCGGACTGGATCCAGCGATAAACCGTTTTTTCCGCCACGTTCAAGGCATTTGCCGCGTCTTTGACCGTCATTTGCATGAGATACCTCCAGACCGAACCTACTTCCGAAAATGTATTCCTCGTGTCCAATAATGTCAATTGCCGGAGAAAAAATAGACCGGCTGGGAAAATAGCCTGTTCCCCGTGGGCACATCACCAACCGGTGCGCGACTTGGCCGGATTTTTCAACGGCTTGAATAGGAACGCCGGTTCAGTTATGATTCGGGCATGCTCTTCGTCCAGACCGCGCCAGATTTGCGGGAGAAACTGAGCATCCTCTCCACGGATGCCCAGTACGACCTGTCCTGCGCCTGCGGTTCGAATCCGGGCGACCGCCGCCGGCGCGGCCTAGACGACCGCTGGCTTTATCCCGTGACGCTCCAGGACGGCGGCCGCAGCCTGATGTTCAAGACCCTGGTTTCCAATGCGTGCGCGAACGACTGCAAGTACTGTCCGCTGCGCGCGGGGCAAGACCGCGTGCGACGCTGCTCGCTATCGCCCGAGGAGATCGTGCGCGCCTTCATGCCATACTGGAATTCCCGCCAGGTGCTCGGCATCTTCCTGACCAGCGGCGTGTGCGGGAATCCGGATGCCGCCATGGCGCGCATGCTGGCCACGGCTGAAATTCTGCGCTACCGCGAACATTTCCGCGGCGTGCTGCACCTCAAGATCATTCCCGGCGCGTCGGAGGCGGCCATCGACCGCGCGCTCGCATTGGCGTCGGCGGTGTCGCTGAACCTCGAGACCGCCGGGGCGGAGCATTTTGCCAAACTGACCGCGCGCAAGGACTATCTCCAATCCGTCATCGCGCCGCTCAAGCACATCGCCGCGCAAACCGCCCCGGGCGCGCGGTATGCGCGCGTGAAGACCACCACGCAGTTCGTCGTCGGCGCCTCGGACGAAACGGACCGCGAGGTGGTGCGCTACATGGACGGCTTGTACAACCGGATGAACCTGCACGGCATTTTCTTCAGCGCCTACCAGCGCGGGCTGGGGGAACCGTCGCTGCCCGGCGAGACCAGCCCCGCCAGCAATGCGGATCTCCTGATGCGCGAGCATCGCCTCTACCAGACGGATTTTCTCCTGCGCAAATACGGCTTCACGGCAGGCGAAATCGGTTTTGACGATGCCGGCAACCTGCCGCTCGATGTCGATCCCAAGGAATACTGGGCCCGGCGGCATCCCGAGCGGTTCCCGGTGAACGTGAACCGGGCGGACAAGGCGGAACTGCTGCGCGTGCCGGGACTGGGGCCGGTTTCCGTGAAGCGCATCCTGGATGCGCGCCGGAACGGACTGCGCATCCGGAGCCTGGAAAGCATCGGCGTGCGCGGGGCGCGCGCCCGCAAAACCATCGCCTGGGCCACCGTCTAGGCCCCCCGTGCGCTTGCTCGCGGCTCATGCCCGGAGGGGGGGGGGCTCAGATCCGAAAAAGGACCAAAATGCCTAAAAAAGGCACTTTCGCGGCGTTTTTCCGGCTTGAGCCGCGATTCCCCGCATGGGGGGCCGCGGTGCGGCTTGGGGGTTCAGGAACCGAGGTCTTCGTAGGCTTCGGGGCGGAAGCGGGGGGTGCAGATGGCGAGGAAGACGAGATCTTCTTTTCCCGTGTTGGCGATGCGCTGGCGGACGCCCGGCGGGATGAGGACGGCATCGCCGGGGCCGACTTCGCGCGGGGGCCGGTCGCCGATCTCGGCGCGGCCGCGGCCGGCGAGGATGACGTAGCGTTCGGCGGTGCCGGCGACGCGGTGCCAGCGGGTGGTCGTGCCGGGTTCCACGCGGGCGCGGGCGATGGAGCAGTCCGGATCGCCGGGGAGGTTGGAAATCTCGAGGATGTGGCATTGCTCCGCGGTGAAGAATTCGGCGGCGGGGTCGGGGGAGCGGATTTCGGCGTTCATGGGGATTTTGTAGCGGTTCCGGGGGCGGCGGGCAACGAAATCGGCATTGATCGGGGGCCGCCGGGGGGCTAGAGTGCGGTGCATTATTGATTTGAGGTGAATCCATGGCGTATCCGCATTCCGAAATCGAAGCGAAGTGGCAGAAATTCTGGGAGCAGAACAAGACGTTCCGCACCCCGGATGAAATCGACCGTTCGCGGCCCAAGTACTACGTGCTGGACATGTTCCCGTATCCGAGCGGGCAGGGTCTGCATGTGGGGCATCCGGAGGGATATACGGCCACGGACATCCAGGCGCGCTACAAGCGGATGAAGGGCTTCAACGTCCTGCATCCGATGGGCTGGGATTCGTTCGGGCTGCCGGCGGAGCAATACGCGATCAAGACCGGCAACCACCCGCGCAAGATCACCTACGAGAACATCGACAACTTCCGGCGGCAACTCAAGATGCTGGGTTTTTCGTACGACTGGGACCGCGAGGTGGCCACGACGGATGAGGAGTACGTGCGCTGGACGCAGTGGATTTTCCTGCAGATTTTCAAGCGCGGGCTGGCCTATGAGAGCGAGATGCCGGTCAACTGGAGCCCCGACCTGTGCGCCGTGCTGGCGAACGAAGAAGTCGAGGAATGGCGCGCGAAGGGCTTTTCCGTGGAGCGGCGCTCGATGCGCCAGTGGGTGCTGAAGATCACGCAGTACGCCGAGCGGCTGCTGGCGGACCTCGACGGGCTGGACTGGCCCGAGAGCATCAAGGAGATGCAGCGGAACTGGATCGGCAAGAGCGAAGGCGCGGAGGTGGATTTCCAGATCGACGGCGAAACGGTGCGCGTGTTCACGACGCGGCCGGACACGCTGTTCGGGGCGACGTACATGGTGCTGGCGCCGGAGCATCCGCTGGTGGCGAAGATCACGACGGCGGCGCAGCGCGACGCCGTGGCGGCCTATCGCACGGCGGCCGCGGGCAAGAGCGACCTGGAGCGCACGGAGCTGGCGAAGGAGAAGACGGGCGTCTTCACCGGCGCCTTCGCGGTGAATCCGGTCAACGGCCAGAAGATTCCGGTGTGGGTGGCGGATTACGTGCTGTGGGGCTACGGCACGGGGGCGATCATGGCGGTGCCGGCGCACGACACGCGCGACTTCGAGTTCGCGAACAAGTTCGGGCTGCCGATCCTCCAGGTGGTGCAGCCGCCGGCGGGCGTGGACTGGCGCGGCTACGTGGACGACGGCATCGCGGTGAACTCCGGCGAATACAACGGGCTGACGACTCCGGAATTCAAGAAGCGCATCACGGCCTGGCTGGAAAAGACGGGCAAGGGCGCGGGCAAGGTGAACTACAAGCTGCGCGACTGGCTGTTCAGCCGGCAGCGCTTCTGGGGCGAACCGTTCCCGCTGCTGCATTGCGACAAGTGCGGCGTGGTGCCAGTGCCGGAGAAGGACCTGCCGGTGCGCCTGCCCGATATGACGGACTACCGGCCGACGGCCGACGGGCAGCCGCCGCTGGCGCGCGCGACTGAATGGCTGAAGGCCACCTGTCCGCAGTGCGGCGGACCGGCGCGGCGCGAGACCAACACGATGCCGCAATGGGCGGGTTCGTGCTGGTACTACCTGCGCTATATCGATCCGAAGAACCCCAAGGCGTTCGTGGATCCGGCGAAGGAGAAATACTGGATGCCGGTGGACCTGTATGTGGGCGGGGCGGAGCACGCGGTGCTGCACCTGCTCTACGCGCGGTTCTGGCACAAGGTGCTGTTTGATTGCGGCGCGGTCTCGACGAAGGAGCCGTTCCAGAAGCTGGTGAACCAGGGCATGATCCTGGGCGAAATGGAGTACACCGCTTACCGGAACGCGGCTGGGGCGTGGGTCTCCGCCGAGAACGTGGACGACAACGGCTGCGACCGGCGCTCAGGCGAAAAATACACGGCGGTGAAGATCCCGGAAGCCGATCTGCAGAAGCAGGGCGACGCCTTCGTGCTGAAAAGCGCGCCGGCCGTGCGCGTGTCGGCGCGGGCGTTCAAGATGAGCAAGAGCCGCGGCAACGTGATCAACCCGGACGACATCGTGAAGGAGTACGGGGCGGATTCGCTGCGGCTCTACGAAATGTTCATGGGCCCGCTGACGCAGGTGAAGCCGTGGAGCATGAAGGGCGTGGAGGGCGTGTCGCGCTTCCTGAGCCGCGTGTACCGGCTGGTGGCGGACGACGAGACCTGCGCGCCGTCGCCGAAGATGTGCGACGCGGAGCCGACGAAGGCGCAGCTGCGCGCGCTGCATGCCGCGATCAAGAAGGTCAGCGGCGACATCGAGGGCATGGAGTACAACACCGCCATTTCGGCGATGATGATCTTCGTGAACGAAGCCCAGGCGTGGGAGCAGGTGCCGCGGTCGCTGCTGGCGACCTTTGCGCGGCTGCTGGGCCCGTTCGCCCCGCACCTGGCCGAAGAGCTGTGGAGCCGGCTGGGGCAAGCGGATTCGATTTCGCGCGCGGCCTGGCCGGCGTGGGACGAGACGTATCTCAAGGAAGACGAAATCGACATTCCGGTGCAGGTGAACGGCAAGCTGCGCTGGCGCATCCGCGTGGCCGCCGACGCCGGCGAGGCGGAGGTGATCGCCGCGGCGCTGGCGTGCGCCGAGGCCATGCCCTTCTTTGCCGGCAAGGAAATCAAGAAGAAGATTTTCATACCGAAACGGATGGTCAACCTGGTGGTGGCCGGCTGAAGCGCTGCCGGGACGGAGGACAACGGATATGGGCGAACTCTCGAATGCATTGCAGGGCCGGCTGAGCAGCCGCAAGGGCCACGTCAAGGATCCGTCCGAGAAGCAACTGGACCTGTTTTCATCCCTCTCGGACCGGGAAGCCACGGCGCCGAAGATCATCATGTCCAAGCCGGAGACGCCGCCGGAGCCGCGGCCCGAACCGGAAATGGTCCTGCCGGCGGCGCCCCCGCCGCCGCCGGACGTGGCGGCGGACGTGCGCGCCGTTCTGTCGGAGTCCATGCCGGTGGCGGGGACAGACGAGGCGGCAGCCGACGAGCGCCCGCCGCTGCGCACGGGGGTCTATCATCGGCCGCAACGGTCCGCGGCCCCGCCGCCCCCGCCGCGGGCCGCGCCGCCAGCACCGGCGCCGGCCGGGAAACCGGGCTTGTGGACCCTGCGGTTGCGCGAATGGCTGGCGGGCGTGGAACTGGATCGCCGCATGATTTCGCTAATCGTGCTGCTGGTGGTGCTGGTCGGAATAATCGGCTTCTGGTCGGCCTGTCCGCGCACCAGCGAGGAATCGGCGGACGTGGCTGAATCCACGGTTGCGCCCGCGCCGGACGGAGACGTGGCGCCAGTCGTTCCGGTTCCCGTAGTTCCGGTCGCGTCACCGGCACCGGCGGCGGCATCCGCCGCGGCCGTGCCAACGCCGGCTTCCGGCGCAGGTACCGATTGGAAGATTCCGGGCGCGGAGACCGTCCTGAGCGGCGGCGCCTATCTTCTGAAATTCATGGATCCGGTTTTCGAGTCCGGCGATATGATCTCGATCAAGGGCATGGCGGCGCTGAAAGCCCTAGCCGCGAAATTGGCGTCGGCGAAAGCCGGGACGCGGGTCGTCGTAACGGGCTATACCGACGATCAGCCGTTGAGCAAACCGACGGAGCGGTTCAAAACCAATGCCGATATCGCGGCGGCGCGGGCCCAGGCCGCCATCGCGCAGTTGGCGGCCCGCACCGGGCCGGGGCTGGCATACGAAGCCCGGACCGGTGAACCGGCCCAGGCGCCGTTTCCCAACGACACGCCGCAGAACCGGCGGCTGAACCGCACGGTGACCGTGCAAGTGATTCCGGCGCCCTGAGCGGCGCGCCATTTTCCAGAAGGAGAGCATCCCGTGGCCGGCGAATATGTCTTCAACCTGACCCACCTGTCCAAGCAGTACGACCACCTGACCGTGCTGGACGACATCACGCTGGCGTTCTTCTTCGGCGCCAAGATCGGCGTGATCGGCGGCAACGGCGCGGGCAAGTCGTCGCTGCTGAAGGTCATCGCAGGCCTCGACAAGGAATACCACGGCGAATGCCTGGTGGCGCCGGGAATCCGGGTGGGCTACCTTTCGCAGGAACCGCAGCTCGACGAAACCAAGGACGTGGCGGGGAACGTCGCGGACGGAGCGGCAGCGGCGCAAGCAATCCTGGACCGCTACGACGAGCTGTGCGGCAAGCTGGGGGAAACGCTGTCCGACGCGGAATCCGAGAAGCTCAACAACGAGCTGGGCCGGCTGCAGGACCTGATTGATTCGCGCGACCTGTGGAGCCTGGACAGCCAAATCGAGCGGGCGATGGAGGCGCTGCGGCTGCCGCCGGGCGATGCGGACGTGCGCAAGCTCTCCGGCGGCGAGAAGCGCCGCGTGGCGCTATGCCGCCTGCTGCTGTCGAATCCCGACGCGCTGCTGCTGGATGAGCCGACCAACCACCTTGACGCGGAAACGGTCGCTTGGCTGGAGGAATACCTCAAGAAATTCAGCGGCACGCTGGTGGTGGTGACCCACGACCGCTACTTCCTGAACAACGTGACGGAATGGATTCTCGAGATGGATGCAGGCCGGGGCTATCCGTTCAAGGGCAACTACGAGAAGTGGCTGGAAACCAAGCAGGCGCTCTCGGCGCAGCAGAACAAGCAGAACGCCGCGCGCCAGAAGATGCTCCAGCGCGAATTGGAATGGATCCGGCTGAATCCGTCGGGCCG
>CAZMOR010000158.1:0-7280 GCA_964567795.1 uncultured Verrucomicrobiota bacterium
TTGCCCCACCATGATGATTTCCCGCTCGCTTATGCTAATATGGGTGTAGCCCAAGGTTTGTCTCCTGTTTTGCATGGTTCGATCGTATCGAACCGGACAGGCCTTGGGCACTCTGTTGCACTTGATATTAGAATTCGCGACAATGGAAAATAGCCGAGTGCCGAGCCCGAGCCGGGGAGGCGATGGGCGAACGCGAGGTCTATAGCGAAGCGCTTTGCGCTTCGAGCGAGTGAGGCTCCGCGAACGGAGCGGCAAACTTTGCCGGATTTTTCCACAGTGTGAAAAAAGTTTTCCACAGTGTGGAAAACGCTAGAATCCGCTCATGAATCCGATCCTGCAGAAAACCCTGGCTGCCGCCTGGGCCGCCGTCCGGCGCTATGGCTGGCTGCCGATCACCGTCTTCTTAATCCACGAATTCTGCAGCCATGTCATTGATGCCTACCGCCGCTGGCCGCCCATCGACATCCCGCTCCATTTTCTCGGCGGTCTCGCCATGGCCTTCTTCCTCGCCGGCGCCCTGCGTTTGTTCACGGAACGCGGACTCTTCCGGCCACCGGAACCGCTCCTGCGCCTCGTGCTCCTGTTCGCGCTCGTGGGCACCACCACCGTGTTCTGGGAATTCGCCGAATGGATCTCCGACCATTATTTCGGCACGAACTGCCAGATGAACGATCTCAACGACACCCTGCTCGACCAACTCATGGGTCTCTCCGGCGCCTTCGCCTTCCTCCTGCCGCGGCTGCCCGCCGCCCTGCAGCGCTACTTCAATCCCGTTTCAAAGCCGGCGCCATGAAACCGCAGCTCTTCCTTTTCGATCTCGACGGCACGCTCATCGATTCGCGCGCCGATCTCGCCGCCGCCACCAACCGCATGCGCGCCCTGCACCGGCTCCCGGCGCTCCCGCTTGAAAAAGTCGCCTCCTACGTCGGTGACGGCATCCGCACCCTGGCCCTGCGCGCGCTCGAAGGCGCCGCGGTCGACCCCGATCTCGCCGCCCAGGAAATTTCCGCCGCCTACGCCGAACATCTGACCGACCGCACCACCGCCTACCCCGGGGTCGACGCCGGCCTCCGCGCCCTGCGCGCCGCGGGCCATGCTCTCGCCCTCGTCACCAACAAGCCCGCGCCGCACGCGCGCCGCCTGTTCGACCATTTCGGCTGGACCCCCCTGTTCTCCGCGCGGCTCGGCGGCGGCGACACCCCCGAACTCAAGCCTTCGCCCGTGCCCCTGCAGGAGGCCATGCGCCGCACCGGCCACCGTCCGGAAAATTCCTGGATGATCGGCGACCATCACACCGATCTCGAAGCCGCCCGCCGCGCCGGCGTGCGCTCCATCTATCTCGAAAGCGGCATCGGCAATCCCGGTGCTGAAAAACCGGATTTGCGTTTTCCCGACTTCGCCGCCTTCGTCCGCCATTTCCTGCCGGAAACCTGACGCCCCCGTGCGGGGGCTCGCGGCTCAGGCGTAGCGGCGGATTTCGTCGAGGCTCTTGCGCACCTTAGGCCGGAGCTCCGGCTCCGCCGGATACCCCAGGCAGATCAGCAGTTCGACCTTCTTTGCGCGCGGAATTCCGAGCTGCCGCTTCGCCGCCCCTTCGTCGAACCACCCGATCCAGCAGCTCGCGATGCCGTCCTCTTCGGCTTGGAGCACCAGGTGCTCGCAGGCGATGCCGATGTCCACCAGGCTGTACTGCACGCCGCGGATCTGCGCGCCGATCCGGGCCGCCAGCTTCATCTTCTCCGTCACCACCGCCACGATGGCGGAAGCATCGCGCGCAAATTTGTTCATGCCGTAAGGCGGATGCCCGCACGCGGCTTCCGCCAGCGCGCGGACCTTGTCCGGTTCGTCGACGACCACGAACGACCACGGCTGGGAGTTGCACGCCGACGGCGCGAGCCGCGCGGCCTCCAGGCTGCGCTCCAGCGCCTCGCGCGGAATCCGCCGCCCGGGTTCGTACCGGCGCGTGCTCTGCCGCCGCGCCGCCAGTTCCAGGAAGGTCATGGCTTCCTCCAGCTCAGGCGCAGCACCGCCACCGCCAGCCACACGGTCCCCGCCAGCAGCCAGCCGCCGTAGAAAATCCCCGGGCTCAGCCACCAGCTCCAGCCCGCGAACGACCAATCCGAAAACGGCCACAGGATCGGCGTCAGGAAAACCCCCGTCCCGTGCGTGGGAATATCCGACAGCACATGCACCGGCCAGGCCAGCGCCGGCAGCCACAGCTTCCGCCACAAGCCGACGATCAGCGCATAGCCCAGAAGGATGCCCGCCAGGCTGTGCGTGAGGTGATACAGGGCAAAGATGAAATCGGGAATGCCGTGCCAGCGCACGCCGTTGCCGGCAAACAAATCCATCGCGAAATGGATGCCGAGCGAAACCAGATCCGGGAAAACACCGAAGCCGAACGCCGCCCAGAAGGTCCAATCGGGAAATTTCCGCCGCCCCCGTTCATCCACCGGCCCGCGCCGCCCGCCCGCCAGTCCCGTCCGGCTGCACAGCGCCGCCCCCAGCACGCCATGGAACAGCGTATCCATGCGCGCACGTCAACCCTTGTTGATCAGCTTGAGGAAGCCGTCGACTTCCTCGATCCGGCCCAGTTTCAGCATCTTCTGCGCCTGCTCCCGGGCCTGGCCCAGGTCGATCTGCTCGATGCGGCGCTGGACCGCGGGAATCTCCATCGGATCCAGGCTGAAGTTGCGCAGCCCAATGCCCAGCAGGAACGGCATCATCCGCGGGTCCGCCCCGAGATTGCCGCACAGGGAGATGAACTTGCCGTGCTTCTCCGCCGCCTTCACGATGAAATTCAAGGCGCGGATCACCGCGGGATGATGCGGCGCAAACCACGCGGCCATGTTGTCGTTCGTACGGTCCACCGCCAGCAGGTACTGGATCAGGTCGTTGCTGCCGATGCTCAGGAAATCCGCCGTCTCCGCCAGTTCGTCGATCATCGCCACGGCCGACGGCAGTTCAATCATCATGCCCAGCTCCGGCATCCGGTTCGGGATCCCGTCGCGCTCCAGCTCCTGCTGGCAGACGCGCACCAGGATGCGCGCCTCCAGGAATTCATCCAGCGAGGCCACCATCGGGAACATGATCCGGGCCTGGGGATTCCCGTGGGCCGCCCGCAGCAACGCCCGCAGCTGCTGCTTGAAGATCATCGGATTCTTCAGTGAAAAGCGTAGCGCCCGCAGTCCCAGGAACGGATTGCTCTCCTGCCCCACCTGGAAATACGACAGGACCTTGTCCCCGCCGACATCCAGCGTGCGGAACACCACCGGACTCCCCTGCATCCGCTCCAGCACCCGCTTGTAGACCTGGTACTGCTCCTCCTCCGTCGGGAAGGTGCTGCGGACAATGAAGGGAAATTCCGTGCGGTACAAGCCAATGCCCTTGGCCTTCACGTGGAGGGCCACGTCGAGTTCGCTCACCAGATTCAGGTTCGCCAAGAGCCGGATCTCCACCCCATCTTTCGTCCGGGTCTCGGTCTTCACTTCCCCGGCCATCCGCTCGGAATCGGCCAGGGACCGGATAATGTCTTTCATCGTTTGGATCGCTTCGGGCCCGGGGCGAATCACCACCTGGCCTTCCTTCGCATCCAGGAGAATGGGGGTTTTCTCGGGCAGGTTCAGCAGGCGCCGGTCCGAAGCGATCACCAGCGGCAGCTGGAGCGCCTTCGCCAGGATCGCCACGTGGGAATGCTGGCCGCCGCCCAGCAGCACCAGCCCCGCCGCGCCTTCCGCCGACAGCTTCAAGATGTCGGACGGCAGCAGTTCTTCGGCGATGATGATCTGGCCGGCATAGTCCGGGCCGATGCTTTCCAGCGTCGGCGCGGAGAGGTTGTGCAGCAGGCGATGCCCCAGATCCTCCACATCGAGCACCTTTTCCCGCAAGGAGGGGTTCGGGCTGTGCGCAAAAAGATCCGCATAGCGGCGCACTTCGTCCAAAATCGCCTCCCAGGGATTCTTCCCTTCGCGGATCTGCCCCCGGATCTCCCCGGAGAAGGCCTCGTCTTTCAGCATCAGCACATGCGCGCCGAAAATCATGGAGGCCGCATCATGGATCTTGTCTTCCAAGCGGCGCTGCAAATCCAGCAACTGGCGCTCGGTCGCCGCCAAGGCCCGGTCGAAATCCTCCTCCGTCAGTCCCAGCGGGCACCCGTCGCCTTCCCCGTGGGACAGGTATTGGCCGATGCGGGTGGACAGCCCCATGCCCATCACGTCGGAGGCCCCCTGGCCGCGGACGCAATGGGTGCCCGGTCCGAACTCCAGGTCGGAAGGTGCCGGAATCTCGGCCGCGGGTTCGCTTTCCTTGCGGCGCAACCGCAGCAGGAGATGGGCGTTTTCAATCACCCCGGCCAACTGGGAGGCAATGACCTGCAGGGCCTGGATGTCGTTGGGGGTGAAATAATTCCATTGGGGATCCTGCACCACGATGACGCCAACGGGATTCATCTTGCGCAGGATCGGCACCGCCAGCAACGAAACAAACCGCTCTTCCTGGCTCCCGGGCACATGCTTGAAATGGGGATTGTCTGTGGCCTTGGCTTCGCAGATCGGCCGCATTTCCTTCAGGGTCATGCCGGTGATGCCTTCGCCGATTTTCAGGCGCAACCGCCCGACCAGCGCCGGATTCAACCCTTGGTTGGCCCGCAGGACCAGTTCGCGGGTCTCGGACTCATAGAGATAGATCGAACAGACCGCGGCCCGCATGTGCCAGGCCACCGTGGAAACCGCCTTCGTCAGGAACGCATCCAAACCGGCCTCGAAATCGAAAAGGCCGACGAGTTCGCCGATGTCGCACATCAGCGCCACATTGTCTTTTTGGAAGTCGCTCATGCCCGGGTTTTCCAGTCTTTCCCTGCCTTTTGATCAGCAAGGCTTGACTTCAGTTCCAAAAAAAGTACCTTTCTCGCGTTTCTGTCTCTGATTGCCCGATGGTGTAACGGTAGCACAACAGACTCTGGATCTGTTTGTCTAGGTTCAAATCCTAGTCGGGCAACCATATCACAAAAAGCCGCCCCGGCAAAGAGGCGGCTTTTGCATTTCCCGGGGTGGTTTTCAATCCCCTCCGTCCGACCGGATCAGCTGACCCGAATCGGCATCAGGACATACACAAAGCTGATCGTGGACCGCATCACGCCCGGACTCGTATCGTCGGTCAGGTCCAGGAAGACCTCATCGCTCGTCAGTGCCTTCAACGGATCCATCAGGAACGCCGGATTGAAGGAAATGGCGATATCGGGCCCCTTGTACTTCACATCCATCGTTTCGCGGGCTTCACCGATCTCCGGGGCCGTGGCCAGGATCTCCAGCCGGTTCTTCGTGAACGTCAGTTTCACGCCGGACACCGCGTCGATCACCAGCTGGGACGTGCGGCGGACGGCCGTCAGCAACGTCTCGCGTTCCATCGACACCCGGTCCCCGTTGGCCTGGGGAATCACCTGCCGGAAGTTCGGATAGGTGCCTTCCACCAGCTTCGAGACGATGAGGATGGAGTCGAATTCAAACGCGATCTGCTTGGGAGTGGCTAGGATCTTCAGGGAACCCGCGTCGCCCAGCGTCCGGAGCAGCTCTTCGACCGTCTTGAGGGGCACGATCAGGTCCATGTTGGCATCGGCCGGGAATTCCACTTCCTGCTCGACCAGGGCGAGGCGCCGGCTGTCCGTCGCCACCACGCTCAGCTTGCCCGACTTGAAGCTCAGGAGCACCCCGTTCAGCAGGGGGCGGTTGGCATCCACCGACGCGGCATAGGACGTCAGCTTCAGCATGTTCTTGAACACCCCCTGGTCGATCGCATAGGCCTTGGCATCGGACATTTCCGGCAGATTCGGATAATCGGCCTCGGAAATGCCGTGAATCCGGAAATAGGAGCTGCCCGCCTGGATGGAGGCGATGTTCTGGTCGTTGACCTCCATCTCCGCCTCGTCTACGCTCAATTCGCGGAAAACGCCGAAAATGCGCTTCGCCGGAAGGGTGGTCACCCCGGTCTCGGACACGTCGGCTTCCATCGTCGCCCGGACGGTCAGGGACATGTCGGTCGCGGTCAGTTCGAGTTTCCCCTTCTGGGCCTTGATCAGCACGTTGGAAAGGACCGGGAGGGCGTTCCGGGGATTGATCACGGATTGGACTTTTTGGAGGCAATCGATCATCGCCTCTTTGTTCACTTTGATTTTCATTCCGCCTCCGAGTGGCTGTTATTCTATATAGAATTTATAACCAGTCTTATTAGTATGTCCTGTGGATGGTGTGGACATCAAGCAAAGAATCGATGGCTCAGGCAGTTCCGCCGATTTTTCCCTGTCGAAAACACCCCCCACCCCCCTGTGCCTTCTGCGAACAACTTCCACTTGTCCACATTTTTTCCCGCTTGTCCACAAGCTGTTCCCGGCGCTCCACAACCTTGTCCACATCCCGTACCGGCACGCCTTCCCCTTCCCGCCCCGGAATGGAATGGCATGCCGGGGGGTCATCTCAAGTGGGGGCGGCCGCGCCTCCGAGGCGTTGCTGCAGCGAAAGGATCGTCTGCCGCAGCGACGCATCCGTCTTCATTTTGGTGCCCACCGTCCGGTGGGCGTGCAGCACGGTCGCGTGGTTGCGCCCGAACGCGTTTCCGATTGCGGGCAGGGATTGTTCCGTCATTTCCCGGCACAGGTACATGGCCACCTGGCGCGGAAAGGCGATGTTGTTGGGCCGCTGCTTGCTCGTCATGTCTCCGAGCCGGATATCATAGTATTCCGCCACCATCCGCTGGATCCCTTCGATCGTCAGCGCGGTCTGGTTCTCCTGCTCGATCGTGTCCCGGAGCAGGTATTCCAGCGCTTCCGTCGTCAGCGGCTTGCGCGTCAGCGAGGCGTAGGAGGCCGCCCGCAGCAGCGAACCTTCCAGCTTCCGGATGTTCGAGCGCACGTGCTCGGCAATGAAGAACAGGGCCTCGTCGGCCAGCTGGATCCCGAGCTCCTCGCGCTTCTGGCGCAGGATCGCCACCCGGGTCTCCAGGTCCACCATCTCCATCTCCGTCACCATCCCCCACTCGAACCGCGACACCAGGCGGCTCTGCAGGTTCGCGATTTCGCTGATGGGCCGGTCGCTCGTCATCACGATCTGCTTCTGGTTTTGATGGAGCGAATTGAAGGTGTGGAAGAACTCCTCCTGGATGCCTTCCTTTTTCGCCAGGAAATGGATGTCGTCGATCAGCAGCAGGTCGATGTGGCGGTATTTCCGGCGGAACGCGGCCAGTTCGTGCTGCTGCACCGCCTGGATGAACTCGTTCGTGAAGGCCTCGCA
>CAZMOR010000159.1:0-4407 GCA_964567795.1 uncultured Verrucomicrobiota bacterium
GCAAGCCGACTGTTGCACTTGATACTTGATTCCGTGGCAATGGAAAAACTTTGATGGATTTTTCCACACTGTGGAAAACTTTTTTCCACAGTGTGGAAAAACCGGCAAGCCGCGATTCCCCGCATGGGGGCGGCGGGAATTCAGCCCCGGAAGAGGCCGGCGATTTGCCGCGGCAGGGCGTCCCGGGTAGCGGGCGCCACCTCCAGGACGTGCGTGATCCGGTCGCGGCCGAGCGCGGCCAGCCAGCGGTCGAGGGCGCGCTGCTGGATCACCGCCAGCACCGGCGCGGGGCTCCGAAAAAGCCGGGCGACCGCCTCCGGAAACCCGGCGGCCTCCAGTTCGATCAGGCCGAGCTCGTCGATGACCACCGGCCGCCCCGAGGCGGCATCCGCCAGGCTGGCCACGGCCAGGCGGGTGAAGTTCGCGCGGTCCAGTTCGTAGGGCACGGCGCCCGGCGCGGCGGCCACGCGCCGCGCCATGGGCTGCGGTTCGCCGCCCCAGGTTTCGAAATACAGGATGTGCGCGCCCCGCTCCGCCCCGCCCCAGTGGGTGCGGAAGCCGCCGGGCTCCGTCCACCCCAGTTGCGCCAGCACCGCGCGCACGACCGTGCTTTTGCCGCAGCCGATTCCGCCGCTGAGCACGATCTTGGGGGCCGGCCGGGGGACTTGGCCAAGTTCAACTGGGCGAACGGATTTCACGGAAAACCAGCATACACGGCCGGGGGCGCCGCGCCAATAAAACGCTTCGTTCCGGGACGCTTTCCTGTTTGCGTCGGGGGGCCGCGTAATTTATGGTTTCACGGATGTCTCAGGTGCAGGAGCGAACGATGGCGAAACAAATAAAGAAATCCGTGAAGCTGGTCGGCAAAGGCATGCCCCGCGTTGATGCCGACGGCAAGGTCCGCGGCCGCACCCGCTATCTCAATGACATGGATCTGAAGGGCATCCTGCACGGCGTCGTGGTGCGTTCGCCCGTGCCGCGCGGCATCCTCAAGGCCGTCGCACCCGATCCGGCGTTCGACTGGACCGGCATCACGCTGGCGACCGCCCAGGATATTCCGGGCATCAACATCGTGCACATGCACGACCGCACCATGCCGCTCATCGCCGAGATCGGCGGCGAAGTCCGCTATCGCGGCGAGCCGGTCGGCGTGGTCGCCGCCCGGACGCCGGAACTCGCGGCCGAGGCCGCCCAGCGCGTGCGCATCGAAATCGATCCCCTGCCGCCGCTGCTGACGCTGGAAGAGGCGGTGGCGGTGTTCAAGGCGACGCCCGAAAAATTCGATTCAATGAAGAACCAGGACATCGTCAAGGGCGACCTTGCCAAGGGCTTCGCCGAAGCCGACGAAATCGTGGAGGCGGAATACCGCGCCGGCCACCAGGAGCAGCTCTATCTCGAAAACCAGGGCCTGATCGTCTATCCGCAGAAGGACGGCTCCATCTTCGTGGAAGGCTCGCTGCAGTGCCCCTATTTCCCCGTGCACGAGCTGAACGATCCGCTCAAGCTCCCGCCCGAGAAGATCCGCGTGCGGCAGACGCCCATCGGCGGCGCGTTCGGCGGCAAGGAGGAATATCCCACCATGCTGGTCGGCTACGCGGCGATTCCCGCGCTGAAGTCCGGCAAGCCCGTCAAGATCACCTACGAGCGCAACGAGGACATCCTGTTCACGCCGAAACGGCACCCCGTCTGGGTGCGCTACAAGACCGGCTTCAAGAAGGACGGCACGCTCACGGCGATCGAATGCGACTACATTCTCGACGGCGGCGCCTACCTGACGATTTCCGATGTCGTGATGTTCCGCGGCATCCTGCACTGCGCGGTGGCCTACCACTGCGACAATGTCGTGATCCGCGGCAAGGTCGCGCGCACGAATTCCGTGCCGTGCGGCGCGTTCCGCGGCTTCGGCGCGCCCCAGGCCGTCTGGGGCATCGAGTCGCACATCGACGCCATCGCGGCGCGCCTCGGGAAAAAGCCGCACGAATACCGGCGGCAGGTCCACGCCCGCCCCGGCGACTGCACCCCGACGGGCCAGATCCTGACGGCGGAAAACGGCTCGACCGCGTGCCTGGAGCTCGCGCTGAAGCGCTCGGACTTCGCCCGCAAGCTCGCGCGCGCGTCCCGCGGCGAACTGCGCAAGGGCCAGCAGAAGCTGTACGGCGTCGGGCTGGCGTTCTTCGCGCACGGCTCCGCCTTCACCGGCGACGGCGAAGCGAAGTTCAAGGCCAAGGGCCGCGTGGAGCTGGCCCCGGCCGACGACGGCCGGCCCGTCGTCAACATCCGCGTCTCGTCCACCGAAATGGGCCAGGGCGTGCACACCATTTTCACGCAGATCGCGGCGGATGCGCTCTCGCTCGATCCCGCGCACATCCGCTATCCGCTGGCGGACACGGGGCTGGTGCCCAATTCGGGCCCGACGGTCGCCTCGCGCACCACGATGGTGGTTGGCAACGTCGTGCACCGCGCGGCGCTGGACCTGAAACGGCAGATCGAATCGTTCGCGTCGCTGCGCTTCTTCAAGGGCGCGCCGGCCGAACTGCGCGCCTCGCAACTGACCGCCAAGGGCGCCCGGCCCCTGCCCTTCGCGAAGGTGGCGAAGGCCATGCTGGCGGAAATCGGCCCGGCCAGCGGCTTCTTCCAGTTCGTCCTGCCCGACAACATCCGGTGGGACCAGGCCACTTTCAAGGGCGACTCTTATCCCGGCTATTCGTGGTCGGCCAACGTCGCCGAAATCGAGATCGATCCGCTCACCTGCGAGCTCGAGGTCAAGCGCGTCACGGCGGTCATCGACATCGGCCGCGTGATCAATCCCATCACGGCCAGCGGCCAGGTCGAGGGCGGCCTGACCCAGGCACTGGGCTATGCGGTGATGGAGAAGATCGGCACCGGCAAGAACGGGTTGTACGACGCCGCCCGCCTGCAGACCTACATCATTCCGACCGCGCTCGACACGCCGGAGTTCGACGTAAAGTTCGTGGAATATCCGTATTCCTTCGCGCCGCCCGGCGCCAAGGGGCTCGGGGAACTGCCGATGGACGGCCTCGCGCCGGCCATCGCCAACGCCGTCGAGGCCGCCACCGGCCGGCGGCTCCGCCAGATTCCCATCACCCCCGAGGCCATTTTCGAGGCCGTGCACGCCGGCAAGGGAGGCCCGTCATGAGCACCATTCAACGCACCTGGAAAATCAACGGCAAGACCGTTCGCGTCCGCGCCCCGGCCGGGCGGCGGCTGTTGGACTATCTGCGCGAAGACCTCGGCCTGATCGGCTCGAAGGAGAGCTGCGGCGAAGGCGAATGCGGCGCCTGCACGGTCATCGTGGACAACGAGCCCGTCGTGTCCTGCATCCTGCCCGTGGGCCAGCTGGCCGACGGCACGGAAATCCTCACCATCGAGGGCATCGAAAAGAAGCCCGCCGGCCGGCTGATCCAGCAGGCCTACATCGAGTGCGGCGCCGTGCAGTGCGGGTTCTGCATTCCCGGCATGGTGGTCAGCAGCTACGCGCTCCTGCGCCGGAACCCCAAGCCCTCCACCGGGGCGATCCGCGAAGCCCTGGCCGGCAACCTCTGCCGCTGCACCGGCTACACCAAGATCATCAAGGCCGTGAAACTGGCCGCCGCCCGCCTGCCCAAACGGAAATGACGGGAATCCGACCATGAAAATCACCGAAAAAATCGATATCCGCTTCCCGAAGAACCTGGCCGAGGCCGTGCGACTCCAGGCCAATGAGAAGACCCGCGGCAAACTGCTGGCCGGCGGCACCGATCTCATGGTGCAATGGGCCGCAGGCGTGCCTGCCCCGGAACGCGCCACGTCCGTGTGGAACCTGCCGGAGCTGACCGCCATTGAGGTTTTCCCCGGTTTCGTCGAAATCGGCGCCGGCGTGACCCATGCTTTTCTCTGCGAATGCAAACAAATCCGCGCCCATGTGCCCGCGCTGGTGGCGGCCGCCGCCACGGTCGGCGCCCAGCAGATCCAGGCCCGCGGCACGTTGGGCGGCAATGCCGCCAACGCCTCGCCGGCCGGAGACACGGCGCCGGCCTTGCTAATCACCGGCGGTTCCGTCGTGCTGGCCTCCGTCGCCGGCCTGCGCGAAGTGCCGCTGGCGCAATTCTGGACCGGCTACCGCCAGATCGCGGCCCGGCCCGATGAAATCATCGCGGCTTTCCGGCTGCCCAAGAAAGGCCAGGCCAAGGAACGGTTCCGCAAGATCGGCACCCGCCGCGCCCAGGCGATCAGCAAGGTCATGGCGGCGTCCCGGATTCTGGTGGAAAACGGCGTCATTGTCTCCGCGACCATCGCCCTGGGCTCGGTAGCCTCCACGCCGGTGAGGCTGGCGGAGGTGGAGAAATTCCTCGCGGGCAAACCGCTCTCGCCATCCTTGATCGATGAGGCCGAGAAACTTGCCCAAGC
>CAZMOR010000160.1:0-4661 GCA_964567795.1 uncultured Verrucomicrobiota bacterium
CGGGCATCGCCGCGATTTTGTTCGACGAATTCCACGAGCGCCACGTCTATGGCGACGTCACCCTCGCGCAAGCGCTGCAGCTCCAGAAAACCACCCGGCCCGACCTGCTGCTGATCGTGATGTCGGCCACGCTCGACACGCGCCTGCTGCAACCCTACCTCGAACCGTGCGCGCTCGTGCATTCCGAGGGCCGCGCGTTTCCGGTGGAGATCGAGCATCTCGCCAAGCCGCTGCACCCCGACCACGACACGCCGTGGGATGCCGCCGCCGAGGCCTATGAACGCGCCACGCGCGAAGGCCGCAACCCCGGCGACACGCTGATCTTCATGCCCGGCGCCTACGAAATCCAGCGCACGCTCGACGCCCTGCGCCACACGCCGGCCGCCAAGGGCGCCCTCCTCCTGCCGCTGCATGGCGAACTGCCGCCGCAGGAGCAGGACGCCGCCGTCGCCCGCTACGACCAGAAAAAAATCGTCGTGGCCACCAACGTCGCCGAAACCTCGCTCACCATCGACGGCATCCGGCTCGTGATCGATGCCGGCCTCGCCCGCGTGGCCCGCTTCGACCCCTGGCGCGGCATCAACACGCTGCTGATCGAAAACATCTCGCGCGCCTCCGCCGACCAGCGCTCCGGCCGCGCCGGGCGCACCGCGCCCGGCCACGCCATCCGCCTCTGGACCGAACACGAGCACGCCGGCCGCGCCGGCCACGACCTGCCCGAAATCAAGCGCGTCGACCCGTCGGAAATCATTTTGACCCTGAAGGCGCTCGGCGTGCGCGACATCGCGGCCTATCCGTGGCTCGAACCGCCGGAACCGAAGGCCCTCGAGCGCGCGCTGACCCTGTTGCAGGATCTCGGCGCGCTGGATCACGCCGGCGCCCCCACGCCGCTGGGCCTGCGCATGCTCTCGTTCCCGGTTCATCCGCGCTATGCGCGCATGCTGCTGGCCGCGGGCGAGCGCGGCGCCGTGCGCCCCATCGCGCTGATCGCCGCCATCGCCCAGGGCCGGCCGCTCATCGTCCGCAACGCGGGCAAGGACGCCGCCGAACAGCGCCGCGACCTGCTGGGCGACAGCGGCGGGTCCGACCTGCTCGTGCTCATGCGTGCGTGGAACTACGCCCGCCAGAACGGGTTCGACCTGAACCGCTGCCGCCGCCTCGGCATCCATGCCGGTTCCGCCCGCCAGGTCGGCCCGCTCTGGGACCACTTCCTCCGCATCGCCGAATCGCAGAAATTGCCGATTGAGTCTTCGCCGCCCGAGGACGCCGAAATTGCCAAGTGCGTCCTCGCCGGCTTCTCCGACCAGGTCGCCCGCCGCCTCGACCGCGGCACGCTGCGCTGCGACCTCGTCCACAAGCGCCGCGGCGAACTCGCCCGCGAGTCCGTCGCCGACGAGGCCCCCCTTCTCGTCGCCAACGAAATCCACGAAATCGGCCGCGGCGACGGCGAAGTCAACGTCCTCCTGACCCAGGCCACCGCCATCCGGGAGGAATGGCTGCGCGACCTGTTCCCGGACGATTTTTCCGAACGCGTCGCCGTGTCCTGGGATGCCGCCGCCAAGCGCGCGGTCGCCCGCCGCGAAATCGTCTTCCGCGACCTGGCGCTCGAGTCGCGCCCGCACGAGCCGCCGCCGGCCGAGGAGGCCGCGCGCCTGCTAGCCGCGGCCGTGCTGTCCGGCGAATGTACCCTCAAGGAGTGGGACCGCGCGGTGGACCAGTGGATCGCGCGCGTGAACCTGCTCGCCAAGGCCTGCCCCGACTGGCAGCTGCCGGCCTACGACGAGGCTTCGCGCGAACTGCTCGTCCAGCAGATTTGCCACGGGGCCGTGTCCTACAAGGACATCAAGGACCGCCCCGTGCTGCACGCGGTGAAAGCGCTGCTTTCCCCCGCGCAGCTGGCCCTGGTGGAGAAGCACATGCCCGAGCGCCTCACGCTCGCCAACGGCCGCAGCGTGAAGGTGCAGTACGCCGAAACGCCGGAACCGTTCATTGCCGCGCGCATCCAGGAGCTGTTCGGCGTCGAAGCGCTGCCCGCGCTGGCGCAGGGCCGCCTCCCGCTCGTGGTCCACATCCTCGCCCCCAGCCAACGCCCCGTCCAGATCACCAAGGATTTGCCCGGCTTCTGGCGCGACCATTATCCGCGCATCAAGCAGGAGCTGCGCCGGAAATATCCCAAGCACGAGTGGCGCTAGGCGCCCGTGAGCCGCTGGAGATAAATCTCCAGGATCGGGTGCGCCTGTTCCCAGCCCAGCTTCAGCTTGCCCAGATCCAGCAGCAGTTCCGCGAACTCCCGCATGGTCGTCTGGCGCGCCTCGCCGGACAGTTCCTTCAGCCGGCGGCCCAGTTCCTCGCGCCGCCCGTCCAGGTGCCGCTGCCAGATGCGCAGAATCAGGTCCTGCGCGGCCTTTTCCACGCCCATGTCCTTTTCCGAACCCAGCACCTTCTGCGGCGCGTTGACGATCTGCGCGGCGAGGGCCTGGCACTCTTCGCCGGCATCGCCGAGCGCGGCCATGAGGTCGCCCTCCTCCTCGGCCAAGGCGTGGAGGATGGCCCGGCAGGCGTCATCGGTGATCAGGCTGTACGGCACCCAGCGCCGCACGAGCCCGGCCAGTTCCGGGTCGGTCCGCGCCCCCAGCAGCGTCGCCAATTCCAGTTCTTCCACGGGCCGGGCGGCGGCCTTCTGCGCCTCCGGCGCCGCATCGGCCGGGGCCGCCGGACGGAATTTCTGGCGCACGGCCATGTGCAGGTCGCGCCGCAGCGCGTCGTAGCCCACGCCCAGCCCGGCGGCGGCTTCGCGCAGCATCTGCTCGGTCTGCACCGCGCCCTGCGCATGCGCCGCCAGCTCGACCGCGGCGCGCGTGGCGCGCAGCAACCCCTCCTGCGAACGGAAATCCTCTTTTTCCTGCAGCAGCCCCAGCAGGAAGCCCATCGGCGTCTTGACGTTCGCCAGCACGGCGGCAAAGGCCGCGGGCCCCTTTTTCAGGATGAGCGAATCGGGATCTTCGCCCGGCGGCAGCGCGGCCAGCGACACCGCCAGGCCCTCGGCGATCAGCAGTTCGGCCGTGCGCAGCGCGGCCTTCTGGCCGGCCGCGTCGGCGTCGAGCACGATCACGATGTGGTCCGCATAGCGCTTGAGCAGCGCGGCGTGCTCGCCCGTGAACGCCGTGCCCTGCGAGGCCACCGCGTTCTTGAACCCGCCCAGGTGGCAGCGGATGCAGTCGATCTGCCCCTCGACCAGCAGGGCCCGGTGCGCGTCGAGGATTTCCCGCTTCGCCTTGTCGAGGCCGAACAGGATTTTGCTTTTGCGGAACACCGGCGTTTCCGGCGTGTTGACGTATTTGCCGACGGTCTTGTCGTCCGTCTTCAGCACGCGTCCGCTGAAACCCACGGCGCGCCCCAGTTCGTCGCGGATCGTGAACATCACGCGCCCGCGGAAGCGGTCGTAGAGGCTGCCCTTTTCGCTGGTTGCCACCAGGCCCGCGGCTTCCAGCGCCTTCAGCTTGGGGCCGCCGCGCGGGCCGGCTGTATCGGCCAGGAAGCCGTAACCCTCCGGCGCCCACCCGATGCCCCACTCCTTGCAAACGTCCGTGTTGAGCGAACGCTTCTTCAGATACTCCCGCGCCGCCGCCGCGTCGGAGCTCTGCAGCAGCTCCTTCTGGTAGCGCTTGGAGGCATCTTCGTTCGCGGCGAAAATCTCGTCCTTGCCCGGCCCGTCCTTCGGGCCGGCCTGCCGGTCGTCGATCTGGATCGCGATGCCCGCCCGCGACGCCAGCATGCGCAGCGCCGTCGGAAAATCCACGTGGTCGTAGAGCATCACGAACTTGAACACGTCGCCGCCGGCGCCGCAGCCGAAGCAGTGGAACGCCTGGCGCGCCGGATTGACGTGGAACGAGGGCGTCTTCTCCTTGTGGAACGGGCACAGCGCCTTGGCCGTGTTGCCCGCCCGCTTGACCTGGATGTACGAACCGATGACGTCGGTGATGTCCAGCGCGTTGCGGATCTGGTCGATCGTTTCCTTGGAGACCATGCCCGCCATGGCGGTGCTACTCCCCTTCGGCGGGCGGCGGCGGATAGCTGGCCGTGCCGGGTTCCGGCAGCGGCGGCATCACCGCATAGGGCTGTTCCACGCCGCTGGGCACCAGCGCCGGCGGTAGCATGATCTTGTTCGCAAGCGCATTGTATTCCACCAGGAGATACGGCAGCAAACGCTGGCCGGTTTGCGAATCGATGACCACCGCCCGCTGCAGCCAGGCCGACGGCACGAAACTCGCCGCCAGCAGAATCACGAGGAACGTCGCCCCCTGGCGGATCGTGCCGGTCAGCAGGCCGCCCAGGCGTTCGACCACCCCCTTGAACGCGAAGGTCATCAGCGAACCCAGGGCGATCCGCAGCAGGCGCATGCCGTAGAGCGTCGCCAGCGCCAGCAGCACCACCGCCACCAGGCGGGTGATTTCTGGATCCCATTCCCAACGTGCGCAAGCCCAGCCGGAAACCGGCTCATAGAACAGGCGGGTACCGAACACCGCCACCACCATGCCGATCAACGTCGCCAACTCGGACGAAAGCCCCCGGACCAGGCCCATCACCGCGCCGTAGACCAGTACCGCCGCAAACAGCCAGTCCACCCAGTTGAATAATGTCCAATCCATGGCGTTCTCCTC
>CAZMOR010000161.1:0-1979 GCA_964567795.1 uncultured Verrucomicrobiota bacterium
GCAGCCTGGCGGAGACGGTGAATGCGGCCTTCGACGGCTACGCGGCGGCGATGCGGCGCCTGGAGCGGTTCAGCGGCGACGCGGCGCACCAGTTGCGCACGCCGATCGCGGCGATGCGCGGGATGGGCGAAGTGGCGCTGACGCGGTCGCGGACGGCGGCGGAATACCGCGACGTGCTGGAAACGATGCTGGGCGAGCTGGACCGGTTGACCCGCACGGTCGAACAACTGCTGCAGTTGTCGCGGCTGGAGGCGGGGGCCTTGCGCGGCCGGTTCGGGCCGGTCTCGCTGCGGACGGTCGCCGAGCAGGTGCAGCAGATCTACCAGCCGCTAGCCGAAGCCCGCGGTTCGAATGTGAACCTGGCCCTCGACTCAAGGGAGCTGCGCGTGCATGGCAACGCGGAGCTGCTGGTCGAACTGTTGGGCAACCTGGTAGACAACGCCCTGCGCTACACGCCGGCCGGCGGCGTGGTGCGGATCGAGGCCGGGACGTGGCCGGGCCATGAAATCCGGCTGGCCGTGACGGATTCCGGGCCGGGCATTCCGGAGGAATACGCCCATAAGATCTTCGACCGGTTCGCGCAGATGCCCGGCGGGGAAACGGGGGCGGCGGGGCTGGGGCTGTCGCTGGCGGCGGAAATCGCCGCGGTGCATGGCGGCAAACTGACGCTGGCGAACCCGGGACAGCCGGGGGCCTGCTTCGAGTGCCGGCTGCCGGCGGCCGCGGAATAATTAACACAACAGATTCTTGAGGGGGTCGTACGGATATGGGGCTAAATATCTCTGGACTATGCGATCCTTTAGTTGGTGAAATACAACTCAATCATACAGCTGGATAACTTGCGAAGTCGTTAACGATTTTGTTATGTTAAAAGCATGGTCTTGCCGGGGAACATGTCCAGGAAAGCGTTAATGGCTCTGGAGATCCTTCAATTGGGTATTGTAAAAAAATTCCTCCCCTGTCCCTTTCGGGAGCGCGAGGAGGAGAGGACACCCTTTCGGGCATTACCCTTACGACTTAAGTCTTGCTGTGAAATGCAAACAAAAGCCGCTCGAATACATTGTTTATTTCTTATAGGAGCCTAAGCCTGCCGTCAAGGAGGGAAATGTGAAAAACACAAAAAATCAAAATGAACTCATCCTCGGACTTGATCTTGGAACGAATTCGGTAGGGTGGGCGTTGATTCGCTCGGAAAGAGGCGCATCCGCGGGGATCGTGGATGCCGGTGTGCGAATCTTTTCCGCAGGGGTGAACGCGGATCCGACCAGCGGCAAAAACGAATCGCGCGCAGTGGATCGTCGACGGATGCGGATGATGCGGCGTCAATTGGCCCGGAAGAAAGTGCGTCGAAAGACGGTTCTACGGCTGCTGACCAAGGCGGGACTGCTTCCAATTGGAATAGCCCCATCAAGACAACCCAAGAAAGGTGAATTCTCCAATTGGAAGAAATTGCTTTCGGTGAATGTCTATGAACTGAGAACTCGAGCGTTGGACGAGAAACTGGAGCCGTTCGAACTGGGAAGGGTGCTTTTCCATTTGGCCCATCGGCGAGGATTCAAAAGCAACAAGAAGGAGACCACCAGATCCCACACAAACGCGGAAAGCAAAGAAGAATTGAAAGGTTTGAAGGGGGAAATCAAGTCGTTGGACGAGGCTATCCACACAACGGGGTGCCGGACACTGGGAGAGTATTTCTTCAAGAACCTCGATTTGGAAAGGCGCGTACGTACGCGGCACACTTCGCGCAAGATGTACCGGGAGGAATTCGACTTGATCTGGGCAAAACAAGCAGGTTATACGCCGGACTTGCTTGACGAGAAGCTACGCAAGGCCTTGGTGAGGGCCATATTTTACCAGCGACCTATTCCCAGCCAAAAAGAACGGGTTGGCAAATGCGAACTTGAGCCCTGTAAACGACGCTGTGCGCAAGCCCTATTGCATGCCCAGGAAGCCAGACTGTTGCAAGATTTGAACCACTT
>CAZMOR010000162.1:0-12537 GCA_964567795.1 uncultured Verrucomicrobiota bacterium
GTGTTCGTCGCGCCCGGACCGCTCGTCACCAGCACCGCCGCCGGCTTGCCCGTCGCCCGCGCGTACCCGTCCGCCTCGTGCGCCGCGTTCTGCTCGTGCCGCACCAGCACGAATTTCATCTTCCGCCGCACCTTGTACAGCGCGTCGAACAGCGGAATCGCCGACCCGCCCGGCAACCCGAACATGATCTCGATTCCGATCTTTTCCAGGCTCTGGATCAGCGCCTCGGCCCCGTTCATCTGGTTTTCACTCATTTTTCGTCTCCAAATCGGAAATTACCCGAATTTCGATGTCAAAATATCGCTTTTAAGATGTCTTGCAAGAAAAATATCGCATTTTCGATCATATTTTTAATCTTTTTGACATCCAAACCGAAAATTGGCACATTTTTGGCCATGAAACCGACTCTTCGGGACATCTACGACGAATTCGCCGACGTTTACGAGTCCAACCGGGGGCTTTTCGACATGTCGCCCGTCCTCGGTCCCTTTTTCGCCGGCCTCGCCCGCCCCAAGGGCCGCCTCCTTGATCTCGGCTGCGGCGCCGGCGAACCTTTTCCCCGCTATTTCCTCGACCGCGGCTGGGAGGTCTACGGCGTGGATTTCTCCAAGAAGATGCTCCGCCTCGCCGCCCAATACGCCCCCGGCATGCACACGATCTGCGACGACATGCTCGAGGTCGATTTCGAGCCCGCGCAGTTCGACGCCGTCACCTGCATCTACTCCCTCTTCCACGTGCCCCGCGCGCGCCACCCCGAACTGTTCGCCAAATTCCGCCGCTGGCTGCGCCCCGGCGGCCAGGTCCTCTTCACCTACGCCACCCGCGCCTACACCGGCGCCGACGAGTTCGACGGCGAAAAGGAATTCATGGGCCAGCAGCTCTTCTACAGCCATGCCACCCCCGAAAAGCTCCGCGCCCAGCTCGCAGCCGCCGGCCTCGCCGTCCGCGCCTTCGACTTCCGCGCCATCGGCGGCGAAACCTTCCTCTGGGTCACCGCCGCCCGTCAACCTGCCATCCGAAATCGGTCCTAAGCGAGGCCGCGGGCCTTCTTGATCGCCGCGTAGGCGGCGTTCACGCGCTGGAATTTCTCCGTCGCCGCCTTCTGGAACTCGGCCCCCAGATGCGCCACTTTGTCGGGGTGGTGCTTCATCGACATGCGCCGATACGCCCGGCGCACTTCATCGTCCGAGGCGTTCGGCGAAACCTCCAGCACGCGGTAGTCGGCCCCCGGATCGGCCTTGGACGCGAACATCGCCGCGATGGACCGCACGTCCGCCGCGTGGATCCCCAGCTCGGACGCCAGCCGCGCCAGCAACCGGTCTTCCGCCGGATGCAATTCGCCGTCCGCATGCGCGAGGCTGAACAGGAAATGCAGCAACGCCATCCGCTGGGAGTAGTTCATGTTCCGCTGGATCTGCGCGCAGATCGGCCCGAGCGGTATCTCCCGCTCCAGCAGGTCCCGCAGCAGACGCAACGCGTCCTGCGCGATCCGGCCCCCGAACTGCTGCGCGAAAAATTGCTTCACCACCTCGAGCTCGGACTTCGTCGCCCGCCCGTCGGCCTTCATCATCGCCGCCGTCAGCACCAGCAGGCTGGCGATGAACCCGTTGCGCGCCGCTTCGGGCCCCGCCTGCGGCCCGCCGCTTGACCCGCCCGCCGCGCCCCCGCGCTGCGCCGCGTTGAACAGCGATCCCGCCGCATAGCCGAACAGCCCGCCCAGAGGCCCGAAAAACGCCCAGCCCAACGCGCCCGTGATCCAGGGACTCACCATTTCAAGACTCCTTTTGTTTCGCCGCCAGCTGCCGCAGGCGCTTTTCGATCTCGGCCAGCCGCTCGTCGGCGCCGTGCTGGTGCAGGCGGATGTGCCGGCCGTTCATCATGAGGAATTCGTCGCGGCCTTTGCCCAGCAGCAGCCGGTCGCCGTCGGTCGCCACGCTCTGCAGCCCCAGCCCCGCCGCCAGCAGCCGCAGCCGCGCGATCGCCAGCAGCCGCCGCACCGGGGCGGGCACCGGCCCGAACCGGTCCCGGAACTCGTCGGCCAGCGCCGCCACTTCCTGTTCGAACGCCACGCCCGCCAGCTTGCGGTACATGCCGATGCGCTGGCTTTCGTCCTCCATGTACGACCGCGGAATCACCGCCGCGTTCTCCGCGCGCTCTGGATCGGGCGTCAGGTCCAGGAAGTCCAGGTGCATCTGCACTTCAATGATCGGCCGCTCGGTTTCGCCCTTCAGCCGCGCGATGGTCCGGTTCAGCAGCTGGCAGTAGAGATCGAAGCCGACGGCGGCGATGTGCCCGCTCTGCGCGGCCCCCAGCACGTTGCCCGCGCCGCGGATCTCCAGGTCGCGCAGGGCCAGCTTGAAGCCCGCCCCCAGGCTCGTGTGCCGCTTGATGGCGCTGATGCGCCGCCGCGCCGTGTGGAACAGCGCGCCGTGCCGCGGCAGTAGCAGGTAGGCATAGGCCTGGTGCTTGCTCCGCCCCACCCGCCCGCGCAACTGGTACAGCTCCGCCATGCCGAAGCGGTCGGCGCGGTCGATCAGGATCGTGTTCACGTTCGGAATGTCCACGCCGCTTTCGATGATCGTGGTGCACAGCAGCACGTCGTATTCCCGCCGCACAAAGCGGTGCATCACGTCCGCCAGCGCCTTCTCCGTCATCTGCCCGTGGCCCACTCCGACGCGGATGCCCGGCAGCAGGCGCTCTAGCCGCTCGCGCATCCAGTCGATGGTCTGCACCCGGTTGTGCAGCACGAATACCTGGCCCCCGCGGTTCACTTCGCGCAGCACCGCCTCGCGCACCAGCTCGTCCGAGTCCTGCGCGATGTAGGTTTCGATCGGCAGGCGCTCGCGCGGGGGCGTCTGGATCAGGCTCATGTCGCGCGCGCCGGTCAGGCTGAGGTACAGCGTGCGCGGAATCGGCGTGGCGGACAGCGTCAGCACGTCCACCATCTCGCGCATGCGCTTGAGGTGTTCCTTGGCGGCCACGCCGAAGCGCTGCTCCTCGTCGATGATCACCAGCCCGAGGTCGGCGAATTTCACGTCGCGCTGCAGCAGCCGGTGCGTGCCGATCAGCACGTCCACCTTCTTCTTTGCCGTCCGCGCCAGCACCTCCGCCTGCTCCGCCCTGGAGCGGAACCGGCTGACCATCTCCACCGCGACCGGAAACCGCCCCAGGCGCTCGAGGAAGGTCTCGTAATGCTGCTGGGCCAGCACGGTCGTCGGTACCAGCACCGCCACCTGCTTGCCGTCCATCACGGCCTTGAACGCGGCGCGCATCGCCACTTCGGTCTTGCCGTAGCCCACGTCGCCGCAGATCAGGCGGTCCATCGGCCGCTTCGACTCCATGTCGCGCTTCACCTCGTGGGCGGCGCGCAGCTGATCTTCGGTCTCCTGGTACGGAAACGCCTGCTCGAAATCGTGCTGCCACGGCGTGTCTGGCGCGAAGGCGTGGCCGTCGAGCGCCGCGCGGCGCGCCTGCGTCTCGAGCATCTGCGCGGCGAGGTCGTTCGCCGCCCGCTCGGCGGCGATCTTCTCCTTCAGCCAGCGCTTGCCGCCGATGGCGTGCAGGGGCGGCTTCGTGCGTCCGACGCCGATGTAGCGGCTCAAAAGGTGCGTCTGGCTCGTGGGCACGTACAGCCGCGCGCCCTCGGCGTATTCCACCGCCAGGGCCTCCTGCAGCTGTCCGTCGAACACGATTTCATAGAGCCCGAGGTATTTGCCGATGCCGTGGTCCACGTGCACCACGAGTTCGCCGGGGCGCAGGTCGGTCCAGTCCGTCAGACGCTCGCCGGTCGCATCGCGCGCGGCGCTGCCGCCGGTCTTGCGGCGGGTCGGCAGCGCCCGGCGCGTGCCGTAGAAGTCCGCTTCGGCCACCGCCATCCATTTCGCGCCGGGCAGCTCGAAGCCGCCACTCAAGGCGCCCAGGTGCAGGCTGAATCCGGCCGGCCGGCCGTAGGCGGCTTCGAACCGCCGGGCGCCCGCTTCGGTGGTGAAGAACAGCTGGATCCGCCAGCCCTCCCCCGCACGGGCTTTCAACACATCGAACCACTTCCGGCGCTCGTTTTCGAGCGCGTCTGGCGGCACTGCCCGCGCCGAAAGCGCGGCCAGGCCTTCGCACGGCCGCACGCCCAGGTCGCGGCCCGCATCGCCGCCGTCGGCGTCCAGCTGGCCGCCGCCGGCGAATTTCCGCGCCAGCCCCAGCCGCCAGTTCGCGAAATCCCGCTCCGCGGAAACTTCGCCGCCGCCGCGTCCGGCCAGTTCGGCGCTCATGGCGTAGTGATGCAGGATGGCATCGGGATCGAGCCAGAGGAACGACGCATCGGCCGGGAAATAGTCCGTGGCGGCGGCGGTTTCTCCGCCTTCCGCCTCTTCCAGCGCCGGAGTGATCATCAGTTCCTGGAGTTCGCTGCGCGAGCGCTGCGCCGATGGATCGAAGCTCCGGAGGCTTTCCAGCGTGTCGCCGAAGAATTCCAGCCGCACCGGCCAGTCCTCCGTCAGCGGCCAGACATCCAGCAAACCGCCGCGGCGCGAAGCCTGGCCTTTCGCCAGCACTTCGACTTCGAATTCATAGCCGGCGGCGGCCAGCCGCTCGCACAGCCCGTCCAGGTCGTAGGCCTGCCCCGCTGCCACGCGTTCGCCCAGCTGCCGCATCCGGTCCGGCGCGACCACCGGCTCCAGCAACGCCTGCACGCAGGTTGCCAGCAGACCGCGCCCCTTCCAGGAAAGGCAGCGCTGCAGGGTTTTCAATCTCTCGCCGCTGACGTCCGGCGACGGCTGGCCCGACGCCAGGCGCGAGTTCTCGACGTTTAGCGCCGGCAGGCGCATCACGGATTCCCCCGCATCCAGCGTTTGCAGATCCTGCCAGAGCAGGTCGAGCGCCAGCGTGCTTTCCGCCACCACCACCAGCGGACCCTTCGTGGCCCGCGCAGAAGCCAGCGCCAGCCACGCCCGGGCCGCATCTTCCAACTCCTGCACGCGGCCCGCGCCGCCCGGGGCAAAGACACCCTTCAGGAATTCCCGGTCGGCCGGAGCCGGCGGCGGCAGGGAACCTTCGAAATGTTCCGCAGGCGCCGTCATGGAATCAGCCCAGGTACCGGCCCCCGTGCGCCCCGGTGTCCTTTCCGTCGCGGAAGGTCAGGGTTCCATTCACCCAGACGGCCGACACCCCGTCGCAAAACTGGTGCGGCTTTTCATACGTTGCGCGATCGCGGAACGTCTTGGAATCGAGCACGAGAACATCGGCAAAAGCGCCGGCCCGGAGTTCGCCGCGGCCGTTCAAACGGAAATGCGCGGCGGGCAGGCTGGTCATTTTTCTGATGGCCTCGCCTACGCCCACGGTCTTTCCGTCCAGTGCCGCGCGCAGGAAGCGCCCGAACGTGCCGTAGGCACGCGGATGCGGGTGATCATGGCTCAACGGCCCCCACGGCGCGCGGATGGAGGCGTCGGAGCCGATCATCACCCACGGCTCCGCGAGGATGCGCCACATGTTTTCTTCGCTCATCCCGAAGAAAATGCCGCCGGTGAACAGTTCGTCCGTTTCCATGAATCGCAACGCCGCATCCAGCGGATGCAGTTTCCACGCCGCCGCCGCGACGGCGATGGGCTTGCCGGTGAACGGCGCGTTGTCCGGATGCCGCGTGCTGCCCACCCAGACGTTTTCCCAGTACCGGTCATCCCGCGCCGCAGCCATTTCCGCGCGGATTTTCGCCCGTTCCGCCGGATCGCGCAGCCGCGTCAGGATGGCCGCCCGCCCGCCCTGCGCCGCCCATGTTGGCAGGATCACGTCCAGGTCCGTGCAGGAAGCCGTGTAGGGATACCGGTCCGACGCCACTTCGACGCCGGCCTTCCGCGCCGCGCGGATTTTCTCCAGCGCGGCGGCCAGCTTGGGCCAGTTCACCCGCCCGGCGGTCTTGAGGTGCGAAATCTGCAGGCGTACGCCGCTGGCGCGCGCCACGTCCAGGGCTTCTTCGATCGCTTCCAGCAGCATGCCGCCTTCGCTGCGCATGTGCGTGGCATAGATGCCGCCGCGCCGCGCCACCACTTTGGCCAGCGCCTGGATTTCTTCCGATTGGGCATGCATTGCCGGCGCGTAAACCAGCCCCGTGCTCAAGCCCGCGCCACCTTCTTCCAGCGCTGCGTCCAGCAGCTTCTGCATCTTCGTGATTTCGTCCGGCGTCGCCGCCCGCGGTTCGATGCCCATGACCGCCGCGCGGATGGCCCGGTGACCGATCAGCATCGCGGAATTCACCGCCGGTTTCTGCGCCGCCAGCAGGTCGCGGTACTCGGCGACGGAATGCCAGTCGCTGGGATACTTCTGCTCCAGCCAATCCGACGGCATCGTATATCCCGGCCAGCGCGGCGCGGCGCTCGCGCCGCAGTTGCCGGTGATTTCCGTCGTCACTCCCTGCCGGATCTTCGACGGTGCTCCCGGCTCGATCAGCAGATACGCGTCCGAATGCGTGTGGACATCGATGAATCCCGGACAAACCAGCCGCCCCGCGGCGTTAAAATCATTGGCCGCCGTTGCCTTGGACAGGTCGCCGAGCGCCGCGATGCGGTCGCCTGCGATCCCGACATCGGTCCGCACGCCTTCTCCGCCGAGTCCGTCCACGACGGTCCCGCCGCGCAAAATCCAGTCGAGGCGATCCGATTTCATTTTCCCCACGGTATCACACCCGGGTGAGGACATCCAGATTCACCCGCGGACCGGCCGGGACATTATCCCGGCGGTCCTTCAGGCGAACGCCGGCCGATTGCGCGCACCGGTTGCGCCGCGGTGCGGCTGGCCGAAGTCGGTCACCCGGTCGAGCTCCGCCTTGTCCAGCACCGGTCCCTCGCGGCAGATGCAGATGCCGCTTCCGTCCACGCAGCAGCTCCCGCAAACCCCGATCCCGCACTTCATGTGCCGCTCCAGCGAGAGCTGGCAGTCGATTCCCCGCTGGTCCGCCAGTTTCTTCACCGCCACCAGCATCGGCTCCGGCCCGCAGCCGTAAATCATGTCGAATTCATCCTCATCGCAGGCCCGCTCCGCCAGGCTGGTGGCCAGGCACTGCCGTCCCAAAGTCCCGTCGTCGGTCGCGAATTGCGCCCCATGGCGGGCGAAATCGCCCACGAACATCATTTCACCCGCCGTCCGTGCCCCCAGCACAACCCGGAACGGGTGCCGGTTCTGCTCCAGGCGGTGCACCAGGTAGCGCAACGGCGCGATGCCCATGCCGCCGCCGATCACCAGTCCCCGTCCGCGCGGCCGGAAACCCCTTCCAAACGGCCCACGCACGCCCAGCCGGTCGCCCGGTTTGCAGGCCATCAACGCCTGCGAAAACGGCCCCACCGCCTTGGCGGTGATTTCGATTCTCCCATCGCGAACGTCGGAGACCGAAAACGGCTTCTCGTCCCGGCCCGGAATCCACAGCAGGACGAACTGGCCCGGCTCCGCCTCGAAGTTTTGTTCGAACAGGAAGCTTTTCAGCCCATCGCGATGAAACACCACCTGCTTGACGGGCAACACATGCATTTCATGGCTCGCCGGCATCCGCATCATGGCCCTTCCTCCCGGTGCGCCAGCCCGCGCAACTGGCCGATGGTGTCCACCCGGTGTTCTTTCAGGTATTCCACCAGATCGTGGTTGATTTGATCGAACAATTCGACGCCGCCCGCATAGATGGCGCTGCCGATGCCGACCGCATCGGCTCCGGCCATGATCATCTGCAAGGCGTCCTCCGCGCATGCCACGCCGCCGGTGCCGATGATCGGCAGGTTCACCGCCCGCCGGATTTCATACACCGCCCGCACCGCGATGGGCAGGATCGCCGGTCCGGAAACTCCGCCTGTCTTGTTCGCCAGCACTGGCCGCCCGGTTTCCGTATCAATCCACATGCCCGGCCCGGCCGTGTTGATGGCCGTGATCGCATCCGCCCCGTTTTGCTGGCAGCTCGCGGCCATGGCCGCAAGCGAGGCGCATTGCGCCGACAGCTTGATCGCAACCGGAATCGCTCCGGCGTTTTCCTTGACCGCTCGCGCCACCCGTCCGCAGGCTTCCGGATCCGCTGCGAACGGCGTCCCGAATTCCGATTCCACGTTCGGGCAGGACACGTTGACCTCGATCAGGTCGGGGTTGGCTTCCGCCACACGCCGGGCCAGTTGGCCGAATTCCTCCGCGCTGGACGCGAAAATGGACACGAAGAGCGGCGTGCGGCAGGTTCGTTTGTATTCGGCAATTTCCGCGATTTCGGCCTCCACCCCCGGATTGGATAGCCCAACGGCGTTGAGCAGGCCGCCCTTCCACGGCAGCACGCACGGCGCGGGATGCCCCGGGCGCGGTTCCAAGCTGCACGATTTCGTCGTGACCGCGCCTGCCCCCGCCGACGCCACGCGCCGCAGAGAGGACGCCGTCGTGCCCAGCACCCCCGACGCCAGCACCAGCGGTGATTCAAGCGCAAGTTCCTTAATCTGGACGGCCAGCGGGTTCATGCCTTCAAATGCCCCGCCAGCTCGTCGAGCGTGCAGACCCGCTCGCAATGGCCGCACTTGAAGTGCCGCGAACCGGATTCCAGCCGCTTGAAGCGCGTCGCCACGTGCGGCTCCACGTTCGTGATGCAGTTTGGATTGATGCAGCGCGCCAGGTTGTCGAACAGCTCCGGCACCTGGATCACCACCTTTTCGACCACCTCGAAATTGGCGATCCGCTTGATGGTCACGCCCGGGCTCACCAGCGCCAGCATCTGCAGCAGCCGCGGCGGCAGCGCCTCGGTCTGCAGCTTGATCATGTCCTTGCGGCCCATGCGCGTGCTTTTGTAGTTCAGGCCCAGCGTCACCACGGCTTCCTCCAGTTCGGGCCGCCGGCCGATCAGGGCCATGACCTGGATGCCAAGGCCCGCCGGGATGTGGTCGATCACGAAACCGCGCTCGATCTTGGGAATCAGCAGGATCTGGTTCTGGGGGGTCATGTCGCGCTCCTTTCCGGCCGGGCGTCGAGCAGGTCCAGGATCAGCGCCTGGCGCATGATTACGCCGTTGCGGGCCTGCTCGAAGTAGCCCGCGTGCGGCGTGGCATCCACGTCGGGCGAAATCTCGTTCACCCGCGGCAGCGGATGCAGCACCTTGACGTGCGCCGGCACGCCCTCCAGCATTTTGGCGTCCAGGCAGTAGCTGTCCTTCACCTTTTCGTATTCCACGATGTCCGGAAAACGCTCCTTCTGGATGCGGGTCATGTAGACCACGTCGCATTCGCGGATCGCATCGGGCAGGCTGGCGCTTTCCCGGAACGTCGTCGTGGTGCCCGCCGCCGCCTTCGCCAGGTAGCCCGGCAGGCGCAGGCTGTCGGGCGAGACCAGCGTCATCGCCACCCGGTCGAACTGCAGCAGCGCCCGGCACAGCGAGTGGATCGTGCGCGAATACTTCAAGTCGCCCACCAGCGCGATCTTCAGCCCGTCCACCCGCCCGAAGAACTTCCGCAGCGTGAAAAGATCCAGCAGCGTCTGCGTCGGATGCTGGTTCGCCCCGTCGCCGGCGTTCAGGATCGGCACGCCCGCGATTTCGGACGCCAGCCGCGCCGTGCCCTCCTTCGGGTGCCGCACCGCGATGATGTCCGCGTACTGCTCCACCGTCCGGATCGTGTCGGAGAACGACTCGCCCTTCGCGGTCGAGGAGTTCGCCGCTTCGGAAAACCCGATCACCCGCCCGCCCAGCCGGCACATCGCCGACTCGAAGCTCAGCCGCGTGCGCGTGCTGGGCTCGAAGAACAACGTCGCCAGGATCCGCCCCGGCAGCAACACCGCCTTTTCGACATTGGGCATCGCCTCCACCCGCGCCGCCAGATCCAGGTAGTCCAGGATCTGCCCCAGCGTCAGGTCGTCGATCGAGATCAGGTCTTTTTTCATCTCACCCTCCCAGCCCCAGTTGTGTCTCCGCCCGCGCCAGTTCCTTCGCCGGGTCCTCCGCCGCCAGCAGCGCCCGGCCCATGATCAAGTAGTGTCGCGCGAGCATCGGGAACCTCGCCGGGTCGCCCTTCTGCGCACCGAATCCCGGCGAATAGAATTCCTGCTTTTCCGTGAAGGGCACTTCCGCGGCCAGCCGGGCCACCAGCTCCGGCTTGGTCAGCGGCACCACGAACGCGGACACGCCCAGCACCGCGGCCTGCCGGAAGATCGCCGTGGCCGCGGCATCCGCGATGAATCCGCCTTCCGAGACCAGGTAGGCCGGATGCGTCATCACGGCGCCCACGATGACCTTGATGTCCCGCTCCTTGAGCGCGCGCATCCACGCCGCCAGTGTGTGCGGCCCCGTGTGCGGAAACAGGATCGCTTCGTTGATCCCGGCGGTTTTCATCACCTCCGCGAACAGCGCTCCCGTGTCGGGGATATCCGTCGCCGCCTTCTGGTGGTCGTAGATCAGCGGCTTGTCGGTCCACTCCCGGATGCGGCGCACGGTCTCGGGTAGGCCGTGGCCCAGGCCCAGCGCAAATCCCAGCTTGTAGCCGTAGACCGACTCGCGCCCTGCTGTGCGGCATACGAGCCGCAGCGCGACATCGAGCTCCGCCGTGTCCAGGGCCGGGATGATCCGGTATTCCTTGCTCATGGTGTCTCTCCCTCGTAGAAGCGCCGCAGGGCCTGTTCATGCCCGCGATCGCCGGTTTCCGCAAGGTAATCGCAAAGATCCAGGAGGTTGATTACCGCCGCCACCGGCGGCAAACCCGCCGGCAGCGGCGTGTGTTTCCGCCGCCGGTCCACGGCAACCACGATCCCGACCGGCCGCGTCTGGAACGCGGCCTGAATGGCGTCCACCGCGGCGACCTTGGTCCCGCCGTCGCTGAGCACGTCGTCGATCATCACCACGGCTTCGTCCGGCTCGGGCAGGTGCCCGATGAACCGCCCGCGTTCGCCGTGCGTTTTCGCCTCCTTGCGGTCGTAGAAGAACCGGAGATCCTGGCCGTTCCGGTACCACGCCGAGGCCGCCGCGGCCACGGCCAGTCCAATGCCCTTGTAGGCGGGACCGAACAGCAGGGTCGCCTGCGGGAAGCGGGTCTGCACCTCCCCGGCCAGCGCGCGCCCGAGCACGTCGAGCTTGGCCCCGCTGTCCGCCTGGCCGAGATTGACGAAGAACGGCGAGCGGTCGCCGGACTTGAGCTGGAAGTCGCCGAACTTCAGGCAACCGCTGTCCACCAGAAACTGGATGAATTGTTTCTTTGCCGCTTTCATGCGAACACCTCCCTGCCCCGCACGCCGGGGTGCACGCGGCCGGCGCTCCAGGCCAGCCGGCCGTTGACCATCGTCGCCCGCACTCGCGCGGCGAACTCAAAATCTACGAACGGCCGGAAACCGGCGCGCGTTACGATCCGTTCCCCCGCTCCTTGCTTCCATTTTCCGGCCTCGGCGAAGGCCAGGTCCGCCCACGCGCCCTCCGCGATGCCGCCGCGGCCATTGATCCCGAAACACTGCGCCGCATTCTGCCCGGCCAGTTCCAGGTAGCGCTTCCACGAAATCTCTCCGCGCCTGGCCAGCGTCAGCAGGATCGGCCCCAGCCATTCGATCCCCGCGATGCCCGACGGCGGATTCTCCCCCGCCTTCTCCGCCGGCGTGTGCGGCGCGTGGTCGGTGGAGATGAAATCGATGCCACCGTTTTTCACGGCTTCATAAATCGCGGCTCGATCCTCTTCATCCCGCAGCGGCGGATTCACCTGCAGGGCGGCGCCTCGCTCCAGGTAGTTCTTCTCCGTTAGCAGGAAATAATGCGGGCAGGTCTCGGCCCAGACGTCATGCCCGGCGCGCTTCATCCACCGGACCCATTCGATTTCATCGACCGTGCTGCAATGGGCGATCACCAGCCGCGGCCGGACCTTTGCCGGTGTTTTCCGCCAGGCGGTTTCGAGGCTGTTCAGCGCCGCCCGGATCGCCGCCCGCGGCCGCCGCTCGTGATGGGCGGTTTTTCCACACTGTGGAAAACATTTTTCCACAGTGTGGAAAAACCGCCGTTCATCCTCGGCGTGCACCACCACCAGGTCCTGGGCGCGGAAAACGCGCGCCAGCGCGGCCGCCTCGCGGATGGCGGGCAGGGTCGACGACCGGGCCATGTACAGCTTGGCGACCGCCGCGGTTTCCGGCGCCCGCGGCCCGCCGTCCGTGGCTTGCAGGAATAGCCCGTAATTGACCCGCGCCTTGCGGGCAAAGAGCGTCTGTTTCGTTGCGAAAAGCTCCGGCGTGATGATGGGCGGTCGGTTGTTGGGCATGTCCAGCACTGTGGTCACGCCGCCTTTCAGCGCTGCCGCCGTGCCGTTGGCGATGCCTTCCTTGTACGCCTGGCCCGGCTCGCGCAAATGCACGTGCGCATCGATCAGCCCCGGCACGATGAACCGGGTTCCCGGCGGCGCGTCGGCGGCCTGCGCGCTTTCCAGCTTCGCGATCCGTCCGTCGGCGATCCGGATCGTTCCGCGATGGAACCAGCCGTCGTTGCCCAGCCAGCAGGCGTTGTCGAGCTGGAGCTTCATTCCCATTCGATCGTCCCCGGGGGCTTGGTGGTGATGTCGTAGAAGAGCGCGCCCGCGCCGG
>CAZMOR010000163.1:0-1736 GCA_964567795.1 uncultured Verrucomicrobiota bacterium
CTCCCCTGGATGAATCCGAAATCTTCCCGATCCCGGCTTTTCGCTTGCCATTCCATCACCAGCTTTGGATGCTCCTGGCCATGAATCCGGCGCCCCTTCCCCGCCGCCGCACCGCCGACCTCGGCAAAGGCCGGATTTCCATCCCCGGCGCGCGCTATTTCATCACGCTGGCCGCCCGTCCGCGACACATCAATCTCACCGCCACGCCCGCCGGCATGCGCCTGGTCGAGTGTCTCGTCGGCCTCTGCACTCCGGCTGATGGCACGCTCTTGTGCGCCACGCTCATGCCCGACCACCTCCATGTGTTGCTCGCCCTGGGTTCGCGCCTTCCATTGAACCGGCTGGTCGCCAGATTCAAAACGCAGACCCGGCGCATGCTTCCCGCCGGAGCCTCCTGGCAGCGCAATTTCTTCGAGCACCGCTTGCGCCCCGATGAAAGCGCCAACGAATATGCCCGATATATCTTCCTGAATCCCTACCGCAGGAAACGGCTTGTGCTTCAGGATCATTGGCCCTTTTGGATACTCGGAACCGGAGCGGATTTTGATTTTCTGCATCAGTTGGACGCCGGCGGATGTCCTCCATTGATGTGGCTGGATGCTCCACCCCCAGCCTTTGTCTAAATTCATCGGGATCGAGCAAGCTCGACCCCTACAGAAAACCATTGTTGCCCCACCTCCCCTTCCCCGTAGGAGCTCAGCTCGCTGAGCCCGGGCTGTTCAGATCCCCAAATCCGGGATCGAGCAAGCTCGACCACTACAGAAAACTCTGCCGGCAACGCCCATCCTTCTTGTAGGGGCTCAGCTCGCTGAGCCCGGGCTGTTCGAATCCCCGATCCGGGCTCGAGCAAGCTCGCCCCCTGCATAATCCCCGGCACCTATTCGTCGAGGAACTTGAACATGCGCACGAACATTTCGTGGTGGATGCCCTGGGAACTCGGGATCGGATCGCGCCACACCAGCGCCACCCCGCGGCGCTCGCCGGTGACGACGTCCTCGTTCGCGTCCCACACGCCCGGCGCGCCCGGGCCTTCCTTGATGGCTTGGCCGACCACCAGCGCCGTGAACAAACTGTTGTTGGGACTGAACAGCCCCCACGTGTTCCGGATCAGCGATTCCCGCTGGTTCTTGTTCAGCCCCTTGCCGGCCAGGTATCCGCCCGCCGCCAGCGCCGGCACCCGCACCCACGCCGATGGCGACATGAACGCGCCGCCGTCCGCCTGGATGACTTTGGAGGTCGAGGACAGGACCAGGTCGCCGGCCAGGGCCTGCGCATCCTCGTCAACCAGGGGATCCAGCGGCAATGCCGGCGCGTTGGGGACTTCCCGCATCGAGAGGCCCGCAAACGCCGAAATCAGCACGTTCGAGCTGCTGGTGTTCGGATTGATCGTGCCATTGGTGTAGAAGGTGCCTTCCGCCACGATGGTGTCGCGCACGGTCTTGTCGGCCACCAGCCGCGACAGCATGTCCGCACCTTCCGGCGTGCACAGGTCGATCGTTTCCCATGGATCGCCCGTTGGAATGTAGCCCAGCTCGGCCGGGCTAAGCATGGGGCCGTTCCGGCAGTACATGTACTTGCCCGCCCCGCCAGCGGCTCCGTAGCCCGCGGCCTCGGCGGTGGGATTTACAATGTCCGGTGATCCGCCCGCATCATCCGCCAGCGTCCAGCGATCGATAATGTGATTCAGGCGCGGATCATCCACTTCATAGGAAAATTCCGCCGGCGGTGCTCCATTC
>CAZMOR010000164.1:0-7247 GCA_964567795.1 uncultured Verrucomicrobiota bacterium
CGCCGCGAGTTCGAAATTTTCCTCCTGAACAACGCGCAGCCGCAACTGCTCGTTGCCGGCACGGGCTACACGGGCCTGGAACTGGCCATGAGCCTCCATGCCCGGGCCCGGGCGGCGGGCAAGCCCGCCACCACAACCGTCGTTGACCCCTCTCCGATCCTGCTGCCGTCGCTGCCGGAGAAGCAGCGGCAATACGTCCTGGATTTCCTGACGCGCCAAGGCGTGGAGGTCCGCCTGGGCGCGGCCATCGAAAGTTTCGACGGCATCACGGCCGTGGCCGGCGGCAAAACCTATTCTCCGGTGTTCGTGTGCTGGGCGGCGGGCTCGAAATCCGCGATTCCCGAAATCCAGGGCCGGGTGGAGCGCCTGCGCGACGGACGCTTGAAAGTGGCGCCGGATCTTTCACTGCCGGGCTATCCGAACGTCTTCGCCGCCGGCGATTCGGCGGCGATCGAACAGCACGGCCAGGTGCTGCGCAAGGCGGTCAATTTCGCCTATTACGGCGGGCGCCGCGCGGGCCGGAACATCCTGCGCCGCTTGCGGGGCCGTCCCACCCGCCCCTTCCGACCCATGGATCTGGGCTGGGTCGTGCCCTTCCACGAAACCAGCATCGGCCGCCTGCCGGGCGGGATCTGGGTGCGCGGCCGCCCCGGCGTACGCCTGCACCACCTGATGTGCGGCATCCGCAATTACTCATTCGCCAACTTCGCCGGTTGCTTGAAACTGGCCTGGAAAGGAGACTACACATGAACCTGAAGAAATACCTCATCGGAACCGATTCGGACCCCAATATCGGCCTGCTCATCCTCCGCGTGTTCATCGGCGCGGCCATGCTGACCCATGGCTGGTACAAAATATCCACCGTGGGCGTGGGCGCATTTTCCCAGGGAGTCGCCGGCATGGGCATTCCGGCGCCGCACATTCTCGGCCCCCTGGCGGTCTTCGCCGAAAGCGGCGGCGCGCCCCTGCTGGCGCTCGGACTGCTGACCCGCCCGACGGCGTTCCTGCTGCTCTGCACGATGGGCGTCGCCATTGGCGTCGCGCTCAAAGGCAAGCCGTTCGCGGATCAGGAGCTCGCGTGGCTCTATCTCGTGCCGGCGCTGTTCTTCCTGCTCAAGGGCGCGGGCAAGTGGTCGCTGGACGCGCTGATCTCGAAGAAAACCGGCGGATAAACCGGAAAACGCCGCGAAAGTGCCTTTTTTGGACATTTTCGGCGATTTTCCGGCCATACCCCCCCCCTTCGGGACATGAGCCGCGAGCCCCCGCATCCCGGGAGGGATCAGCGCCTTTTCTTCTTCTTTTCGGGCGGCGGCGCGGGCAGCGGCATATCGGGCCGGCGCGCCTGCGTGCGGGCGATGGATTGTTCCCGCCGCCATTTGGCGATTTCCGCGTGGTTGCCGCTCGTCAGGATTTCGGGAATGCCCATGCCGCGGAATTCCGGCGGGCGCGTGTAGTGCGGGTATTCCAACAGCCCGGTGGTAAAGGATTCGTCGTCGGCCGCGCCTTCTCCACCCAGGGCGCCGGGCAGCAGCCGCACGACGGCATCCACCACGATGGCCGCGGAGATCACGCCGTTGGTCAGCACGTAGTCGCCAATGGAAATCTCCAGGTCCGCGAGGGCTTCGCGGATGCGCTCGTCCACGCCCTCGTAGTGGCCGCAAATGAAAATCAGATGCGCTTCCTTCGAAAGCGCCATGGCTGTGGCCTGCTTGAAGGGCGCGCCCTGCGGCGTCATCAGGATCACCTTCGACTCCGGCCGGCGCAGGCTTTCCACCGCCTTGAAGACGGGCTCGGGCTTCATCACCATGCCGGGGCCGCCGCCGTAGGGCCGGTCGTCCGTGGTGAGATGCACGCCGGTGGCGAAGTCGCGCAGGTTGACGCAGCGGATGCGGACCAGGCCGGCCTCCTGCGCCCGCTTCAAAATACTTTCCCCCAGTATGCTGTCGAGCATCCGGGGGAAAATGGTGATGATATCGATCTGCAGCGGAGCATCCGCCATGCGCCGGCGCCTATTCGACGACTTCGAGCATTGCGCGCCGGTTCTGCCGGGCCGCCACCGTGCTGAGCAGGGTGCGGATGGCGCCGACGGTCTTGCCGCTCTTGCCGATCACTTTGCCGACATCTTCGGGATGGCAGCGCAGTTCAAACACGACCGTGCGTTCGCCTTCGATCTCCGTGATGCGGAGATCCTCGGGATGGTCGATGAGGGTCTTGACGACGTATTCGATGAGTTCTTTCATGGGAGTCCTCGAGGGGGGAATATGGGAAAACGGAGGGGGAAAACCGGCGCCGGGCCGGAATTACTTGGCCGCGGCCTTCCGGCACTGCTTGAGCAGGATGGCGACCGTCTCGCTGGGCTGGGCGCCCTTGGCGATCCAGGCTTCGGCCTTGGCGAGGTCGAGCTTGAAATTGTCGGTCTTCTTCCCGGGCTCGTACCAGCCGAGTTCCTCGATGAAATTGCCCGCGTTCGCGCTGCGGACATCCGTGGCGACGATGCGGAAGAAGGGTTTCTTGTTGGCGCCCATGCGGCGGAGACGAATCTTGACCATTTTGTATCCTTGTTGTTTCGGGTGTTGCCGCTCCCGGGCGCGGCCAAACCGTTATGAGTACCCGGGTTTCTGACAAATCGGCGTGTTTTCTACCTGAAAAGGCCCCCGCGAGGCAACCTTTTTTGCATCTGTTTCATCCGCTTCGCCATCTGCTGCGCCTGGCGGAAGTTCCGCAGCAGTTCGTTGACGTCGCTCACCTGCACGCCCGCCCCCCGGGCGATGCGCTTGCGCCGGCTGGCGTCGATCAGGTCCGGGTGGCGCCGCTCGCGCGGCGTCATGCTCAGGACGATCGCCTCGGATTTCTTCATCTGGCCGCCGGAATCGTTCTCGATCCGGGACCGGATGTCGCCCGAGATCGCCCCCGCCCCGGGAATCATCTCCAGCAGCTTGCCCATGGAGCCCATTTTCTTGAGCTGGCGCATCTGGGCCAGGAAGTCGTTCAGGTCAAGCCCCTGCTTGCTCTTGAACTTCTCCTGCATCTTTTCCGCTTCGCCGACGTCCAGCGTCTCCTGGACTTTCTCCACCAGGCTGACGACGTCGCCCATGCCCAGGATGCGCGACGCCATGCGGTCCGGATAGAACGGCTCCAGGTCCTCCGCCCGCTCGCCCGTGCCAATGCGCAGGATGGGACAGCCGGTCACGGCCACGACCGACAGCGCGGCGCCGCCGCGGGCGTCGCCATCGAGCTTGGTCAGGATCAGTCCGGTCAGGCCAACGGCGTCATGAAAGGTTTTCGCGACGTTGACGGATTCCTGGCCGATGGCGGCATCCAGCACCAGGACGACGTTCTGCGGCTCCGTCACGGCCCGCAGGGCCTTGAGCTCCTCGACCAGTTCCGCATCGATCTGGAAGCGTCCGCCCGTGTCGTAGAGCACGATGTCGTAGTAATTCTGCCGGGCGAACTGGAAGGCGCGGCGGCCCAGGTCCGGCACGCTTTCCCCGGGCTCGGGCTTCACGATCCCGGCGCCGGTCTGCTTGGCCAACACTTCGAGCTGGTCCACGGCCGCCGGCCGGCGGATGTCGCCGGCGACCAGCAGGACCTTTTTCCCCTTCTGCTTCCACTGGCGCGCCAGCTTGCCGCAGGTGGTGGTCTTGCCTGAACCGTGCAACCCCAGCAGCATCACCTCCGCCGGAATCGCCGACAGGTTGAAATCCTTCTGCTGGCCGCCGAGCAGGGCGACAAGTTCATCGTTGATCAATTTGACGATCTGCTGCCCGGGCGCGACGCCGGCGAGCACTTCCGCGCCGAGGCTCTTGGCCTTGACCCGCTCGATGAAATCCTTGGCGGTGGCGTAATGGACATCCGCTTCGAGCAGCGCCATGCGCACTTCGCGCAGCGCCTCCTGCACGTTCTTTTCCGAAATCTGGCCCACGCCGCGCAGATTGCGGAAGGCCGATTGCAAGCGGTTCGAAAGGCGGTCGAACATGGCTCAGGGGGCGGGCGCGGGATCCGCGGCCGGCCGGCGGATCAGGCCGCGGCCGTTGCAGCGGGGACACGTGATGGCTTCGCCGGTGTCGGCCAGGATGGTCCGGCCCATGCCGGCACAGCCGGGGCAGAGTTCATCGGCCGGGTCCAGGTGCCGCACCAAATGGGAACCCACGCCCTGGCAGATGGGGCACATCTCGCGCTGGCCGTCCGCCGTGAAGATGTAGCCCATGCCCTGGCAGTTGAAGCAGGTGATGGTTTGGACACCCGGAGCATTGACCGGCGCCGAAACCGCGGCATCCCCGCCCCGCTGCTCCAGCATCCATTTTCCCAGCCTGTCGGCGATGGCGTTGGGCGCCAGGTCGGCAGCGCCCTCCCGCTTGGTGCGCTGTATCCAGTTCAACTGCAGGAAGAACCCGCCCACCACGAACAGCACCATCAAAGCGATATAGACATTCCGCCCCTTGGGTTGCGGCGGCCGGAACGGCCGGCCGCCGCCGGCGGCTACCGGACGCTCCGGACGGCCATCGCGACGCGAGAGTGACCGGCGCAGTCGGATTTGAGGCCCAAGAAATTGAGATGGGTCGGTTTGCACAATATCTCCGCAACGGCTTCGGCCTGATCCTCGCCGATTTCCAGCATCAGCCGTCCCCCGGATGTAAGCACACGCGCGGCCTCCGAGACAAGCCGCGAAATCACCTGCAGGCCATCCGCGCCGCCGTCCAGGGCCAGGCGGGGTTCGAAGTCGCGCACGGTCCGCGGCAGGCGGTCGCACTCCGCGCTGGACACATACGGCGGATTGGAAACCACCAGATCCACGCTGGCGTCGGCCAGCCCGGCCAGCAAGTCGGTTTGCAGGAACTCCACGCCGGCCTCCAGGCGCGCGGCGTTGGCGCGGGCCAAATCCAGCGCCGGCGCACTGATATCCGTCGCGATGACCCGCGCCTGCGGGACCCGCTTGGCGATCGCGCAGGCAATGCAGCCGGTGCCGGTGCAGGCATCCACCACCACGGGCCGCGCCAGGGGTTGCAGGAATTCCTCGGCGCAGGCCACCAGCAATTCCGTCTCGGGCCGGGGAATCAACGCCCGGCGGTCGCACTGGATTGTGAACCCCATGAAATCGGTCTCCCCGATCACATATTGCACCGGTTCGTCGGCGGCCAGCCGGTCCACCGCTTCCGTGAACGCCTGGGCCATGCCGGGCGCGGGAATTTCCCCGGCCTGCCGCCAAACCTCGAGCAGGCCACAGTTCAGCAAATGCCCGGCCACCCACCGCAGCTTGTTTGCCGCTTCGTCGATGCCGGCCAGTTCCAGGCGCTTCCGGGCCTCGTCCAGCCGCGTTTTCCAGCTGCCCGGACCGGCGGTCATCCCCGGGCGCCGCCCATCTGTTCGGCCAGCCGCAGTTCGATGTCCCGGGCTTGCAGGGCGCCGATGACATCGTCCAGTTTCCCCTCCATGATCTGGTCGAGGGAATACAAGGTCAGGTTGATGCGGTGGTCCGTCAGCCGGTTCTGCGGGAAATTATAGGTGCGGATGCGCTCGCTGCGGTCGCCGGAACCGATCTGCGTCTTGCGCTCGCTGGCCAGTTTGTCGTGGTCCTGCTGGCGTTTCAGGTCGAGCAGGCGGGCGGCGAGAACGCGCATGGCCTTGTCGCGATTCCGGTTCTGGCTGCGTTCGTCCTGGCAGGCCACCACGAGGCCCGTCGGCAGGTGCGTCAGGCGCACGGCGGATTCGGTCTTGTTGACCTTTTGGCCACCGGGGCCCGAGGCGCAGAACAGGTCGATGCGCAGGTCCTCGGGCTTGATCTCCACTTCGCTGATCTCTTCCACCTCCGGCAGCACGGCCACGGTGGCGGCGGAGGTGTGGATCCGGCCCTGCGCCTCGGTTTCGGGCACGCGCTGCACCCGATGCCCGCCGCTTTCATAGCGCAGGGTCTTGTAGACGTCCGTGCCTTCGACGGAGAAGATGATTTCCTTGTACCCCCCCAGATCGGAGGGCGAAACATCGATGATGCCGGTTTTCCAGCCGCGCGCGTCGGCATACTTGGAATACATGCGGAACAGGTCGCCCGCGAACAAGGCGGCTTCCTCGCCGCCGGTGCCGGCGCGGATTTCCAGGATGGTGTTGCGGCTGTCGTCCGGGTCCGGCGGCAGCATCAGCGTCATGAGCTTGCGTTCCTGCCGCGGCAGCGCCGCCTCCAGTTCCGCCTTTTCCGCGCGGCCGATTTCCGCCAGTTCCGGATCGCTGGTGCTTTCGGCCAGCAACTGGGCGTTGTCCGCCAGCAGCTGCTGCAACCGCCGGTATTCGTCGGCGGCCAGGGTCAGGTCCCGCAGCCGTTGATGCTCCCGGACCAATTCCTTGAAGGTGTGCGGATTGGAAGCCGCCCCGGGCACGGACATGGCCTGCTCGAGCTCTTCGGCCCGGGCGGCCACTTGCTTGAAATAGGCGGAATCCAGTTCCATGGGCGGCACCTCTGCGCAGCCGGTACGCAAAACGGGCCGGATGCTCCCAACCCAGGGGAAAATCCGGCCCGTCTTGAAGTCCAGCTACTTCTTGGCGGCGGTCTTGCGGGCGTAGCGCTTGTTGAAGCGGTCGACGCGCCCTTCCGTATCAATGAACTTGGCCTGGCCCGTGAAATACGGATGGCAGGCGGCGCAGGTGTTGACGCTCATGCTTTTGACCGTTGAACGGGTCTTGAGCACGTGCCCGCACGCGCAGGAAATCGTGGCTTCGTCGTACTTGGGATGGATGTCTTTTTTCATGTCAGCTCTAGGGTTCCGGGTTCACGCACCCGGAGGTTGCCGGATGCAAAAATCGCGCGGAACCTACCACCCGCCTCCGCCCTTGGCAAGCGGCAATTTCCGGGAAAACACGAACATGGCTTTCGGCGTGGGCGTGTGATAGGCTTTTTGTGTCAAACTCATGAAACTTCCTGCCGTCATCCGCCGGATTTGGATTCCCGGAATTCTCCTTTTGGGCCTGGCGTCGTGGCTGCGCTGGTCCGCTCCGGGAACCGCCCCGCAACCGGGATTGACCCAGGAGGAAGCCAACCGGCGGGCGCAGCCGGCGCTCGCGGACATCCGCCGGCACCTGGCGGAGAAACCCGCCCCTGACCGCCCCCAGGCGGAAGGCCCGGCCTTCCGCCTGCGCACGGCCACCATCCGGCCTGGCATGGATTTCGGCCCGGTGGTTCATGCCCGGCCTTCGGCCCGCGGCTATCCTTGGATCGTAATGTTCGACGCCCCGATTCAGCCGGACTGGCGCTTGGCGCT
>CAZMOR010000165.1:0-25630 GCA_964567795.1 uncultured Verrucomicrobiota bacterium
CGTCACCAGCGCCCACAGCAGGATCGAAATGGCCAGGATCACGGTGCCGGCCTTCTGCAGGTACATCCACGCGCGGTCCCACATGTGGATGCCGACGGAGCGCCACGTCGGCAGGCGGTACGGCGGCAGCTCCATCACGAACGGCGCGCTCTCGCCGCGGAACAGCGTGCCGCGCAGGAGCCGCGCCACGAGCACGGCGGCCAGGATGCCGGCCATGTAGATGCCCCACAGCACCCACCCGCGCCACGCCGGCGCGAAGAACGCTGGAATCAGCAGCGCGTAGATCGTCAGCCGCGCGCCGCAGCTCACGAAGGGCGTCACCAGGATGGTCGTGAACCGGTCGCGCCGGCTCTCCAGCATGCGCGTGGCCAGGATCGCCGGCACGGTGCAGCCGAGCCCGATCAGCATCGGGATGAAGCTCTTGCCGTGCAGGCCCATCTTGTGCATCACCCGGTCCATCAGGAACGCCACGCGGGCCATGTAGCCCGTGTCCTCCAGGAATGCGATCGCCAGGAACAGCAGCAGGATGTTCGGCAGGAACGAAAGCACCCCGCCCACGCCGCCGATCACGCCGTCCACCAGCAGCGACCGCAGCAGCGGCGCCGCGCCGGCGGGCCACGCCGCCACCAGCCAGTCCGACAAGGCGCGCAGGCCGCTTTCGATCCAGCGCATGGGCGGCTCGCCGAGCGTGAACACGAGGTTGAACACCGCCCACATCAGGGCGACGAAGATCGGCAGGCCCCAGACGCGGTGCAGCAGCAGGTTGTCCAGCCGCAGGGTGCGCGCCCGGCGCACGTGCGGCGACATCTCCAGCGTGGCCTCCGTGGCCGCGCCGAGCGCGAAGCCGTAGCGCGCCTCGGCGAGCTGCACGTCCAGCGGCCGGCCGCCGCGCTTCTCCAGCCGCTGCCGTTCCGCGGCGGCGGCCTCCCGCGCCCCGGCGGGCGCATGGGGGTCGGGAATCCCGTCCAGCAGCGCGATGGCCCGGTGCCGCGCGGAGACCGCGTCGTCGCCCTCGAACCGCTGGGCCACGGCGGCGATGGCCTCCTCCAGGTCCGCGCCGTAGTAGACGCGCCCGGTGCATGGCTGGCCCGCCGCCGCCACGAGCCGCGCGGCCGAAAGCAGCGCGTCCGTGCCTTCGCCGTTGCTGCCGTTCGTGGGCACGACCGGGCCGCCCAGCAGGCCGCCCATGAGCTCCAGGTCGAATTTCAGGCCGTTGGCCGCGGCTTCGTCGCTCATGTTGAGCGCGTAGACCACCGGCACGCCCATTTCCGTCAGCTGCGCGGTCAGGTGCAGGTTGCGCTCCAGGTTCGTCGCGTCGAGCACCTGGATCACCACCCCGGCGCGGCCGGAAAGGATTTCGTCGCGCGCGATAGCCTCCTCGGGCGACGCCGCCAGCAGGCTGTACACACCCGGCAGGTCCACCATCTCGAGCTCCACGCCGTCGCGGACCAGGCGCGCGGACTTCTTCTCGACCGTCACGCCGGGATAGTTGCCCACGTGCTGGTGCGCGCCGGCCATCCAATTGAACAGGCTGGTCTTGCCGCTGTTCGGATTGCCCGCCAGCAAAATCACCAACCGGGATGGAGCCTTGCCGTTCATGCGCGCCCTGTTCAAATCAGCCCCGGCCGCCATTTCACGCGGATCTGCGCCGCTTCCGCCTTGCGCATCGAGAGCCGGTAGCCGCGCACTTCCACGGCGATCGGGTCGCCCAGCGGCGCCACGCGCTCGACGGCGATCAGCACGCCCGGCGTCACGCCCATTTCTACCAGCCGCTTGCGCAGCGTGCCGTCCACATCCACGGACATCACCACCGCGCGCACGCCGGGCGGCAGTTCGTCGAGGCCCGATTCCACGCCCGGCGCCCGCTCGCCCTTGGCCGCCGCGCGCACCTGGACCCACTGCTCCAGCAGTTCGGGCCGCGCGCGCAGGAAATCGCCCAGCAGGCCGATGCGGTCGAGCACCAGCGGCGTGGCGTCGTGCTCCATGCCGCAGGCCGCGAGTTCCGCTTCCTCCTGCGCCAGGCCGAGGGTTTCCGTGAAGAACCGGCGCAGGGCCACGTGGCGGCCGGCGATGTCCTCCGCCACCTGCCGGCCCTTGGGCGTCAGCCCCACGGCCCCGTAGGGCGTATAATCGGCCAGCCCCTGGTCCTTCAGCGACTTCAGCGCCGCCGACACCGTCGACGGCTGCACGTTCAGCGCCTCGGCGATGTCCCCCGTGCGCGCGCCGCGCGGGGTCTCCGAGAGCCGCAGGATGGTCTCCAGATAGTCTTCCGCCTTTGCGCTGAGCCGCTCGATTTTCATGATCTTTTTGGTTTTCCGTGAATTGTTTGAGGACTCTAACAATATCATAATCCCGTTGGTCCGCAAGCAGCTGCGTGCGATGGTTGACACCCTTTCCGACCGGGAGTACCGTTTCGCCTTTCCATGAACAGTTTACTGCCAGCCGATACCCACACCCATACCCAGTTCTGCCGCCACGCCGGCGGCCTCCCGCTCGATTATGCCCGCGCCGCCGCTGAGCGCGGCATTCCCGAAATCGCGTGCACCGACCACATCCCCTTCCCGAACGATCCCCATCCCTCCATCCGCATGAAGCGGGAGGAATTCGACGTCTATGTCGGCCATGTGCGCGAAGCGCAGCAGTCCGGGCTCTGCAACGTCCTGCTCGGCATCGAGGCCGACTACCAGCGCGACCTCGTCAACGGCCACATCCAGGCCGTGCTGGATTCCGCCGACTTCGACCTGGTCCTCGGCTCCCTCCACACCGGGCCGTTCTGGGATCTTTCGCCCGGCGACCCGACCGCCACGCCGGAGTTCGTCGAACAGATGAACCGGACCTACTACGCCCGCATGGCCGAGCTCGCGCGCACGGGCCTCTACGACGTCTGCTCGCACTTCGACATCGTCAAGCGCACCGGCATCCACGCGCCGCCGGCCCTGCTAGCCGAGATCGTGCCGCCGGCGCTCGACGCCGTCGCCGCCGCCGGCATGGCGATTGAAATCAACACCAGCGGCTTCGACCACGGCGCCGCCGAGGCCTATCCCTCGCTCCAAATCCTGGGGTTGATGAAAGAACGCGACATCCCGATCACGTTCGGGTCCGATGCCCACGATCCGGCGCAGATCGGGCGCTACTTCGACCGGGCCATCGCCCTCGCGCGCGCCGCGGGCTACACGCACCGCGCGGCCTTCCGTCGCCGGAAATTCACGCTGGTCCCCTTCTAGACTCCCCCATGCGGGGAATCGCGGCTCGAGCTTTCGTTCCCAATCCCAAGCCTTCTGAATCTTGACGACTGAATTCTGACTACTTGCCGCCCCACGGCGGAAAAACACCGCCAAACCCCCTTTTTTGGTCCTTTGGGGACCTTTCCGGCCTTGAGCCCCCCCCATGGGGACTCAAGCCGCGATTCCCCGCATGGAAGCCGCCGGCCTCATCGAGGCCGGCTACAAAAATCCCGTTGTAGCCGGGGGCGTCGACCCCGGCCGGATTCATTCCGGCTCTCCCCCCCCCATACTGTAAATCCCGTGAATCCTGTCTAAACCTCCGTCATGTTGAGCGTAGTCGAAACATCTCCATTTCACCCCTCCCGCTTGCCTGCGAGACAAGGCCGAGATCCCTCGACAAGCTCGGGATGACCGCCCCCTTGCCCATCCTGTAAATCCTGTTAATCCTGTCTAACCCGCATTTTCCCATGAGCCGCGAGCCCCCGCATGGGGGCGTCTGCTTGCGGCCATTTTTCCGGCAACGACGCTTGCCCCGCCGGCGGGCGCCGGCGTAGGCTGGTGGCACATCTCAGGAGTTTGGCATGCAGCAAGTCATCATGTTCCGCGGAATCCGCTACGAATCCTCGCTCAAGCTGTTCGGCCGGCCCCTGCTGGCGATCGCCGCGGGCCCGGATTTTGCGAAAGGCGAAATCCGCGGCCATGCCCGCGGCATCGTGGCCATCGGCGACATCGCGACAGGCTGGATCGCCATCGGCGGCGTGGCCATCGGCACTCTTTTTGCCCTGGGCGGTTTCGCCATCGGGGGTATTGCGTTCGGCGGCTTTGCGCTGGGCCTGGTGGCCATGGGCGGCTGCGCCATTGGCGGCATCGCGCTCGGGGGCGCGGCGGCCGGCAACGTGGCGGTCGGCGGCGCCGCCGCCGGGCATTACGCCTTGGGCGGCGGGGCCTGGGGCAAGTATGTCTATTCGGCCGCGCAGCAGGATCCGCAGGCCGTCCAGTTCTTCCGGCACTGGCTGAATTTCCTGCCGCAACCGTGAAATCCATGGCCCGCCTCGAACTCAAAGTGCCGCCGGTCGCGGTCTTCCTGGTTTGCGCCGGAGCCATCTGGCTTGCGCATGCCGCTTGGCCCGGGGCGGACGTGCCGCTGCCCGGCCGCCGGTTGATCGTGCTGCTGCTGGGGGTCGCGGGCGGAGGCCTCGGCGCCGGAGCGGTGACAATGTTTCTACGCGCGCGCACCACGGTGCATCCGGAATGCCCGGAGCGCGCGGCGCGGCTGGTGACCACGGGCGTGTACCGGCTCAGCCGCAATCCGATGTATGCCGGCCTGCTGTTCGCGCTGGCAGCGGAGGCGGTGCACTTCGGCAACGCGGCCGGTTTCTTGATGCTGCCGGTGTTCGTGGCCTACCTGAACCGGTTCCAGATCGCACCCGAAGAACGGGCTCTGCGCGAAAAATTCGGCCCGCGCTACGAGGCCTTTTGCCGGACGACGCGGCGCTGGCTGTGAGCCGCGGCGCCGCCGGGCTGGCCGGGGGCTACAGCATATCCTCGAAAATGATGTATTCCTTCTCCACCATGCCCAGGTTGCGGAACGCCTCCTGTGCCTGCTTGTGCCCCTTGTGGGCATAGGTGCGGAATCCGCACACGTTGCCTTCCTTCGCCGCCAGTTCCTGCAGTTTTTCGTCCATGGCGGTATAGATGCCGCGTCCGCGGAACTCCGGTTTCACATAGTAGCTGGAGATCCACCAGAAGGTCTTGTTCCGCCAGTCGCTCCATTCATAAGTCACCAACAGGCAGCCCGCCGGCGCCCCGTCGAGTTCGGCGACCAGGTAGAACCCCCGCTCGGGATGCGACATCACCGCGAGCACGCCCGCCGAAACCGTCTTTTCCTCCAGGGCCAGGCCTTCGCTTTCCAAGGCCAGGGCCAGATTGAAATCCACCAGCCGCCGGGCTTCCGCCGGGGTGGCATATCGAACTTTGATCCCGCTCATGTTGCGCCTCCGGATTTCGTTCTATTGATAGCTTAATCCGTAAACGGGGAATTCCAATCCCGAAATGGCGTCCGGGGCGAGAAATCCCGCCCGGTCAGTGGCCGCTGCCGGCCGGCCGGCGGGGCCCCCACTTGGCCCAGGCGATCACCGCCAGCAGCAGCACCGCCCGCGCATGCATGGTCCAGGACATGCCTGCCGCGCCATGGGCGCAGGCATTTGCCGTTTGCATGCCCGGCGGCTGCCAACCGGCCGGCAGGAGGGCATTGGTCAGCAGTCCGAAGCCGATCGCGCAGACCGCCAGCACGAACACGTAGACCACCATCGTCCGCCAGCCCATCAGCCGCTGGACGGCGATCAAGGTCGAGGCGCTCACCCCCGGTCCGCCGATCAGGAACGCCAGCGCAGCGCCGGGCGTCAGGCCGGCCGCCAGCAGCCCCAGCGCGAAGGGCACGGCCGCCGTGGAGCAGATGTAGACCGGAATCCCGAACACCAGCGTCAGCACCATCTGCAGCAGCGGGCTGGAAATCCGTTCGGCGATGTAGTTCTCAGGCACCAGCGCCATCACGACCGCCGACACCAGCGCGCCGAGAACCAGCGCCCCGCCCACCGACCGCGGCAGGACGATGAACCCGTTATGCAGGACCCGCGCCCACCATGGCCGCGTCTCCGGCTCGAGTTCGGCATCCTTCCACCCCGCCACGGACGGCGGGTCGCCATCCAGCGCCTCCACCGCAAACCCGCACGCGATGCCGGAGACCAGGGCCGCCAGCGGCCGCAGCAGCGCAAACCAGCCGCCCAGCATGCCGTAGGTCACCGCGATGCTGTCCACGCCGGTCTGCGGCGTGCTCATCAGGAACGCTGAGGTCGGTCCCTTGCCCGCGCCATGCTTGCGCAGCGAAGCGCCCAGCGGGATCACCCCGCACGAGCAGACCGGCAGCGGCACGCCCAGCGCCACCGCCTTCAGGATCGCGCTTGCCCGGCCCCGGCCGAAATGTTCGCGCACCACGCGGGCATTCAGCCACAGCGACAGCACGCCCGCGATGCCGAACCCGCCCAGCACCCACGGCGCCATTTCGCCCAGCACCGCCCATGCGTGCTTCAGCACCAGAACCAGGATGGACATTGTCGCTGTCATGACTTCTGAGTCTACTGCAAACCCGTCGCCTCCGCCACCGGTTGGCGCTGGATTTGGCCGCGGCACCCTGATAAGGTTCGGGTTCATGCATCCCGTGCTGTTCCATATTTTCGGCAAGGCCATCTATAGCTACGGCATCATGGCCGCGTCGGGCTTTCTCGCCGCGATCCTGACCTGGCTGTGGCTTGGCCGCCGGGAAGTCCGCCCGCCCGGTTTCGCCGCCGACCTCGGCTTCTGGCTGATGTCCAGCGGCATCATCGGCTCGCGCATCGCCTATGTCCTCGCCAACTGGTCGTACTACCGCACGGCGCCGCTGGAAATCATCCGCATCGATCAAGGCGGCCTGATTTTCTACGGCGGGTTCCTGCTGGCCTGCATGGCGCTCGTGCTCTACGCCCGCCACCAGCGGCTACCCCTTTGGCATCTGGCCGATTTCGCCATTCCGGGCCTGGCCATCGGCCACGCCCTCGGGCGCGTCGGGTGTTTTCTCAATGGTTGCTGCTACGGCCGGCCCGCCGGCGGGGCCTTCTGCGGCATCACCTATCCGCCCGTCTGCGAGCCCGGCCGGCTTTTCCCCGGCACGCCGCTGTATCCCGTGCAGATTATCGAGTCGGGCGCACTTCTGCTGATCTGGCTCGTCCTGCTGTTTGCCTATCCCCGCCGCCGCAAGGACGGGGCGGTCTTTGCGCTCTATCTGCTGCTTTATCCCCCCGTCCGCTTCGCCCTTGAATACCTGCGCGGCGATGAACGCCTCTCCTGGTTCACGCTGGATATCGCCCAGGAAACCTCCATCGCCCTGTTCGTCGGCGGCCTCCTGCTCTTCGCGCTCCTGCCCCGCCGGCGCTTCAATCCGCCCGCCAAGCCCTGAACCCGCCGCCCCCATGCGGGGAATCGCGGCTCGCGGCTTTTCCACGCTGTGGAAAAATCAGCCGCGCGCGGCGTCCAGCAGGAACCGGCGCAGGACCTCGCGGCCCTTTTCCAGCGCGGCGGTCTCGATGAATTCATCCGTCGTGTGCGCCTGGGCAATCGCTCCCGGCCCCCAGACCAGCGTCTGCCCGCACGCCAGGGCCAACGGTCCGGCATCGCTGCACCACGGCGCGCCTTCCAGCACTGGCGCCATGCCCGCCGCCTGCAGGGCTGCGGCAAAGTTCTTCACCAGCGAAGCGTCCGCATCCGTGTGGAACGGCAGCCCTTCCTTCAGCAGCCGGATCTCCACGCCGCCCGGCACGCCGGCCAGCCGCCGCTTCACCTCATCCAGCACCGCCGCCGCGGATTCCCCGGGCATCAGCCGCCGGTCCACCTGGATTTCGCAGCGGTCCGGCACGACATTCGGTCCCGTGCCGCCCTGGATCGTCCCGACCGAGACGGTCGGCAGCCCCAGCATGTGGTTCCGGAAATTCCCGGCCGCGGCCGCCGTGGCTTCGTCCAGGATCCGCCAGACTTCCGGCATTTTCCGGATGGCATTGTCGCCCCGCGCCGGATTCGACGCATGCGCCGCCCGGCCATGCGTGGCGACGGTGAACCAGCAGGCGCCCTTGTGCGCATGCACGATGTGCAGGCCGGTCGGCTCCAGCACCACGCACTCGTCCGCGCGCAGCCCGGCCGCGATGGCCTCCTCCGCGCCGAGGTTCCCCGTCTCCTCGCCGATGGCTCCCAGCCACGCGACCTCGAGCCGCGAGCCCGCCAGCGCGGAAAGAACGTCCTCATCCAGCGCGGCCATGAACGCCGCCAGCGGGCCTTTCGTGTCGCATGCGCCGCGGCCATAGAGCCGCCCGCCGTTTTCGCGCAGGACCAGGGGCTCGCCCTCGAAGCCGATCACCCCGACGGTGTCGAGGTGCGATTCAAACAGAAGGGTCCGGGCCGGCTGCCGGGCCCCGAAGCGCGCCAGCAGGTTGGGCCGGCCCGGCGTCTGCCCGACGCGCTCCGTTCGGAACCCTTTGGCCGCGAACCAGGGTTCCAGCCATTGCACCATGCGCGCTTCGCCGCGCAGCCGGTCGTCATCCGACAGCGCGGGATTCACGCTGGGAATGGCGACGATCTGGCGGAGCAGTTCAACCGATTCGGGTTTCATGCACTTTCCTTTCAAAGGGTCCGGTGGCCCAGGGCGAGCCCGGCGGCGAACAGCAGGCCGAAGACCAGGTGGAGCAACGCGATGCCGACCACGTGTTTTTCCAAAACCGGGCCGCGCCAGACTTCGCGATACCAGCGCAGGGCCGGCGGCAAGGTCAGTTCCGCGGCCAGTGCCGGCCAGGGCAGATGGTGCGAGGCCACCAGCGCCAGCACCAGGCCGTAGGGCGCCAGCAGGAACAGCCCGGCCAGCAGCTTGGCCTCGAGCGGCTTGAACCGCATCGGCAGCGTGTGCAGCCCGGCCTCGCGGTCCGACTTCAGATCACGCAGGTTGTTCGTGTAGAGAATCAGCGTCATGAGCAGCGCCGCCGGCACACCCACCGCCAGCGCCCCCCAGGAAAACCGGCCGGTCTGCGCCATCTGGCCGCCGAGCGTCATGCCCGCACCCATCAGCAGGAACACCCAGACCTCGCCCAGGGCGCGGTGCTTGGGGCTCAGCGGCCCCGCCGAATAGGCCCAGGCCCCGGCCATGCCGGCCAGGCCCAGCCAGAACAAGCCCCACCCTACCTGCCCGACCAGCCACAGGCCCGCCAGCCCCGCCAGGATGGCGCATACCACTGCGCCGCGGAAACACCGCGCCGGCGTCAGCTCCCCGGCCACCAGCACGCCGCTGCCCGTGCCCCCGCCCGGCCGATCCACGCCTCCCTTGAAATCGTAGTAATCGTTCCACAGATTGGCGGCGGTGTGCACCAGCAGGCCCGCGGCCAGCGACACGCCCAAACGCGTGCCCGAAAATTCCGCCCCGCTGTAGCGCGCATGCAACCCGCCGATGGCCACCGGCACCAGGCTGGCGGAATAGGCATACGGCCGGACCGCCTTCAGCCAGAGCTGCACGGAATTCACTTCAACCCTCCCGGCAGATCGAGTTCCTCCAAGGTCAGGCCGACAAATTCGATTTGCCACCCCGAGTCGCCCTTGCGCCAGTGCAATTCAACCTTGCCTTCTCCGGACCGCTCTTCGCCCGAGCCCGCCGCCCGGTAGTGCGCCACCACGAAAGCGTGGATGCCGCCGGCGCGGATTTTCACGGTGGCGATTTGCGGGTCCGTGACGGCAATCGTTTCCAGCATCTTGCGGACCGTGGCATATAACTGCACGATTTCCGTCCGCCCCGATGCCAGCGCGCCATAGCCGGCCCAATCCAGCTCGGCGTCGGCGGCCAGGCTGGCCCCCAGCCGGTTGGCGGACAACCCCAGCGCCAGTTCGGATTCGGCCCCGTTCTTCTCCACCAAATGCACCAGGCGGAGGGTGGCCCTCCGAATGCGAGCCTCCGGACTGAAATACGCCGCCAGCCAGACGCAGCACACCAGCGTGAAACCCAGCACCACGACCCGCGGCACCAGCGGCCGGAGCCGGTTGGGATGGGTGGAATTCACTGCCGGCATCACGCTAACTCCTTCTCATGCAAAATAGGCTGGCCATTCAACCGCAATCAGCATACAAGATTACGTGAAATTGGAAATGTTGAAAGAACACCCATGAGCGACCAACCCACCATGCAGGAATTTGTCGAGTCCGCGCAGACGATTCTCGGTAACCTTCTCCGATTGCTGGAATTCGAGGACGCCCAGGTGGAGACCGCGGTGGATGATGGACAGATCTATTTCCAAATCGTCTCGTCCGATGCCGGCCGCATCATCGGCCGCACCTCGCAGACGCTGGATGCCATCCAGTTCCTGCTCAACCGCCTGCTCTCGCGCCAGTACGAAAGCTCGCCCTATTGCATCGTCGATGCCGAGCATTACCGCGAACGCCGCCGCGAAAAACTCCTGGCCGATGCCAGCGAGGCCCTCGAACGCGTCCGCCAGACCGGCCACCCGTGGCGCATGCCGCTGCTCAACTCCATGGAACGCCGCATCATTCATCAAGCCCTCAAGGACCTGCCCGACATCCGGACCCACTCCGAAGACGAGGATTCCGAAGGCCGCAAGCGCGTCGTCATTTCCCTCGCCGAGGATTTCCAACCCGGCGCCCCCGCCGAACCCCAGCCGGCCGCACCGCAATAGCCGGCGCGCAACGTCTGTTTGGCTTCCATTAAACGCTTCTACTCTGGGTTGACATCCCGCCGCCCACACTCCACAATGCGCCCCGTTTGAAACTGTCCTCTATCGCCGACTCTGGCCGGCCTTATACTGAAAGGATGATTCCTATGAAGCACGCCCCTGTTTGGTTGTTGATTGCCGCCGCCCTTTGCTGGCTGTCGGCTGGTTGCAAGAAAGAAGCCGCTCCGGCCGCCCCGGCCAGTACCGCCACCCCGGCGGAAACCGCCGCACCCGCGGCAGCCGCCGCCCCGGCGGAAGCCGTTCCGGTTCCGGAAGCCGCCACCGCGGATTCCTCCGCGGCCGTCGAAGTGGTCGAACCCGCCCTCGCCCCTGAAGAAGCGGCCGTGGTCGTGGCCAAGGTCAATGACAAGGACATCACCGAAGGCGATGTGCAGAAGGTGCTCCGCATGTTCAAGAAGCAGATGAGCGCCCGGGTCACCCCCGAACAGCTCGATCATGCCCTGCCCGGCATCCGCGCACGCATCATCGATGAACTGATCATGCGCCAGATCATGCTCGCCGAAGTCACCAAGCAGGGAGTCAGCCTTTCGGATTCCGAATTCAAGGAAATCCAGGATGAATTGGCCCAGGAACTGCCTCCGGGCACCACCTTGGAAACCTACATGGCCGAAACCGGCACCACCGAAGCCGATCTCCGCGAACAGATGGCCGTCCGCAAGATGATCATGGCCAAGGCCGATTCCGTCGCGAAGCCCACCGACGAGGAACTCCAGAAGTTCTATGACGAGAACAAGGAAGGTTTCTCCCAGGGCGAAACCGTCACCGCCTCCCACATCCTGATCAAGGTCGACCCCACCGACGACGATACCGCCAAGGCCGCCAAACGCGCCCGCATCGAAGACCTGCGCAAGCAGCTGCTGGACGGCGCCGATTTCGCCGAACTCGCCAAGGCCAATTCCGACTGCCCCAGCGCCAGCGCCGGCGGCGACCTCGGTTCCTTCGGCAAGGGCCAGATGGTTCCGGAATTCGAAGACGCGGCGTTTGCTCAGCCGGTGGGCTCGGTCGGCGACGTGGTTGAAACCCAGGTCGGCTATCACCTCATCAAGGTCACCGATCACCAGAAGGCCAAGGAATTGGATTTCAACGAGGTCAAGACCCGCATCAGCGATAACCTCTATGCCCAGAAGCAGCAGGATGCCGTGAAGGAATACGTCGATGGCCTGCGCAAGGCGGCCAACATCCAGCGCTTCGACAAGGAGCCCGCGGACGACGATTCCATGCTCAAGCTGGATGTCGAAGACGATGCAGCCGCGGAAGAAGCCCCGGCGGCGGAGGTCTCCGCTGAAACCGCCCCCGCCACCGAAGAAGCTCCGGCGGCGACCGAGCCGGCCGTCGAAGCCGCCCCGGAACAGGCCCCGGCGGACGCGCCGGCCGTCGAAGCTCCGGTTGCCGATGAAGTCGCCGCCCCGGAAGCGGCCGCTCCGGAAGCCGAAAAGACTCCCTGATTCTGGTTCCCATCACGCTCAAAGCCCGGCCATCGGCCGGGCTTTTTTATTGCCGCAGAGTGAATTGTAAGTGATCCGGCCGCCATTGACTCCCGGAGTCGCTTTCGGCAAAATCCCCCGCATTATGAAAACCAAATTCTCCCCCGAACTCCTCCAGCAAAATCACAATCGTACACTTTTGTCCGACTCGCTGTACATGCGCCGCGAAGTGGTGTCTTCGGTGCCTCCGCTCCATTTGGACATCGACCAGATTCCGCGTTTGTCCGCGGAAGATATCCATCTCTTCGAAGCCCTGCAGATTGATGCCGCCCGCCTGGCCATCGAAGCCGTGGCTTCCCTCTCCAAGATCAACGAGGTCGACCACATGGGCGGCGGCCTCGACCTGATCCCGCCCCTGCTCCTGACCCTCGCGCTGATCAACCACGCCGAATCCGATTTCACCATTGAAAACGCCCATACCTCCATCGGCTATTTCTCCGCGCTTTCCACCCTGGGCTTTCTTGATCGCAAGCGCGTCATCGACACCTTCCGCCGCGGTCTCGACATCCCCGGCCACGTGTCGTGGGTGCCCGGCGGCACCCAGCTCAATGGCGGCCGTCTCGGCGTCATGATCCCGACCGCCGTCGGCCAGGCCCTCGGCAAGCGCGCCGCCTATGGTTCGTCCGCCTGGGTCGTCTGCCATTGCGGCGATGCCGGTTGGATCGCTGGCCATTCCCTGAACGGGTTCCATGCCGCGCACGTCCACAAGGCGCCGGTCACCTTCATCATGCACCGGAACGGCATCCAGCTCTCCGGCACGACCGACAAGATGACCGGCCGCGATCCGCGGCCCATCATCGAAGCCATGGGCGTCCAGGTGCTGGAAACCCCTTCGCTTTACGATGTCGGCACGCTGTGGAAAACCCTGCGCGAAGCCCGCGCCCTCGCCCGCGACGGCGTTCCCACCATGATCATCCCGACCGGGAAACCGGACGTGCCGCTGGCCCAGGTCGGCGAGCGTTTCGGCATCTCTGCCGAACTCGCCGCCTTCGCCGCCAAGAATGGCGTCAAGCTGGACAAGCCTGTCTGGCTCCCGGGCTGCCTCATGAGCTACCGCGATTTGCCGTCCATGCTGGAATGCCTCTTCCTCGTCAACGGCCTGCCGGGCGGCAAGGCCCACCACGACGGCCACATGAAGGGCCGCGATCTCGATGCCCTGCTGGCCAATCCCATGCTGCAGTTCTCGAAGAAACAGGCCGAGGCGCTGGCCCGCTGGCGCGCCCTGCCGCCGGTGTCCGTCACCACCACCGCCCGGCCCGCTCCCGGCAGCGAAAACCTCGTCCTGCCGGACGCGGCCCTGGCCAAGGCCGAAACCGCCCTGCCGCCCGCCGGCGGCAAGTGGGTCACTCCCCGCGCCGGCGTCGCCACGGCTTATGAACTGGTCGCCAAGACCCATCCCAAGTCCACGTTTGTGATCGATTGCGACCTCGCGCCGTCCACCAAGGTGGACCTCGCCCAGAAGGTGCTGGATTCCGACCACCAGTTCCAGCTCTCCATCGAAGAACAGATCGCCACCATGCTGGCCAACGGCGTGGCCATGTCTTCCCCGGATCCCAAGCTGGTCGTGTTTGCCACGTTCGCCGCCTTCTTCGAGGGCATCGCCCGCGAAGGCCTGGAAATGTGGCGCTACCAGCGCAACCTCACCGGCGCGAACGAAGGCCTCAATGTCGCGTTCCACCTCTCGCACGTCGGCTCCTGCACCGGCCGCGACCACTTCTCCGGCTGGTCCCTCGACTGGATCAACCTCGCCATCGGCTACCTGCCGTACCTCGACCGCTTCTACGCCCCCGCCGACGCCCGCGCGGCCTTTGTCGCCATCTGCGACATGACCTCGCGCAACGGCGCGCACATCCTCGGCATCCCCCGCGACAACCTGCCCATTCTCACCCGCCAGGATTCCAAGGATCCGCTCTGGACCGCCGACAGCCCCTGGACCGACGTGAACCAGCTCCGCGCGATGCCCGGCGCCAAGAAGGCCATTCTGGCGTTCGGCGCCACGGCATTTGTCGCCGCCGAGGCGTCCGACAAGCTGGCCACCGAGGATCTCGCGGTGGATGCCTGGACCGTGAATGGCCTGCCGCTCGACGAAGGTCGCCTCGAGGCGCTCTTCAAGCAGTACCCCGAAGGCCTCGTCACCATCGAAGACGGCCTCATCGGCTCGCCCGAAAAGGGCCTGCGCGGCTTTGCCGGACTCGTCTGCGGCGCCGCCAGCGGCCGCAAGCTCCCGCTGCTTCACCTCGGCATCACCGATCCGCGCATCGCGCCCTCGGAAGGCCACCTCGAACTGTGGCAGTACTTCGGCATCGATGTCCCTTCCGCCATCGCCGCCGCCAAGGCCCTGTGATTAAAAACCCGCGGCGCGACCCGGCGCCGCGGCCGTTGTTGCGCTATAGTGGAAATGCATGAACCTCGTTGCTGAAATCCGGAAGCTCCAGGCCGAGCGCCAGGCCACCATCCTGGCCCACAACTACCAGGTGCCTGATATCCAGGATATCGCCGATTATACCGGCGATTCCCTCGAACTGTCCCGCAAGGCGACGGAAATCGACGCCCAGGTCATCGTCTTCTGCGGCGTGCACTTCATGGCGGAAACCGCCGCCATCCTCAATCCGGACAAGATGGTAGTGATGCCCGACGCCCGCGCCGGCTGCCCCATGGCCGACATGATCACCGGCGCGCAGCTGCGCGAATTCAAGGCGCAGCACCCCGGCGCCAAGGTCGTCTGCTACGTCAACTCCACCGCCGAAGTGAAGGCCGAAAGCGACTGCTGCTGCACCTCCGGCAATGCCGCGAAAATCGTCGCCCACTATGCCAACGACGAGGTCATATTTGTCCCCGATCAGCACCTCGGCAGCGTCGTTGAGGAACAGCTCGGCCGGAAGCTCGTGCTCTGGCCCGGCTACTGCCCCACGCACGCCCGCATCAATCCCAAGGACATCCTCGAACTCAAGGCCGCGCATCCCGGGGCCGTCGCGCTCGCGCACCCCGAATGCCCCAAACCCGTCCGCGTCGTCGCCGACCGGATCCTGTCCACCGGCCAGATGTGCACGTTCGTCAAGGAAAACCCGGCCACCGAATTCATCGTCGCCACCGAGGAAGGCCTGATCCACCGCCTGCGGAAGGACAATCCCGGCAAATCCTTCTACCGCGTCTCGCCCTTCGCCGTCTGCCCGAACATGAAGCGCAATACGCTCGAAAAAGTCCTGTTCTGCCTGCGCGACCTGCAGCCGGTCGTCAAGGTCGACCCGGCCATCGCTGTCCGCGCCCGCAAGTCCATCGAGCAGATGCTCGCCTGGTCCTGATCCCTGGCCGTGCCGTTTCCGGCTCCCCCCATGCGGGGAAGCGCGGCTCATTCCCCGGCGCGGTCGCTATTTGTTCATGAACGCCGGAAAAACGCCGCGAAAGGGCCTTTTTTGAGCCTTTTTGGCCTTTTCCAGCCCTGAGCCCCCCCCCCCCCCCCTCGCACCTCAAGCCGCGATTCCCCGCATCCGGGCGTTCCCGGGGGTTTTCAGCGCCCGGGAGTTCTGTCATACTGCTTCGAGATGCCGCACCCGCCCGGGTGGCGAAATGGCAGACGCAAGGGACTTAAAATCCCTTACTCGCAAGAGTGTGTGGGTTCGAGTCCCGCCCCGGGCACCAGTCCCCGCGGCGGGCAGCAGGAGATGCACGATGAGCGAAAGTCAGATTCTCTATCCCGAAGACCGGATTCCAATCCAGCGCCTGGTGCCGCTCGGCCTGCAGCATGTGGTGGCCATGTTCGGCGCCACCGTCCTGGCCCCCGTCATCATGGGCTTCAATCCGCAGCTCGCGATATTTTTCTCCGGCATCGGCACGCTCATTTTCCTGGCGACCACCCGGCTCAAGGTCCCCAGTTATCTGGGCTCGAGCTTTTCGTTCATCGGCCCCGTCCTGGCCGTGACCGGCGGCAATCCCGCCTTGATTCCATCCGCCCTGTGCGGCATCGCCGGCGCCGCCGGGTTGTATTTCCTGACCGCGCTCGTCACCCTGCGCCGCGGTTCGGGCTGGATCGATAAGCTCATGCCGCCGGTCGTCACCGGTTCCGTGGTCGCGCTGATTGGCCTGAACCTGGCGTCGTCGGCGGTTTCCAACGCCATCAACGCGGACTTCGCCATCCGCAGCCGGGCCGATCTCGTTTCGCTGGGCATCGCGACGGCGACCTTCCTGACCGCGGCACTGGTGTCGGTTTATGCCAAAGGCTTCATCCGCCTGCTGCCGGTGCTGGTCGGCGTGATCGTCGGTTACGTCATCGCGGCGCTCGCCGGCGTGCTGGATCCCCAGGCGCTCGCGGCCATCCAGAACGCGGCCTGGGTCGGGCTCCCGCCGTTCCAGACTCCGCGCTGGAGCCCGCAGGCCATCCTGATCATCGCGCCCGTATTCGTCGCCCTGGTGGCCGAGAACAAGGGGCACATTTCGGCGATTTCCAGTTATCTGCAGCGGGATCTGAATCCCCACCTCGGCCGCGCCTATCTGGGCGATGCCGTGGCCACGTTCATCTCCGCCATGGGCGGCGGCACGCCGCAGACCACCTACGCCGAAAACATGGGCGTCATGGCCATCACCCGGGTCTTTTCCTCCTATAATTTCATCATGGCGGCCTGCATGGCCGTCCTGCTGGGCCTGTGCCCCAAGTTCGGCGCCTTGATCCAGTCCATTCCCGCCCCGGTTCTCGGCGGCGTGACGCTCATCCTCTACGGCCTGATCGCGGTCATGGGCGTGAAAATCTGGCTGGATGCCAAGGTGGACTTCTGCGAACACCGCAACATGGTCGTGGCTGGCGCGTCGTTGATCGTCGCCACCGGTCTCGGCGTGAAAGGGGTCACGGTCGGCCACATGAACATCGCCGGCATCGCGCTGGGCACCGTTCTGGCCTTGGTGATCAATCTCGCGTTCACCCTTGGCTCCGCCCGCTCAAAAAAATAGCGGTCCATGGCTCTTTCCATTGTTCTTTTGCTCCTGGGCATCGCCATCCTGTTCGCCGTTTTCCTCTCCGCCCAGTTCCTCGGATCCCGTCTGGCGCTGCTGTAAGGACTTGCCTCCCGTCCCCGCCCGGCCTATAAATTCCCGGCTATGAAACCGATTCGCTATATCAGCACCCGCGGCGCGCAGGCGCCCCTCGCTTTCAAGGATGCCGTCATGACCGGCCTGGCCCGGGATGGCGGCCTGCTCATTCCCGACCGCATTCCCGATGTTTCCTCCCGGCTGGAGGAATGGAAAGACTTGGATTATCCCGAACTGGCGTTCGAGATCATCCGCCTGTTCACCGACGACATCCCGGAAACCCGACTGAAGGAATTGATTTCCGCCGCTTACGCCACCTTTGCCCATCCCGAGGTCGTGCCGGTCGTTAAGGCGGGCAACCTGCACATCCTGGAACTGTTCCACGGCCCCACCCTGGCTTTCAAGGATGTGGCGCTGCAGTTTCTCGGCCGCCTGTTCGAGGAAATCCTGGAAGAGCGCAACGGCCGCCTGAACATCCTGGCTGCCACCAGCGGCGACACCGGCTCCGCCGCCATCTGCGGCGTGCGCGGCCAGAAACGGGTCAACATCTTTGTCATGCATCCCCATGGCCGCGTCAGTCCCTTGCAGGAACGGCAGATGACGTCCGTGCTGGACGACAACGTCTTCAACCTGGCCGTCAAGGGCAGCTTCGATGACTGCCAACTCATCATGAAGACCCTGTTCAACGACCTGCCGTTCAAGGATGCCCACGCTCTGGGCACGGTGAATTCGGTGAACTGGGCGCGGGTGCTGAGCCAGATCGTCTATTATTTTTACGCCGCTTTCCACGTGATGGAGGAAACCGGCGCCGCGCAGGTGCAGTTCTCCGTGCCGACCGGCAACTTCGGCGACATCCTCGCCGGCTGGTATGCCAAGCGCATGGGCCTGCCCATCCGCCGGCTGGTGCTCGCCACCAACGAGAACGACATCCTTGCCCGTTTCTTCAACACCGGCGTCTATGCCAAGGGCCAGGTGGTGCCCACGGTCAACCCCTCGATGGACATCCAGGTGGCCAGCAATTTCGAGCGCTGGCTCTACTACAAGGTCGGCGCGGATCCCAAGGAAGTCTGCCGGCTCATGTCCCAGTTCGCGCTGCAGGGGCGCATGGAAATCGCGCGCAGCGGCAAGGACTCCGTCGACCTGGAAATCGTGGCCGGCGCCTCCGACACCCGCCGCACCCTGGGCGCCATCAAGCGCTATAACGAAAAATACCGCTACCTGATGGATCCCCACACCGCCGCCGGCGTATTCGTTGCCGAGCAATACAACGAACTCGAAGATCCGATGATCTGCCTGGCCACTGCGCATCCCGCGAAATTCCCGCAGGCGATCCAGGACGCGACCGGCCAGGACCTGGCGCACCACCCCGTGCTCGACGCCCTGCGGAACGCCAAAACACGCTGCGAAGTCGTGGAAAACAGTGCCGAGGCGGTCAAGGCCTACCTGGCGGCGCGGGCGCGCTGAGTTCCGCCGCCGGGGACCCTCCCCGCATGAAAAAGGCGCGGGTTTTGCCCGCGCCTTTTCCGTGTTCGCGTCTCCGGCTCAGTACTTGTAGGTGCTGCCGCCGATGAATTCGCGCAGCAGCGAGGTCTTGGGCACCGGGCTGTCGTCCGCAACGGGCGTCAGGTCCTTCAGGGTTTCGAACACGCGCTTGGCGCGCACGTAGGCATCCTGCCGCTTGGCGTCGTTCTTGAACTTCTCGATCGCCGGCGGGAAGAAGCTGAACAGCCGCGACTTCAGGATCGGCAGTTCGAACGGCATCGCGCTGTTCACCAGGTAATCCACCGTGCCGATGAACGGAATGATGTTGCGCAGCTCGCTGCGGAGCACGTAATGCCAGTGCGTCAGCGTCTGTTCCGGCTGCAGGTTGCGGTGCCAGCTGTCGCGGATCATCCGGCGCAGCAGGCGGTTGTCGGCCCAGCGCATGAACTGGCCCTCGCGGTTGCGCACCTGGCCCAGCGTTTCGATGTAGAGCTTGAACTTCTTCTCGTTCGGCGTGCTTTGCGTCATTTCGCCGAAAAGGCCGTGCAGCGAATCGATCAGCAGGATCTGGTTCTTGCCCAGCTTCATGTCGTAGACGTCCAGCTTCCGCTTGCCGGTCTTGAAGTCGTAGTGCGGCGTTTTGATCGTCTTGCCGTCCAGCAGCGCGGCGACATGCTGGTCGATCAGCTTCAGGTCCAGGGCGTGCGGCGTCTCGTAGTCGTAGTCGCCGAATTCATCCCGGGGATGCTGCTCCAGGTTGAAGAAGTAGTGGTCGACGTTCAGCGCCAGGAACTCCATGCCCGCCTCGGCCAGCTTCTCGCTGACTTTGATCGTGGTGGTGGTCTTGCTCGAGGAGCTGGGACCGGCGATGAAGAACACCCGCGCTTCCGGCAGCCGCTCGATGAACTTCTGCGCGCCGGCCTTGACTTCGAGATCGTAGCGCTCTTCGCAGGCCGCAATCAGCTCCGGGAACTTGCCGCCGGCGATGATCTCGTTCAGGCCGTCAACGGTTTCGCACCCGTGATCCATGTTCCAGCGGAGCACTTCGTAGATCTTCTTGTACGGGATGTTGTCCGTGGCCTCGAACTTGTAGGCCCGCTGCGCGCGCTCCATCGCCCGTTCGTGGCGGTACAGGATGTAGGCCCGCGCCGTCTTGGCGTGGCCTTCCTTGATCAGCGTCTCCTCGACCAGGTCCTGGATTTCCTCGACCGAAGGCGTGGAACTCGGACCGAAGTTGCTGGCGAGCTTCTGCTCGACCTGCTGGGCCAGCCGCTCCGCCTCCGCCCGGTCGCTGCCGCCCACTGCGGCGGCGGCCTTGAAGATCGCCGTGGCGATCCGGTCCCGGTCATAGGCGACCACGTTCCCGTCGCGCTTGACGATTTGCTTGATTGAACTGCTCATGGTGCCTCCTCTGCGGGCCGGAGCCCGGGATGTTGGGTCGCGTTGGATGTTCTCAATCGTTCTCGAGGAACCCTTCCAGCTTGCGGATGCGCGTGGGATGCCGCATTTTCCGCAGCGCCTTGGCCTCGATCTGGCGGATGCGTTCGCGCGTGACCTTGAACTTCTTCCCGACCTCCTCGAGCGTCCGGGAATAGCCGTCGGCCAGGCCGAACCGCAGCGTCAGCACTTCCTGCTCGCGCTCCGTCAACGTGCCCAGCACGTCCTGGAGGCGCTCCTTCAGCAGGCTGTAGGCCGTCATCTCGCTGGGATTCTCCGCCGTCTTGTCCTCGATGAAATCGCCGAAATGCGTGTCTTCGCTGTCGCCCACCGGGCTCTGCAGCGAAATGGGCTGCTGGGCCATCTTGAGCACCGCGCGCACCCGGTCCACCGGCAGGTTCATCTCCTCGGCAATCTCTTCGGGCGTCGGCTCGCGGCCGTAGGTCTGCACCAACTGCTTCTGGATGCGCATCAGCTTGTTGATCGTCTCGATCATGTGGACCGGGATGCGGATCGTCCGCGCCTGGTCGGCGATCGAGCGCGTGATGGCCTGGCGGATCCACCAGGTGGCATACGTGCTGAACTTGTAGCCGCGTTGGTATTCGAATTTCTCGACCGCCTTCATCAGGCCCATGTTGCCTTCCTGGATCAGGTCCAGGAAGGACAACCCGCGGTTCGTGTACTTCTTGGCGATGGAAATCACCAGGCGCAGGTTGGCCTCCACCATCTCGGACTTCGCCTTGAGCCCCTTGCGCAGCCACTCCTTCAATTCCACGTGCTGCACGAGGAATTCATCCGCGCACAGGCATTGCTCCTCTTCCATCTTGCGCAGCAGCTTCCGGAGTTCCTTGGCCTGGGCCTGCTTGGCTACGCTCTTGGCCTTTTCCAGGTCGCGCAGTTGCCGCAGCTTCTCCTCGAACTCGCGCGCCAGGCTGTCGGCATGCAGCGCGAAATCCTCGATCGCCTTCTGCTTGAAGAAGAAGTCGTCCAGCAGCACCGCCAGGCGCTCGCGGGCCTGCACAAAGACCTTTTTTTGCTTCTCCGCCTGCGCCTTGGACAGCCGCCCGCTCGTCAAGGCCCGGAAACGGTCGCGCACCGCAAGCTGGGCCCGCGGCACGCTCTTGCTCAGCTTGGGAATGATCTCGCCGAAATACTTGTCGCGTCCGATTTCGCGCTTGTCGTTCTCCGGCCGGTCGCCCTTTTCCCCTTCGTGCTTGTCGGTGATCACCCGGTCGAAACGCTCGCGGGAGGTCTTCAGCCGGTCGACCATGTCGAAATAGGCCTGGGACGCAAAGCCAAAGCGGTGCAGCAGGCGCTTGGCGTGGAACTCCGCCTCTTCGATCCGCTTGGAAATCTCCACTTCCTGCTCGCGGGTCAGCAGCGGCACCTGGCCCATCTGCTTGAGGTACATGCGGACGGGATCGTCGATGACGGAACTGTCCGAACGCGCCGGCGTGGCGGCCTTCTCCGCCGGGGCCGCCACCTCGATTTCCACGGCGTCCCGCACGATTTCAATGCCCAGCCCGCGCAGTTTTTCCTCCACGCGTTCGATTTCCTCGGCGTTGATGATTTCCGCCGGCAGGACATCGTTCAACTCGTCGCGCGCAATCTTGTTGCCCCGGTCCCGCGCGTAACTGATGATCTGGAGCATGTAATCCGGGCTCTTCTTGCCCGGATGCTCCTTGGCCGACGGCACCGGCCCGGTCGGCAGCACGCGCTTCGCGGCTTTGTCAACCTTGGCACCCTTTCCGCTGATCTTCGCCGGGGCAGCTTTGGCGGCCGGCTTGGCCCCGCCCTTTCCTGCCGGTTTGGCGGTTTTTTTCGAGGCGGGTTTCGGTGACGCGGATTTTTTCTTCGATTTGCTTGCCATATATGGAATTAGGGTGACCCGAGGTTTTATTTTTGAAGCACAATTTTACAATATGGACAAATTGTACCCAAGTGTCAAGGTTGCAAAGACGGATTTTTCGGAAACCGCAGCCGGATAACCGTTGCGCCAGCCGCAGCCCCCCGCTATTCTGCACAAGGTGAACTGGTTCCGCCATGCCATGCTTGCGGTGCTCTTCGGACTGCTCCCCCTCCCCGTCCGGGCCTGGGCGCCGGATGAATTGCGGATCTGGATCAACGGCGACAAGGGCTACGAGGGCATCGCCGAAATCGGCCTGATTTTCACCCAACACACAGGCATACCTGTGGTTGTGGAGCATCCGGAAGGCGCCACCGACAAGTTTTTCCATGCCGCCAAAAGCGGCAAGGGACCCGATCTCATGATTTGGGCCCACGACCGCCTCGGGGAATGGGCGGACACCGGTCTTCTATTGCCGATCAATCCCGATCCTTCGTTCGTCCCGCGCATCTTTCCCAAGGCCTGGGAGGCCTTCACCCACCGCGGCAAAGTCTGGGGCTACCCCATTGCCATGGAATCCACCGGCCTCATTTACAACAAGGCCCTGATTTCCGAAGCGGAAATCCCCGCCAATCTGGCGGACTGCTCCCGGCTGGTTCCACGCTTGCAGCCGCGCGGCGCCCGGCCCATCATGTGGGACTACAACAATGCCTATTTCACCTACGGCCTTCTGGCGGCGGATGGCGGCTACATTTTCGGCAAGCATCCCGACGGTTCCTACAACACCGCCGACATTGGCGTGAACCAGCCGGCCGCCGTGGCCGCCATGCAGGCGGTCGTCGACCTCATCCAGTCCAAAACCATGCCCGCCAGCGTATCGTATTCCATCGCCGAGGCGGAGATGAACCAGGGCCGCCTCGCCATGTTCATCTCCGGCCCTTTTGCCTGGGAAAACCTCCGGAAAAGCGGCATCGACTTCGGCGTCACGACGATCCCCGGCGTGAATGGCAAGCCCGCGCGCCCCTTTGTCGGCGTGGTCGGCGCGGTCTTCAACCGCTCGAGCCCCAACCTCGATCTCGCCCAGGAATTCCTGGAGAACTATCTCATCACCCCCAAGGGCCTGGCGGCCATGGACAACCATGTCCCCCTCGGCGTTCCGGCCCTGATTGACTCCTACAACGCCATGGCGGCGGATCCGCACATCGCCGGTTCGATGAAAAACATCGAGGTGGGCACGCTCATGCCCAACATCCCGCAGATGGGCGTGTTCTGGAGCGCCATGGAATCGGCCCTGGCCACCATCACCTCGGGCCGCGCCACGCCGCAGGCGGCTCTCGACAACGCCCGGCTGCGCATGGAGCGCAAATCCGAATGAATTCCGGTCGGCCATTTTCATTTCCGGCGCCGGGTTGGCTGCGCTTTTCGTGGCTCTGGATGGGCTTGGGCTGCGGCGCGGCCGCCCTTTGCGGGTGGTATCCGGGCATCCTCCTGGCCCGGTTGTTTTCACCCCAGCTCTCGGCTGCCTATGTCCGGCTGTTGCAATGGTCGCAATGGTCGTTCGGCGGCGCGCTCCTGGCCGGCGGATTCGCGGTTCATGTTCTGTGGCCGTGGTGCCAACGGTTGCCGTGGCCCAAGCGCTCCGTCACGTACAACGGCCTGGCGCTGGTGATTCTGGCCGGCATCTGCGGTGCGGGCCTGGTGCAATGGCTGCTCTTTGGCAATATCCCCCATATCACCGATGCCAGCAGCTACTGGTTCCAGTCCCGGATATTCGCCTCCGGCCATTTGCAGGCGGTGGCCCCGCCTTGTCCACTGGCCTTTTTCCAGCACAACGTCATCATCAGTCCGGACGGCGCCTGGCATACCAAGTATTTTCCAGGTCACGCGCTCTGGCTGGTTTGGCCGCTGCGCGGGATTGCCATGCCCGTTGCCTTCGGGTTGTTCCTTCTGGGCAGCCACCGCGTCATGCGCCACTATTTCGGTTCCGCCACCGCCCTGGCGGCCACGCTGCTGCTGGCGTTCTCCCCGCTGCTGTGGCTGCTGACTGCTTCGTTCATGTCGCACATGACGCTGATGATGTGGCTGGCGGTGGCCTGGGCGCTCTGGTTGTCTGCGCTGGCCGGCCCCGCGGATGCCCGCCGGCTGTGGACATCGGCCGGCGCGGGCTTCTCCACGGGCATGGCTTTCCTCACCCGTCCCCAGGATGCCGCGTTGGGAGCCGTGCTCATGGTCGCCGCAACCTGGCCGGCTTTCTGGCGAAACCGGGGAGCCCGCGCATGGCTGGGTGCGGCGCTCCTGGCCGGCGCACTGCCCACCCTGGGCTTTCTCCTTTTCTGGAACCACGGCCTGTATGGGCACTGGCTGGCCAGCGGCTATCATCTGGAAAGCACCCGGTCCCTTTCCCAAACCCTCATCATCCATGACCGCATCGGCCTGTCCAATGGATTTACCATCCGGCGGGCCATCCAGCAATGCATCTGGCCGCTGCTGCATCTCAACCAGGCTCTGCTGGGCTGGCCGGCGGCATTCCTGCTGTTGATCCCGGGCGTGCTCATGCCTGCGGTCCGGCGCGGCAATCTCGTGCTGCTCGCGGGCGCGGCCTGGTTGTATCTCCCGTACTTTTTCTTCCACTACTACGGGCTGGAACTTGAAGCCCGGTACATGTCCACCGCGGCCCCGCTACTGGTGCTGGTCATCGCGCGCACGCTCGTGGCCGGCCACCGGCAGGCGGTTTCCGCCGGCTGGCGGCACTGCTTCTGGGCCTGGATCCTGGCGTTTGCCTTCTACGCCGCCGTCTATTACTGGCCCCGCTACATCTGGCCGCGCTACTCCGGCGCCTATGAGGAGACCTCGCCGGCCATACACCGCGCCGCCTTGCAGGCTCCGCTCGAAAAGCCCGCCCTCGTCCTTCTGCCCGACTTCGGTTACGGGTATACCTCCGGATTCATCTTCAACGATCCGCAACTGCGCGCGCCCATTCTGTATGCCCGGGATCTGGAAAAATCCCTGGATTGTTTGCGGGCGGCTTTCCCGGAACGGCATCTGTACCGGTACGTGCCCCCCACGGACGAACCGGGCCCGGGCAGATTCCTGCCGGTTCCCCCGGACGAGGCGGTGCGCCCGTGATCTTCCGCGGCCTCCATCGCCTGTTTTGGCTGCTGGTTCTGCTCGGAACGGCGCTGCTGGCGCTGCGCATGGCCTGGACCGGCGCGGCCGGCCTCGGTGCGGCCCTGCTGGGCGCCATGGTCTTCGCCGCCTGGGTCTATAATTCGCCGCGCGCCCATGCCCCGCGCTATCTGCTGCCCGGCCTGGCCACATTCATCGTTTTCGTGCTGCTGCCGCTGCTCTATACCGTCTACATCGCGTTCACCAATTTCAGCGGCGAGCATTTGCTCTCGCAGGAACGCGTCCGGGCCTGGTTCGCACAGGATCAGTACGCGCCGAACGACACCCGCTATGAATTCCGGCTCCATCCGGCAGCCGAAGCCGGCAAGTTCCAGATCGTGGTCCCCGTCGGCCAGGGCGAAATGGGCCGGAACCTGCTGATCTCCCGCCCGTTCGCGGCCGCGGAGGCCGCCACCGGCAATCCGGTCACGCTGGCCTTGAACATCGCCGCGCCGGCCGCTAAACCCCTCGGCATCCGCGAAGTCATCGCCGCCCGGCCCTGGCTGAACCGGGCGCGTTTCTCGGCGCCGGGCCGGACGGTGCCGCTGCGTCTGGTCAGTCTCCGCGCCCTGGGCTACCGCCTGCCGCTCTGGAAGGAGGACGGCGACAAGCTCGTGAATGCCGTCACCGGCCAGGTGCTCGTGCCCGATCCCGCGCGCGGCA
>CAZMOR010000166.1:0-2421 GCA_964567795.1 uncultured Verrucomicrobiota bacterium
CTGCTTCTCGGTGTTGCCCGAGGACATCGGCAGCGCCGCCGCCCCAAGCCGCTCCGCCCCGTAATGCATCCCCAGCCCGCCCGTGAACAGCCCGTAGCCGTAGGCGATCTGCACCGTGTCGTCCGCCGTCGCCCCGCCGCACGCCAGTGACCGCGCCGCGCACTCGGCCCAGTTGTCGATGTCGTTCTTCGTGTAGCCCACCACCGTCGGCTTGCCCGTCGTGCCCGAACTCGCGTGGATGCGCACGATCTCGCGGTGCGGCACCGCGAACATCCCGAACGGATACTGCTCGCGGAATTCCTTCTTCATCGTGAACGGCAGTTTGGCGATGTCTTCGATGCCCCGGATGTCGTCCGGCTTCACGCCCTGCGCGTCCAGTTTCGCCCGGTAGAACGGCACGTTCGTGTACGCCCGCCGCACCAGGTCTTTCAGCCGCTCGCCCTGCAGTTTCCGCAGTTCCTTGACCGGCATCGCTTCTGCTTTCGGATTGAACATCGTCGCGCTCCTTCGTTTACGAACCGTCATGCTGGCTCCGCGCCCCGCCCGCTGTCCAGCCAAATTCCCCGCGCCCCCTCATTTTTCCGCCGCGGCTCGCGCCGCGATGCCGGCCGGCAGCCGCGCCACCACCCGGCCCACGATTCCGAGGCTCTCCGCCGAGAGTTTATCCAGCGTGTCCGCCGCCGTGTGCCAGTAGTCGTGCCGCCCCGGCGCGCTGCCGTACTCGAAATCGATGAAATCAATCGCCGGCACGCCCTGGTGGAAAAACGCCTCGTGGTCGTCCCCGAGCGTGTACGGAAACAGTTGGAAATGGCCGCGCGCGCCCTCCGCCCGCGCCGCATCGAACGCCAGCGACGCCAGCCACGGGGTGCTGTTGCGCGGAATCGTCACCGTCAGGTTCTTGTCGCCGATCATGTCCAGCAGGATCATGGCCGCGAGATTGGTGAAACTGCCGTCGGTCTGCATGGTTTGCGCCAGGTGCCGGCTGCCGTGGAACCCGTCGTTGGGTCCATATTCCACGCGGCATTCTTCGCCATCGAAAAAGGCAAACCGGATTTCCATGGCTTGTGGACCGGCCGCCTTCAGCGCCCGCGCCAGCTCCAGCAACAGGCCCGTGCTCGATCCTGAATCGTTGGCGCCGACGAAACCCGCGATCCCGGTTTTCGTGTCGTAGTGCGATGCGAACAGGAGGATCCGGCCGCTGCTCCCCGGGATCCGCCCCAGCACGTTGCGGAACGTGATTTCCCCGGCCGGCGTCGTGTCGCGGAACTCCTGGATCTCCGCCTCGACGCCGAGCGCCTGCAACCGGTCGCGCAGATAGTTTGCCGCCTGTTCGGCCCCCGGCGTGCCTGGCTCCTTCGGGCCCAGTTCCACGAACTTCCGGACTTCTTCAAACGCCGCCGCGCCCGAAACCGCCGGCACGGCCGGTGTGGCAACCGGGACGGGCGCCGCGGCCGGTTTCTCCGGCGCCTGTCCGCACCCCGCCGCCAGTGCCGCCGCCGCCACAATCGTCCAGATGGATTTCATGCGCGTATCCTAGCCTCCCCGCCCCCGAAAGGAAAGCCCGCCCCGTCCCTCCCGGCCATTATCCACTTATGCGCATATGCGCATAAGTAGATATATCCGGTTGCCGGGAAAAGTCCGGCAGCCCCCATGCGGGGAAGTGCGGCTCATGCCCGGAAGCCCCGTTTTTCCACACAATGGAAAATCTTTGCGCGATTTTTCCATACAATGGAAAACGTTTGCGGAATTTTTCCACACTATGGAAAATATTTTTCCACTGTGTGGAAAAACCACGAGCCGCGAGCCCCCGCATGGAGGCCGCCGCTTTTCTGAATCCTTTCCCGCACGCATTTTTCCCGCCCGCCAACCCCCTTCCGCGCACCCGTTTCCGGTCAAGCGTTACACCGCGCCCGGGACCAAATTTTCACTTCCCCGGTGCACGCCCCAACCCCTATACTCCCGCCGTTATTTTAGTCCCCACCCAAGGAGACCGTTATGAAATTATGTGAATTCATCCGCCCGGCTTCCCTCGCCGCCGCGCGCGACAACCTGCGCGAGCTCGGCCCCAAAGGCATGATCCTCGCCGGCGGCACCGCCCTCCACTTCATGCAGGACCATACCCCCGTCACCGCCGTCGACATCACCCGCCTCGGCTTGTCCTTTATCAAACAAGAAGGCGACTTCTACAACATCGGCGCCACCACCCCGCTGGCCGACATCCAGCGCTACCGCGCTCCCCGCTGGGCCATGCACGAAATCTGCCGCCGCATCTCCACCCACCAGATCCGCAACATCTCCACCATCGGCGGCAACATCTGCCGCGTCTTCCCCTGGGCCGACCTCCCCGTTGTCCTTCTCGCGATGGATGCCAGGATGGTGATCTACTCCGACAAGGAGGAAGAATTCGCCGCGGACGAGTAC
>CAZMOR010000167.1:0-9588 GCA_964567795.1 uncultured Verrucomicrobiota bacterium
GGCGCGGATGAAGTCGAACTTATCGGGGTGCTGCGGGATGAGGCCGCCGCCGAGCGGGTTCATGGCGACGACGCCGCGATGCAGGCGGCGGGCGGCTTCGACGCCCTGCCGGCGGTAGGGGAAATTGATGGCGCAGGTGCCGAGGGTGAGGCCTTCGATCTCGGGGTGGTCGGAGACCAGGCGCTCGATATCGGGGCCGTTCATGTGGGTGGAGACGCAGACGTGGCCGACGAGGCCCTCGGCCTTGGCCTGGAGGGCGGCCTGGAGGGCTCCGCCGTCGACCCGGGATTTCCAGTCCTGCGGATCCATGACGCACCAGATATGGAAGAAATCGATGCGAGGGACGCCGAGGCGGGCGAGTGAATTTTCGAGGCCGCGGCGGAAATCGGCACCGGAGGGGCGGGAGCATTTGGAAGAGGTGTAAAGCGGTAGGGGGGACGGCGGCATGGAGCGGAGGGCCTCGCCGAAAATGGACTCGCTCTGGTCGTCGCAGTAGTAGGGGGCGGTGTCGAAATAGGTGATGCCGGCGCGGCGGGCGGCGTGGAGGACGGCGATGCCTTCGGCATGATTCTTCGGGTTGGGCAGGCGCATGCCGCCGAACCCGATGGCGGAGAGTTGTTTCCCGGTGGCGCCGTAATCTTTATATAACATGAAAATGTCTCCTTATGAGTTGACGATAGCTTGTTTGAAGGGATATAAACAAGCCATGAATCTGCAACAGCGTTCGTCTGGCGGGCATGCCATTTTGCGGGAGATGGATACGACCATGAAGAGTAGCCGGTGGATCAAGGTGGCCGTGGCGGCGGCGGGGTTGCTGGCGGCGGGGGCCGCGACGGCCGGGGTGGACGAGGAATTCGCGTTTGCATCGGGGCTGGTTTCCTTTACGCCGTCGTTTCCGGACTTTGCGCAGAAGGTGGTCGACGCGGTGCTGGCGAAGGATCCGACGCAGAAGGACCGCAGCCAGATCATCCAGGCGGAAATCCTGATCCAGCGGCGGCAATACCCGGACGCGGAGGCGATCATCAACCAGATGGGGATGACGAATCCGAAGGCGCAGGCGATCAGCCTGGCGCTGGCGCGGAATTATTTCGGGATCGGGGAATACGACAAGGCGCGGGGGCTGTACGAGGGATTCTTCAAGCAGTACGAAGGGCAGAAGCCGACGGATCCGGACGTGGCGCGGTTCTACCGGGACGCGGCGTATCAGTTTGCGCAGATGCTGCTGATGGTCGGCAACTACGAAGACGCGGCCAAGAGTTTCCAGCGGGTGTAGGAAGTGGCCGAGGGCAAGGAGATGCAGCGCTCGATGCAGGTGGAGCGGGCGCAGGCGCTGGTGAAGGCCGCCGAGCAGAAGAGCGGGGACGAGAAGAACAAGCTGCTCGACGAAGCGAAGAAGATCTGCGAGGCGCTGCAATGGGGCGGGCTGGACCTGCAGTTTGTGGATTCGATCGTGGTGATGGCCAACATCGAACTGGCCAAGGGCAATCCGGCGGGCGCCAAGAAGGTGCTGATGGACTACATGGACATCATCAAGCCCATCGACGACACGCTGAAGCAGTTGAACATGCCGCTGAAGGACAGTCCGATGGCGGGCGCGCGGTCGCTGCTGGGCCGGCTGCTGAAGGACGAGGCCGACGGGCTGGCCGCGCAGCAGGGCAAGGATGCGGAGGCGATTGCGGCCTACAGCGGGGCGCTGGGCGAGTACTACAACGTCTTCGTGAAATACGGCGACAGCGACTGGGGGCCGAGCGCGGGGCTGGTGGCCAAGGACATCAAGAGCATTCTCGAAACGAAGTACGGCAAGACGGTCAAGATCGACCTGGGCGACTTGGAGGGCAAGGCGGCCGGCACCGAGTTCATGATGGCGGACAACCTGTTCCGGCAGAAAAAGTACGCGGATGCGGCGGCGGAATACCTGCGGGTGCTGGGGCAGTTCCCGGAGGCGGGCGACCTTTCGATCGGGGCCGTGGCCAACCTGGTGCAGTGCTACATGAACCTGAACGACGCGCTCTACGCGAAGGTGGCGGCAAACTACCTGGGCGAGCGATTCGCGGCGAAGAGCGACATTCCGGCCAAGGGCCTGATTTCGGCGGCGCAGCTGTATGACAAGGCCGGCAACGCGGAGATGTCGCAATACCTGTTCGACCGCTACCTGGCATATTGCCCGCAGGACCCGCGGGCGGGCCAGATCCTGTTCTACCTGGCCAGCAAGGCGGAGAAGGCGCAGAACCAGGAACTGGCGAACAGCTATTTGGCGAAGATCATCACGGACTACCAGAACGACCAGAACTATCCGAAGGCGCTGAGCAAGCGGGCCTGGAAGGCGTACACGGACAAGGATTACGCCGGGGCCATCGAGGGCATGAAGCTGTACATCGACTCCTCCCAGCCGAGCCCGACGAAGGCGCAGGCGATGTTTGCGCTGGGCGACTGCTACCGGCGGACGGACCGGATGGCGGACGCGGCGCGGCAGTTCAACGCGCTGATCGCGGCGATCGCGCCGGCGGGAAATCCGTATGGAAATTCCGCGGAGGACATCCAGCGCAATGCCACCCTGCTCGAACAGGCCCGGTTCTATTTCGCCTACAGCCTGAGCCGGCTGGCGACCGATGCCACGCGCAAGGCCGCGATCCAGAAACTGGATGAATTCCTGGGCTTCTATCCGAAATCCGAGCTGGCGGCGAAGGCGCTGAACCTGAAGGGGTCGCTGCAGATGGCCCTGAAGGATCCGGCGGCGAACGACACGTTTGCGCGGCTGGCGGCGGAGTATCCGGACACGGACGAAGGCAAGAACGCCCAGTACGCGCGGATCAGCGGCGCGCTGGACCTGGGGCAGTTCGACCAGGCCAAGGAGGCGCTGACAGCGATGCTGGCGAGCCCCGGCAGCTACAAGGTGGAGGAATTCGCGCGCGTGGGCCAGGCCATGCTCGACAAGAGCCAGTGGCAGCAGGCCGCGGACGCCTTCGGGCAGGTGGTGGGGAAGACGGAGGAACGGGCGCTGCTGGAGCGCGCGCTCTACGGCATCGGCGCGGCGAAATACGAACTGGGGGATTATGCGGGCGCGGTGGCGTCGCTGAACGACCTGATGAAGCGCTGGCCCAATTCCGGGCTCTTCTACCAGGCGAAATTCATGCTGGCCCGGGCGAACCTGAAGCTGAGCAACCTGTCGGCCGCCAAGATCGCGCTCAACGACGTGTTCAAGTACGCGCGCGAGCCGGAGGTGGTCAACGACGCCAGTCTGTTGTACGCCCAGATCCTGCTGCAGGAAGGCGACAAGACCGGGGCGCTGGCGGCGTACAAGCGCATGGAGTATTTCGGCAGCCAGAACATGAAGAGCGAGAAGGAGCGCCAGCAGATCGAGCAGGCCATCCTGGGCGCGATCGACCTGTCTGCGGAGCTGGACCGCAGCCCCGATGTGCTGGAAAGCTGCGACAAGTACCTGCAACTGTATCCCACGAGTCCAAAGATCAACGAAGTCCGCCAGAAGCGCACGACCGCCTCGTTCAAGGTGAATGCAGAAGTCGCCGCTCCCGCTGCGGCGGCGCCGGCCGCGGCGCCCGCAGCGGCTCCGGAGGCCGCCCCGGCGGAAGCCCCGGCCGCCCCGGCACCGGCGGAGTGAGATGTATGAAAGGGAGAAGGAACGCCATGAAAACACTGAAACTCCTCGCAATCGGCCTGGTCCTCGCCGCGCTCGCCGGCACGGCTCTGGCAGCTCCCTACGTCGTGCTGCCCAACGGGCAGCAGGTGCAGGGCAGCGCCATCCGCGCGCTGGCCAACGGCGACATCAACCTGACGACCGACGTCGGCATCCGCACCTTCCCGAAAGGCAGCTATCTCAAGGCGGTGGCCGACAAGCCGGCGGAATATGACCAGGCCGCGGCGGCGATCAAGGCCCAGAAGTACGATGCGGCGATTCCGCTGCTGCAAGGCCTCGTGGCGAAGTACCGGCTCCTGGGCTGGGATGTGGAGGCCTCCAAGCTGCTGCCGCAGGCACTGCTGGGCAAGGGCGATGCGGAAGGCGCGGTGAAGGCCTACGAGCAGTTGTTCCTGATGGCCCCGGCCGAGAAGCAGAATCCGGATTCGGCGTGGGGGCTCCGGCGGGCCATGCTCCAGGCCAAGCAGTATCCGGCGCTGCTCCGGCAGCTGGATGCGGTGGCGGCGGCCGGAAACCGGGCCGAAGCCGCCCGCGCCCAGACCATGCGCGGCGACATCCAGCTCGACCAGAACAACGTCGAACTGGCCGCGCTGGACTACCTGCGCACGGCGATCCTGTTTGCGGACGTGAAGGATCCCGCCATCCTGGGCGAGGCGACTTTCAAGGCCGCCGCGGCGCTGGAGCAGTTGCGCGATCCGCGGGCGAAGGATATGTACAAGAAGGTCGTGACCGACTACGGTTCCTCGCCGTATGCGGTCCAGGCCAAGAGCAAGATCTAACCATTTAAAAAAGAACCGAAGGAGAACGAACATGTTCAAGAAAATGCAGAAGACGATGTGGATCCTGGTCTTGGCGACCCTGGTGCTCGCGCCTGTTCTCAGTTTTGCCCAAGACGCCGCGGCACCCGCGGCGGCGGCTCCGGCGGCGGCTCCGGCCGCGGCGGCTCCCGCCGGCAATTCCGGCGACGTGGTCATGGAAAACGGGCAGGGGCCTGGCGAATCCGCCCAGCCATCGTCCGGCTTGTGGCAGGTCATCGTGGGTTCCGGCTGGCTGGGCGTGGTGCTGTGGCTGGGCCTGCTGGGCACGTCGATCGCGGCGGCCTGGCTGATCATCGACTTCTTCATCACCGTCAGCCCCAAGCGCATCATTCCCGAAGCGCTGGTGAACGAAGTCCGCGAGGCGATGGAGCAGGGCGACGTGATGAAGGCCATGCAGCGCTGCGAGCAGGACAAGGGCCCGATGGCGGCGATTCTGCTGGCCGGTTTCCGGAACGTGAAGGAAGGCTTTGAAGTGATCCAGGAGCAGGTGGGCGTGGCCGCCGACCTGGAGAGCGAGAAAATGATGCAGCGCGTGTCCTACCTGAACATGAACGGCAACATCGCCCCGATGCTCGGGCTGCTCGGCACGGTGCAAGGTATGATCATGGCGTTCGCCAACCTGGCGAACATGCAGGCGGGCGCGGCGCAGCAGGCCCTGCTGGCCCTGAACATCGCCCAGGCCCTCTGGACGACGGCCGCGGGCCTGGTCGTGGCCATTCCGGCCGTGTCGTTCTACACCTATTTCAAGAACCGCCTGTCCCGCATCATCCTGAGCATGGAAGGCCTGACGATGGACCTGATCAAGGCCCTGCGGAACGTGGAAGTGGTGGAGGAATAGGCGGCTGTTCCCGGCCGGAGGGCCGCGCATGAAAAAGCAATATCCAGAAGCCGAGTTGAACATGACGCCGATGATCGACGTCGTGTTCCAGCTCATTATTTTCTTCGTCACGACGGCGGATCTGCAGGCGAAAGCGATGGACACGGCGGTGCGCATGGCGATGTCGCCGCACGGGCCCGTCGAAGAAGTCAAGGATCCGCGCACGGTCGTGATCGACGTGAACGCGGAGGGGCGGATCTCCATCATGCGGACCGCCCTGAGCGAAAACCAACTCCTGGCGATCCTGGTCAAGGCCCGCAACGTCTCCGGCCAGAGCACGCCGGTGGTGATCCGCGGCGACGGGGAAACCAAGCATGAGGCCATCAAGCGGGTGATGGACGTGTGCGGCAAGGCGGGGCTGTGGAAGCTCCGGTTCGCCGCGTTGAAGGAAAAGGCGGACAAGTCGAAGTAGGAAGAGGGGAGAACCCATGGCCAGAGCAAGAAAACGACCCGAAGTGACGGAACCCGCCCTGTCGATGACGCCGATGATCGACGTGGTGTTCCAGTTGCTGATTTACTTCATCGTGACCGCCAAGCCGATCGATGTGATCACCAACCTGGACGTGTTCCGGCCGAAGGCGGATGTTACTACGCCCAAGGACGTTCCGCCCCCGAATCTGGTGCGCGTGGGCGTCTACCAGGACGGCTACACCGTGAATGACACGCCGGTATCCCCGGAAAGGCTGGATGCCGCGCTGGGGAAGGTGGCCTCGCTCGATGCCGGGCAGACGATCATGATCACGGTTTCGGCCATCTCGAAACACGGGGCGCTGGTGAAGGCCCTGGACCTGTGCGCGAAAAACGGGCTGAAGAGCCTGTCGGTTGTAAGCGCCTCGAATTAAGGATATGCGGCGATAGCTGGAGATAGCCATGGATGCATCAATCAGAGCCTTGCACAAGAACTTCATGGAGTGGGCGGCGGGCCCGACGGGGTCTATTACCCTGCATGTCGTCGGGATCGTGCTGCTGTTCCTGTTCGCCAGCCAGGTCACCAAGGAAAAGACCAGCGAGATTGAAGTGCAGATGGTCGAAGTGGACCAGCAGGAACTGGATAAATTGCTGGAAGACATGAAGCCCCCCGAGGAATTGCCCGATCTGGTGGATCAAGTCACGCCGCCGGACGTCAACATGGACATGACCCCGCCGCCGGACGTGCAGGATTTTGCCGCCGCGCCCGTCCAGGACACGGTGACGGAGCTGGACATCGCTTCCGACGCGATCAGCCCGATCATCATGAAGGGCCTGGCCCCGGGGCAGATGGCCAATCGCACCGGCTCCGGCCGCGCGGCGGCCATCGGCGCCTATGGCGGGCAATGGGGCCAGTATGCGGAAGCGGCGGTGCTGCGCGCCCTCGAGTGGTTGCGCATCAACCAGAACAAGGACGGCTCCTGGGGCACGCATGACCAGGAGGCCATGGCCGGATTGGGCATCCTGACGTTCCTGGCGCACGGCGAAACCACGGCTTCGGAGAAGTATGGCCAGACGGTCGAGCGGGCGATCCGCTACCTGGTGGCCAAGCAGAACGAGCAGGGGGCCTTTGACAAGATTGATACGACGGCAGGGACGTATGCGCAGGCCATCTGCGTCTATGCGATCAGCGAAGCCTACGGCATGACCCGCATTCCGTCGCTCAAGACCGTCATGGAAAAAGGCGTGCAGGTGATCATCAGCGGCCAGCAGGCCGGCGGCGGCTTTGATTACAAATTCGCGAAAAGCGACCGGCGCGACACGTCGCTGGGCGGCTGGTGCTGCCAGGCGATGAAATCCGCCTACATTGCCGGCGCAGAAAACACGGGCCTGCATGAAGCGATGGAAAAGGCCGTGGCCGATTTCAAGTCCGTGCAGAAGCCGGATGATGGCAGTTTCTATTACAGCAAGGTGGCAGCCAGTCATTCCACCCACAGCATCACCGCCGTGGCGGTTCTGAGCATGCAATTGCTCGGGCACGCGAACGATCCGGAATGCCAGAAGGGCGTGGATTTCCTGGGCGGGGCCGACTGCAAATGGCAGAGCCCGCCGGAATGGCCGATGTACGCCTGGTACTACATCACCCAGACCAAGTTCCACAAGGGCGGCGCCACGTGGTCGTCTTGGAACAACCAGTTCGCGCCCCAGCTGATCCGCAACCAGAACCAGGACGGCAGCTGGAATTCCGCCGGTCTGGCGCTGGGCGAGGGCTCCTCGGGCCGGGAAAACATGCACCCGGTTTACGCTACCACGTTGGCGGCGTTGACGTTGCAGGTGTATTACCGCTTCCTGCCGACCTATCAACCCATCGACACGACCCCGGTGGATCAGAAGTCCGACAGCGACGTGAAGATCGAAATCATGTAGCCCGCCGGCAGGCGGTTCAGGCGCGCCCCTCCCCGGGGCGCGCTTTTTTTTGCGATTCACTGGTGGAATGGCCGGCTGGCACGTATTCACTATCAAAAGGAGGCGGTCATGGACTCCACGCTGAAGGCTCTTCACAGGAATGTAGCGGAGTGGTTGGCCGGCCCGTCGGGGGCCGTGCTCATTCACGTCGCATTGATTCTCGCGCTCTTGCTGCTGGTGGATTACTCCAAGAAGCCGATACCGCCGACGGTCAGCTTTACGTATCAGCCAACGGAAACCGTCACGATCGACAAGGAGCCGCCGCCGCTCGTGCCCGCTAAAAACATCGATGATTTCGACCCGGGTGTGCTGGCGGGACTGGATCCCGGAGCGATCAACGAGCCCGCCGAACCCGTGGTCGATGATGATTTCAGCCAGACCGCGGCCCTGAACCCGGCGCCCGCGCTGCAGATTGATCCGGCCTTCAGCCCGCTGGTCATGCCGGGCCTCGTGGCGAACGGCCTAGGGCAGCGGATCGGGGCGGAAAACCGCCGGAAGGCGGGGGAAACCGCGGGCGGAGAATGGGCGCGCTACGCCGACGAATCCGTCAACCGTGCGTTGAAATGGCTGCGCGAAAACCAGAATGCAGACGGTTCCTGGAGCACGCACGACCGGGAGGCGATGACCGGCCTGGCGCTCCTGACGTTCCTGGCCCACGGGGAAACCCTGGAATCCAAGGAATACGGCGTGGCGGTGACCCGGGCGATCCAATATCTAACGGCGCGGCAGAACGAGGCCGGGGAATTCGCCAAAATCGACACGACCGCCGGGACCTATGCGCAGGCGATTTGCGTGTACGCCATCAGCGAGGCCTACGGCATGACGCGGGTCATGTCGCTCAGGCCGGTCATGGAGAAGGGCGCCGAGGTGCTCATCCGGGGACAGCAGGCCGCGGGCGGCTTTGATTACCGGTTTGCCAAGAGCGGGCGGCGGGACACGTCCCTGGGCGGCTGGTGCAGCCAGGCGCTGAAGGCGGCGTACATTGCCGGAGCGGACAATTCCGATCTCAAGACGGCGATGGAACTGGCGGTGGCCGACATGAAATCTGTCCAGAAGGCCGACGGCAGCTTCTTTTACAGCAATCTCGACAGCCATGCGACGCCGGGCATCACCGCCGTGGCGGTCCTGAGCATGCAACTGCTGGGGCACGGGCAGGAGCAGGCCGTGCAAAACGGGCTCGACTACCTGCGCGCGGCCGCGTGCGACTGGAAAAATCCGCCGGAGTGGCCGATGTACGCGTGGTACTACATTTCGCAGACCAAGTTCCACCAGGGCGGCAGCAGCTGGCGGAGCTGGAACAGCCAGTTCGCGCCGGAGTTCATCCGCCACCAGAATCCGGACGGCAGCTGGGATTCCGCCGGGCTGGCCCTGGACGAGGGCAGCGCCGGGCGCGAGAACATGCACCGGGTCTATGCCACGACCATGGCCGCGCTGACGCTGCAGGTCTACTACCGCTTCCTGCCGACCTACAAGCCGATCGATGAACAGGCGGTCGAGCAACCGGACAAGACCGAGGTGAAAATCGAAGTCCTCTAGGCCCAAGCACCGCCGGCGGATGCCGCGCGCCCCGGTTCCGGGGCGCGCGATTTTGCTCTTGTTTTGGCCGCTGCTTTGCTAGAACCAACGCCCATGACCGGCCCCGCCCAGATTCGCGTGCTGCCCGACGCGGTGATCAACCAGATCGCCGCGGGGGAGGTCGTTGAGCGCCCCGCTTCCGTGCTGAAGGAACTGGTGGAAAATTCGATCGACGCCGGGGCCGCGCGCATCGAGGTCGAGGTGGTGGATGGCGGCCGGCGGCTGGTGCGGGTGCGCGACGACGGCACCGGCATGGACCGCGACAACGCGCTGCTGGCCATCGAGCGCCA
>CAZMOR010000168.1:0-2728 GCA_964567795.1 uncultured Verrucomicrobiota bacterium
GGGCGGATATATTGTCTCCTCCGTTTGGCCCGGGCCGGGCGGCGGAAAGAAAGCTTCATGAATTTCGACATGCTCAAGGAAGGCATCGGCTACGCGGCGTCGCTGATCATCCTGGTTTCGCTGCTGATGACCAACGTGTTCCGCCTGCGGGTGATCAACGGGATCGGGTCGGTGCTGTTCGGGGCGTACGGCTGGCTGATCGGGTCGTGGCCGGTGTGCGTGATCAACCTGGTGATCGCGGGGATCGACGGCTGGTACCTGCTGCAAACGCTGGGCAGCAGCGCATTCTTCGACCTGGCGCCGGCGGCGAGCGTCGGACCGGAATACCTCAAGCGGTTTTTCCTGTTCCACGAACGCGAACTGGAGAAGTACGCGCCGGGGCTGACGCTGGAGGACCTGCAGAACGCCTGCACGTGCCTGATTTTCCGCAACATGCTGCCGGTGGGCGTGTTCTCCTACCACCAAAACGGGACGGACGCGGACATCGTGATCGATTTCATGATTCCGGAATACCGCGACTTCAAGGCGGGGCGGTACCTGTACCGGACGAAGCGGATGTTCTTCAAGGAAAAGGGCATCAAGCGCTTCCGCGCGGTGGCGAAACATCCGTCGCAGCCGAAGTACTACCTGAAGAACGGCTTTACGCGCGAGAGCGGCGTGGCCGGCGGTTTCGTGAACGCGTTGTGAGGCGGCCGTGGCGGCGGAGTATCCGGTGCGGGGGGACGCGGCGCTGGTGCTCGAGGGCGGCGGCATGCGGGGACAGTACGCGTCGGGGGTGATGGATTATTTCCTGCAGGCGGGCATCCGGTTTCCGTATGTCATCGGGGTTTCGGCGGGCATCAGCAACGCGGCGTCGTACGTGTCCGGCCAGTTCGAGCGCAACCGGCGGATCTTTACGACGTTCGCGGGCGATCCGCGCTACTTTTCGTGGCGCAACTGGCTGCGGGAGGGGAATCCGTTTGGCATGGAGTTCATCTACCGCGAACTGCCGAACCACATTCCGTTCGATTTCGCGGCATATGCGGCGGCGCCCGGGCGGTTCCGCATCGGCGCGACGGATTGCGCGACGGGGCAGGCGGTGTTTTTCGACAAGAGCGATGCGCCGCTGACCGAGGCGCTGCTGGCGAGCGCGTCGCTGCCGCTGGTGGGGCGAATGGCGCGGGTGAATGGAAAGTTATATCTCGACGGTGGAATTGCCGCCCCGGTGCCGTACCAGCCGGCGGCGGCCGATGGCTTTCCGCGGCGCGTGGTGGTGCTGACGCGCAACCGGGGTTTCCGCAAGCCGGCGCCCGGCGCGCTGGTGCGGGCGGCGATCCGGCTGAAGTACCGGCGGTTCCCGGCGCTGGCCACGGCCGTGGCGGGGCAGCATGAGACCTACAACCGCGCGCTGGACGACCTGGAGGCGGAGGAAGCCGCCGGCCGGGTGCTGGTGATCCGGCCGTCGCGGCCGCTGGTGGTGGGCCGCTACAGCCAGGACCGGGCGGAGCTCGAACGGCTCTACCAGAATGGCTTTGCGGACGCCGCGGCCCGCGCGGAGCAACTGCGCGGTTTTCTTTCGCCGTGAGGCCCGCTAGAGTGTCGGCATGAATTCGCAACCGGCAACGCCCTGGCTCGCGGTGGAGGAGGTGGCGGTGCGCTTCCCGATCCGGCGCGGCGTGCTGGCGCGGGTGCAGGGGCATATCCACGCCGTGGACGGCGTTTCGCTGGAGATCGCGCGCGGCGAAACCGTGGGGCTGGCGGGGGAATCGGGCTGCGGCAAGACGACGCTGGGGCGGGTCATTGCCGGGCTGGAGCGGCCCACGGCCGGCGCGGTCAGGCTGGAGGGCAAAACACTCTTTTCGGCGACGCAGCGCCAGCCGCTGACCAAGGACCAGCGCCGCCGCATCCAGATGGTGTTCCAGGATCCGCTGGCCGCGCTGAATCCGCGGCTGCCGATCTGCGACCTGCTGACCGAGGGGCTGGCGGAGCATAAGTTGCTGCGGGGCGAGACGCGCGAAGCGGCGGCGACGCGGCTGCTGGCCGAGGTGGGGCTGGATGAAGCGGTCTTGTGGAAATATCCGTTTGAATTCTCGGGCGGCCAGCGGCAGCGGATCTGCATCGCGCGGGCGCTGGCCCTGCGGCCGGACCTGGTGGTGTGCGACGAAGTGGTGAGCGCGCTGGACGTGAGCGTGCAGGCGCAGGTGATCAATCTGCTGCTGGATCTGCGGCAGCGGCACGGGCTGGCGTACCTGATGATCGGGCACGACCTGAGCGTGCTGCGGCACGTGTCGCACCGGATCGCGGTGATGTACCTCGGACGGCTGGCGGAGGTCGGGCCGGCGGATGCGATGGTGGCGGCGCCGAAACATCCCTATGCGCAGGCGCTGGTGGCGGCCGTGCCCGTGCCGGGCGTGAAGCGGCAGCGGAAAACGCTGGCGGGCGAGCCGCCGTCGGCGGCGAACCCGCCGCCGGGGTGCCCGTTCCATCCGCGCTGCCCCAAGGCCATGGCGGTCTGCCGCACGGCGGCGCCGGCGGGCCGCCGCGTGGATGGCCATGACGTCTGGTGCCACCTGTACTGAGATTTTCCGGCGCGATTTTCCGGCGCCGGAACCCGCGCCGCGCGGCGCCGCCGCCACACCGGATTTCCCGGCTGCAAAAATAAATTGAAAAAAGAGGGGGTTCCCGCTTGCGCGAAAATTTTCCATCTGCGATAAGAGCGCCATTCAGTTCAACGAAAGGAAACAACAGA
>CAZMOR010000169.1:0-7295 GCA_964567795.1 uncultured Verrucomicrobiota bacterium
TCCTTGCCCAGCATGCCCCGCACGCTCTGGCCGGTGATCACGATCATCGGAATGGAATCCATGTAGGCCGTCATGATGCCCGTGACGGTGTTCGTCGCGCCGGGACCGCTCGTCACCAGCACCGCCGCCGGCTTGCCCGTCGCCCGCGCATAGCCGTCCGCCTCGTGCGCCGCGTTCTGCTCGTGCCGCACCAGCACGAATTTCATCTTCCGCCGCACCTTGTACAGCGCGTCGAACAGCGGAATCGCCGACCCGCCCGGCAGACCGAACATGATCTCGATCCCGATCTTTTCCAGGCTCTGGATCAGCGCCTCGGCTCCATTCATCTGATTTTCACTCATTTTGGACCTCCAAATCGGAAATTGACCGAATTTCGATATCAAAATATCTCTTTTTTATGCTCATGCAAGTAAATTGTCGCATTTTTATCACTTTTTCTAATTATTTTGACACCAAAACCGGAAAATGGCACATTTTTAGCCATGAAACCGACCCTTCGGGACGTTTACGACCAATTTGCGGCCGATTATGAGGCCAATCGGGGTCTTTTCGACATGACCCCCGTCCTGAACCCCTTCTTTGCCGGCCTCGGCCAGGCCCAAGGCCGCCTGCTCGACCTCGGCTGCGGCGCCGGCGAACCCTTTCCCCGCTACTTCCTCGACCGCGGCTGGGAGGTCTACGGCGTCGATTTCTCCAAGAAAATGCTCCGCCTCGCCGTCCAGTACGCCCCCGGCATGCACACCATCTGCGCCGACATGACCGAAGTCGTGTTCGAACCCGCCCATTTCGACGCCATCACCTGCATCTACGCCCTCTTCCACGTGCCCCGCGCCCGCCACCCCGCCCTCTTCGCCAATTTCCGCCGCTGGCTCCGCCCCGGCGGCCAGGTCCTCTTCACCTACGCCACCCGCGCCTACACCGGCGCCGACGAATTCGAAGGCGAAAAGGAATTCATGGGCCAGCGCCTCTTCTACAGCCACACCACCCCCGAAAACCTCCGCGCCCAGCTCGCCGCCGCCGGCCTCGCCGTCCGCGCCTTCGACTCCCGCGAAATCGGCGGCGAAACCTTTCTTTGGGTCACCGCCGCCGCACCTTGATCCCGGCCCCCAAGCCGCTCCGCGGCCCCCCATGCGCTTGCTCGCGGCTCAGGTCTTTCCCGCAAATCCCCTGTTCCCACGCCCCTATCTTTGTTATGGTTCATTTTATATGAGGAAGAAGCGACCCGCCACCATTTCCGAGTACATCGCCGCCGCCGCACCCGAGGCGCGGTCGCATCTGCGCCAGTTGTTCCGGATTCTCAAGGGCATCGCACCGACGGGAACCGGCGTCATCAAGTGGAACGTCCCGGTTTTCTGGGACGGCCAGGTCCTGTTCGGTTTCTCGGCTTGCAAGGCACACGTCAGCTTCGGTCCCAACGCTGCCGCCATCCGGCGTTTTACCAAGGAACTCGCACCGTACAAGACCGGCGCAGCCACGGTCCAGTTCCCCTACGACCTCCCCCTCCCCGCCGCCCTCATCCGCCAAATTGCCGAATTCTGCCTTAGAAACTGATTTTCCCCTCTGCCCACTCGCCGCTTTTCATTCGGCCGCGATTGTATTTGCCCCCCTCATTGACACATTTATATTCTTCCGATACGGTTCAGCCATGACTATCGCACACAACACTGTGGATATTGCCAAATTCAATCCCGCCGCGGTTCTTCCTTTCGAATTGCGGCCTCAAGATTTCCAAATGGCCATGCAGGACGTTTATGATTTTTTCTATGATGTGAATAGCCACCTGTCCGTAAAAGGACTCCAGCGATTGGATGATATGTTACGGCCGGCGATTATGTCTGGTGTGCTGTCCGACATGCTAACTGCCAGCCTGGCCAAGCATTCGCGCGTCTTACGTGAAAATGAATACTTCAACGGTCATCCCGATTTAATCGTCCATGGAATTTATGCCGGCAACGCTGTTCAGGCGGGCACAGAAGGCGTTGAGATTAAAACCACTCGCAAATCAGGTGGTGCAGTTGATACACACGGGGCTCGCGAACAATGGATGTGCGTCTTCGTTTATGACGTGGACACAGAAACCGAACCCGCGACCAACCGACACCCCATGATTTTCACAGAGGTGTATCTTGGTCATGTCACACCGGAGGACTTTCGAAAAAATCCCCGCGGTGAACTGGGCACCCGAACCGCCACTTTGCACAAGGAGGGCATTCATAAACTCAGAGAAAACTGGGTTTATAGACTCTAGCGATCACACTCCAAACGCAGACGCGATAGTGCGGGTATGGCTTTCCGTGCAATTTCAAAATAACACGCGTCCTTTTCAATCCCGACGCTTTCATAACCCACTGCTTCTGCTGCAGCCAAAGTTGATCCTGCCCCGGCAAAAGGATCCAAGACTATCCCTTTGCCCAAAGGCAACACCGCTCGAACAAGTTGCCGCATGAATGCTTGTGGTTTCAAACTCGGATGAGGGGCTAAATCACGCTCTGTTTTTCGAGTTGGGGAAGAAGAAATCACATCCCCAAAAGGCTTATCATTACTGGGACGACGGAATCCGCCTGTCCCCCAGCGCCGGAGGTTGTCCTGTACGCGTCCTTCTATTGGTTTCCGATATACTAGCCATGGCTCCCACATGGACCGCGGCATTACACTCACTTCAGCAAACTCTTCGTGCGCGGCCTTGGGTCTATCCCCGCCACGCATGGTCATCGTCAGCCGAATGATTTCTCCGCGACGCTCGAATCCGGCATTGGCCAAAGCCATCGAAACTAAATATGACAACAACGGATTGGATGCCACAACAACCTGCGCGCCTGGAACCAATTTGGGCAACAGCAATCGCGCCCACCCATAAAAATATGTCTTCAGTTCGTCTAATTGTAATGATGTCAACGTAGTGAATCGAGGCAAAGGGGATCTAACGTGCCCGTCAAATGAGGGGGGAATGCGCCATACCCCACCACGACCATTACGTAACTTCTCTTGTTGTTCTGGGGAATATTCAAATAGACCATAAGGGGGGTCTGTAACCACGGCGTGAAAACGGTTGTTCTCCTGTTGCATTAACCAATCAAAACAATCGGCATTATACAGCACTGCCCGACCATGATGAAAAACTTCAACCGCATCTTTCTCATTGGTGTTATCTGTCTGAACATCACCATAGGCGATCTCGCCCTGAAGTGCATACAAACCGCGACTCTCGCGTAAAAAGTGGCCGGGAGTATTCAGGCGTAAATATGAACGAATGGATGAAGTCGGCGTAGGTCCATTCAGCTGACAAACCCGCTCGCCGATTTCTTTTACAGATAGAGGTCGCGAAGAAAACTGTAAGGTTTTAACAATGGCATCGCGGACATATCCCGGCCTATTGCGAGAGATTGTTTTCATCTTGATATTACAATAAGACGTCTAGACGTCATTATCAAGAAATTTTCAACAAATTGTATTCTTCCGGCCTTGAGCCCCCCCCTTCTCCTCCCGGGCATGAGCCGCGAGCAAGCGCATGGGAGCGTCTCCGGCGGCATTTTCTACCCTTCCGGACATTTTCCCGCTTGTCCTCCGCGCTTCATCAGCACTACGCTCAAGCTGCGGAGCTTGTTGCGCAGCCTGGAGAAAGATTTTGTGAGCCAGTCACTGTTCATTGCTCTTGTGCAGAATACCGCGTGGTTATTGGCCATGGCGGTACTGTTCGAACTTGCCGTCGGTCGGCAGTCGCTCGTCCGCCGGCCGCTGCGACAGCTCATCGTCGGGGTTATCCTGGGTGTTTTTTGCATGGGGCTGATTCATACTTCGTTCTGCCTCGAAGGCGGCATCATCTTCGACACCCGGTCGGTGCTGTTGAGCATCTCCGGCTTGTTCTTCGGCCCCCTACCGACCTTGGTGGCCATGCTTATCACGGCCGCCTTCCGCCTGTTCAAGGGGGGCGTCGGTGCCTGGACCGGCGTGGCCGTCACCGTCGCCACGGGCGTTATCGGCATCCTCTGGGGCCGGTTCCGGCGCGGCCGCCTGCAGGATATTCGCGCGCGGGAACTGTACGCGCTGGGTCTCGTCGCACATGTCGTCATGCTGGCCTTGATGCTGACTCTGCCGTGGGACCACGCCCAACATGTTCTCCACGACATCAGCCTGCCCGTCATGCTGATTTATCCCGTCGCCGCCACGGCCCTGGGCCTGCTGCTGGCCAACCGCCTCCGCCGCGAACAGATCGCCGCCGAACTGGCCGCCAGCGAAGAGCGTCTGCGCCTGGCCGCCGATGCCGCCCGCATGGGGGCCTTCGAACTCGACCTGCAGACCCGGCGCCTGACCTGGTCCCGGAAACACGAAGAGCTCTGGGGCTTCAAGCACGGGGAATTCGACGGATCCTTCGCCGCCTTCGCCGCCCGCGTGCACCCCGACGACCTGCCCGGCATCCTGGCCGACATGGAACGCTGCCAGAAGGCCCATGCGCCGTACGCCGGCGAATTCCGCGTGATCTGGCCCGACGGCAGCATTCACTGGATCACCGGACTGGGCCAGTATTTTTACGACCCGGCCGGCACGCCCTTGCGCGTGCGCGGCGCGGCGATGGAGGTCACCACCCTCAAGCAGGTGGAAACCCTCCGGCGCGAAAACGAAGAACGCTTCCACAACTTGATTCTGCGTTCGCCCGTCCCCACCGGCCTGGTCGAAAGTGACGGGACCGTTTCCCTGATCAACCAGCGCGGCACCCAGTTGTTCGGATATACCGTGGCGGACATCCCCACGATCCACGACTGGTGGCGCCGGGCCTTCCCCGACGAATCCTACCGGCAGGAAGCCATGGCGACCTGGAACGCCGCCCTGGCGCAGGCCATCCGGGAAAACCGCGTCGTGGAACCCCGGGAATTCACGATCACGGCCAAAGATGGCTCCCGCCACGTGGTGGAAGTTTCCGGCCTGTCTGTCCCGGGCGGCAGTCTCATGGCCACGTTCATCGATGTCACCGACCGCAAACGGGCGGAAGAGGCCTTGCGGGAAGCGGGCGCCTACCATCGGCGGCTGATCGAGGCCAGCCTCGATCCGCTGGTCACGATCGGACCGGATGGTCGGATTACCGATGCGAATGCCGCCACCGAGACCGTCACCGGACGCGGGAGGCAAGACCTCATCGGCACGGATTTTGCCGACTACTTCCTGGAGCCGGAACGGGCCAGGGCCGGATATCGCCAGGTGCTGGCCGAGGGCCAGGTGCGCGACTACCCCCTCACCATCCGGCACGTGTCCGGCCGGACGACGGATGTGCTGTACAACGCATCCATCTATTTGAACGCGGCGGGACAGGTGCAGGGCGTCTTTGCCGCCGCCCGCGACATGACCGAGCGCAACAAGGCCGATCAGGCGGTGCGTGAATCTGAAGAAAAATTCGCCGCCGCTTTCCATGCTTCGCCGAACCTGATGGCCATCACCCGGCTTGCCGATGGTTCGATTGTGGACATCAACGAAAGTTACTCCCGGCTGCTGGGCTATTCGCGCGAGGAGTCGCTTGCCCGAACGACCGCGGCGCTCTCGATCTGGGCCAATCCGGCGGATCGGAACATCTTCGTCGCCAAGCTGCGGGAATCCGGCCGGGTTGCCAACTTCGAGACGATCCTGCGGCGCAAGGACGGTTCGGAGGTCGCGGTGCTCGACTCCGCCCAGATCATCTCGCTCCGCGGCGAGTTGTATATCCTGTCGGTCGCCTACGATATCAACGAGCGGAAGAAAGTTGAGGAAGCCCTGCGCGACAGCGAGGTGCGCTTCCGCACGCTGGTGGACGGCGCCCCCGAGGGCATCTTCGTCCAGGCCGATGGCCGCTTCCTGTTCGTCAATCCCGCGATGGCCCGCCTGCTCGGTGCCGGTCAGCCCGCGGATTTGGTTGGCCGGGATATGTTGACGTTGATCGCCCCCGAGTTCCATGCCGCCGTCCGCGACCGCATCCAGGGACAACTCGAAACCGGAACCGCCGCCCCGCCGATGGAGCAGGTCTATCTGCGCCTGGACGGCAACCGCGTGCCCGTCGAAACCACCGCCGTGTCGGTTCGCTTCGGCAACCGCGACGCCCATCTGGTCTTCGTCCGCGACATCTCCGAGCGCAAGCGCATCGAATTGGAAAAGCAGAGCCTGCAGGCGCAACTGGCCCAGGTCCAGAAGATGGATTCCGTCGGCCGCCTCGCCGGCGGCGTCGCCCACGATTTCAACAACATGCTCGGCGTCATCCTCGGCCACGCCGACCTGGCCCTCGAAAAACTGACCCCGGACCGCCCCTGCTACAACAGCCTGCAGGAAATCCGGAAGGCGGCCATGCGCTCCGGCGACCTCACCCGCCAGCTCCTGGCTTTCGCCCGCAAGCAGACGGTCGCCCCCCGGGTGCTCGACCTCAACGAGACCATCGAGGGCATGCTCAAGATGCTCCGCCGCCTCATTGGCGAAAACATCGAACTGGCCTGGCACCCAGGCCAGATCCCGGCCCATGTCAAGATCGACCCCTCCCAGATCGACCAGATCCTCGCCAACCTCTGCGTCAATGCCCGCGACGCCATCAACGGCACCGGCCGCATCACGATCGAAACCGGGCCCGCCGCCTTCGATGCCGACTTCTGCGCCGCCCATCCCGGCTATCTGCCCGGCGACTACGTCATGCTGGCCGTCAGCGACAACGGCTGCGGCATGGATTCCGAAACCCTGCTGCGCCTCTTTGAACCGTTCTTCACCACCAAGGAGGTTGGCAAGGGCACCGGCCTCGGCCTCGCCACCGTCTACGGCATCGTCAAGCAGAACAACGGTTTTATCAATGTCTACAGCGAGCCCGGCCAGGGCAGCACCTTCACGATCCACCTGCCCCGCCACGCCCCGGCGCAAGCCGCCGACCCGGCCACTCCCGCGCCGCCGGCGCGCGGCACCGAAACCATCCTGCTGGTGGAGGATGAACTCGCCCTGCTTACCATGACCCGCCTCATGCTGGAACAGTTTGGCTACCGCGTGCTGCCGGCCGCCACGCCCTCCGAAGCCCTCCGCCTGGCCGCGCAGAACGCCGGCCAAATCCATTTGCTCATGACCGATGTCGTCATGCCTGAGATGAACGGGCGCGAGCTGGCCAAAGCCTTGCTGGTGGATAATCCCGGCCTCAAGCGCCTGTTCATGTCCGGCTACACCGCCGACGTGATCGCCCACCACGGCGTCCTGGACCCCGGCGTGCATTTCCTGCCCAAGCCCTTCACCCCGGCCGAACTCGCCGCCAAGATCCGCGAAGCCCTCGGCGATCCGGCCGATATTTCCCCGGCCTAGGCCGCGCG
>CAZMOR010000170.1:0-4757 GCA_964567795.1 uncultured Verrucomicrobiota bacterium
GACGAGCTGTGCGGCAAGCTGGGGGAAACGCTGTCCGACGCGGAATCCGAGAAGCTCAACAACGAGCTGGGCCGGCTGCAGGACCTGATTGATTCGCGCGACCTGTGGAGCCTGGACAGCCAAATCGAGCGGGCGATGGACGCCCTGCGCCTGCCGCCCGGCGACGCGGACGTGAGGAAGCTTTCCGGCGGCGAAAAGCGCCGCGTAGCGCTGTGCCGGCTGCTGCTGTCGAATCCGGACGCGCTGCTGCTGGACGAGCCGACCAACCATCTCGACGCCGAGACCGTCGCGTGGCTGGAGGAATACCTCAAGAAATTCAGCGGCACATTGGTGGTGGTGACGCACGACCGCTACTTCCTGAACAACGTGACGGAATGGATTCTCGAGATGGATGCAGGCCGGGGCTATCCGTTCAAGGGCAACTACGAGAAGTGGCTGGAGACCAAGCAGGCGCTTTCGGCGCAGCAGAACAAGCAGAACGCGGCGCGCCAGAAGATGCTGCAGCGCGAACTGGAATGGATCCGCCTGAATCCGTCGGGCCGGCAGTCGAAGAGCAAGGCGCGCCTGGCGCGGTACGAGGAGCTGGCGGCGCAGCAGGTGGACACGCGCGAGGACGTGCTCGAAATCCAGATTCCGTCCGGCAAGCGGCTGGGCGACCTGGTGGTGCGGGCGCAGGACCTGCGCAAGGTCTACGGCCACCGGTTGATCATGGACCAGGTGGATTTCAACCTGCCGCGCGGCGGCATCGTGGGCGTGATCGGCCCCAACGGCGCCGGCAAGACCACGCTGCTGCGCATGATCGTGGGCGAGGAAAAACCCGACGGCGGCACGCTGACGATCGGCGAGACCGTGGAACTGTCCTACGTGAACCAGTTCCGCGACACGCTCGATTCCAGCAAGACCGTGTACGAGGAGATCACCGGCGGGCTGGAGACGCTGGATCTCGGCGGGAAGGCGATGAACGGGCGGGCATACTGCACGCGGTTCAACTTCCGCGGCACGGACCAGCAGAAGAAGGTCGGCGAACTGTCCGGCGGGGAACGCAACCGCGTGCACCTGGCCAAGCTGCTGCGGCGCGGCGGCAACCTGCTGCTGCTGGACGAACCCACGAACGACCTCGATGTGACCACGCTGCGCGCACTGGAGGAAGGCATCCAGTCGTTCGGCGGCTGCGCGGTGGTGGTGAGCCACGACCGCTGGTTCCTGGACCGCATCGCCACGCACATCCTGGCGTTCGAAGACGACGGCACGGTGACCTGGTTCGAAGGCAACTTCGAAGGCTACCACGAGCAGCGCCGGCGGCTGCTGGGCGACGCCGCCGACCAGCCCAAGCGCATCCGTTTCCGGCCGATCTAGCATGAAGATCCGGATGGCCATGCTGGTCCTGCTGTGCGGCGCCGCCCTGGCGCCGGCGCAGGCGCCAACTGCCGAATTCCCGGCGAATCCGGGGCGGCCCGGGCGGGCGGCCATCTACAGCTCCGACCGGCGGTTCATGGTGTCGGGCATGACCTCGGCGGAAAACATGGTGATGGCGCGCAAATTGTCCGAGGCCGCCGCGCGAATCGAGGAAAAGACGGGGATGCCGCTGCCGATCCAGCGCGACCAGGTGCTGGGCGTGATGGTGCAGGACTCGGCGGCACCGGATGCGCAGGTGCTCAAGATGCAGGGCTGGGACGACGGCCGTTTCTACCAGCGCCTGGTGGTGCCCGGCCCGCTGCGGCTGGACGAGGAGGATCTGCTGGAGGGCGCCTGCTGGCTCATGCTCAACCGCTATGCCGCGGAATACACGCCCGAAGGCCAGCGCACGGGCCTGGGCGCCACGGTGCCGGACTGGGTCTCCGCCGGACTGGCCCAGAACACCCAGGCGGCGCTGCGTTCGCGCAACCGCGACTGGATTGCCCGGGAATTGAGCGAGGGCCGCTCATTGCCGCTGGCCCAGGTGGTGAAGCAGGAACTGCTGCCGGCCGGGCGCTGGCGCGAGAAAGCCTACGCCGCCGCCGCCGTGGAATTCCTGTTTCCGGATGGCAACCTCAACGACTGGGCCGCGCTGTTCAAGGCGGTTGGCGCGCGGCAGCCGCTGGATGCCGCATGGCTGCGCCAGAACTGCGCGGTGCTGAAAGACCGGAATCCGGAAGAGGCCTGGAAGGAATTTCTGGTGCAACGCGCCCGCAGCCGCAATCTCGAGGCCTGGAGCGACCAGGGCCTGCAAATCGAGGAGAAGCTGCTGCAGACCCTGAACTTCAAGCCGCGCGAACTGGCCGAGAAGGTGCCGGTGGATGTGCCGCAGGACATGTTCGCGCGCGACCTGATCGACTTCCGCAGCCAGGAATGGGTGCTGCCGGTGGAGGCGGCGCTGTCGCTGCAGGTGCAAAGCCTGAAGCTGGGCGCGCCGCCGGCGCTGCAGGAGGTGCTGGCCTCGTACACCGCGTATTTCGACCAGTTCAGCACGCCGCCGCCGGAAAAGCATTCCTGGTGGCAGCGGCAGAAGAACAAGGATCCGAAGAAGATCCAGCCGCCGGACGACGCCACGTGGCTGATGGCGCTGAACCAGCTCTGGATGCGCGCCGAGCGCGCGCACCAGGGATTCCTGGAAAACAACCAGGGTCGCAAGCGCTACGTGGATTCCTTCGACAAACCCGGCGAAGGGGAGCTGGACGAACCGGCACAAATCGATGACGACATTCCGCGGACGGCGATTCAGCTCTACCTGGACCAGGCGGAAAGCCAGTAGCGGTCCATGCCTGCGGAATCCGCGCAGGGGCCCGGCGGTTACTTTTCCTTGATCATCACCAGCGCCATCTTGAACGGCTCGGTGGCATTCAAGGCATGGGGGTGATTGGCCGGCATGATGACCATGTCGCCCGTCCGGGCGAGCAGGGATTTGTCATCGATGGTGATCTGGGCGGAGCCGGACAGGATCCAGACCATGGCGTCGTAGGGCGCGGAATGGGTGCTGAGACCCTGGCCCTGGTCGAATGCAAACAGCGTGACGGTGCCCGCCGGCTTGGAGATGACGGTGCGGCTGACCACGGCACCGGGCTGGACGGCGACCATGCCGGCCATGGAAATGGCCTGGGACATCAGGTTTTCGGCTATGGGGGTTGTCGGGGCATCGGACATGGCATTTCTCCTCGTTCGTGGGCCTCCATTCTACCGCAGGTTGCGCATTTGTTCAAAAACATCTGGCCGCGGGGGCGGGATTTGCTAGCGTAGCGGCATGAATCGGAAAACATTTGTTGTTTTATCGGTGTTTCTGGGCCTGGGATGGGGTTGCGCATTTGGCCAGGAGGGGCAGACGGAAACAGACCGCTACCGGGAAAGCCTGAGCCGGCAATACGTGCTCGATGAAGCCGGGGTGTTCACGCCCGAGCAGAAGGCGCAACTGACTGATCGCATCACCGCGGCCTGGCAGGCCCAGCAGGGCTTGCTGGCCGTCGTGGCCCTGAAGTCGCTCCATGGCGGGCAGATTGACGATTTCGCCGCCAAGCTGTTTGCCCAATGGGGCATTGGCGACAAGGAGAAGGACAATGGCATCCTGCTGCTGGCCGCCCTGGAAGACCACAAGATGCGCATCGAGGTGGGCTACGGCCTGGAAGGTGTCTTCAACGACGCCAAGTGCGGCCGGATCCAGGATGAATACATCGTTCCGCGCTTCAAGGAAGGCAACTACGCCCAGGGCCTGCTGGACGGGGCCGATGCCATCCTGAAGATCATGGCCGGCGAAGAGCTGCCGGAAGAAGCGCCGGCGGAAGGCGGGGCGCTGGCCGGAATCCTGTTCCTGGTGCTTTTCGTGACGATTTTTGGATTGATCATCTGGGCCACGATACGCGGCAGCAAGGGCAAGGGCGGATGGACCAGCGGCGGCGGCTCGGGCGGCGGGTGGAGTTCCGGCGGCGGGGGCGTGGGTGGCGGCGGATTCGGCGGCGGCAGTTCAGGCGGCGGCGGGGCCAGCCGCGGCTGGTGATTTCAAAAAGCAAGAAGAGGAGTCGATACATGAAGGGTTGTCTTTTGGCGGGTATCGTGGCGGTTCTGCTGGTGGTGGTGGTCGGCCTGATCTGCATGGGCGTGTACAACGGCGTGGTGGCGAAGGACGAGGCCTGCAACAAGGCCTGGGGCAACGTGGAATCGGTGCTGCAGCGGCGGTTCGACCTGATCCCCAACCTGGTCAACACGGTCAAGGGCTATGCCGCGCATGAAAAAGACATCCTGGAAGAGGTGACCCGCCTGCGCAGCCAGTGGGGCGAGGCGAAGACCCAGACCGAAAAGGTCGGCGTCGCGTCGATGCTGGAAGGCGCCATGGGCCGCTTGATGGTCGTGATGGAAAACTACCCCGACCTGAAGGCCAACCAGAATTTCATCGCGCTGCAGGACGAACTGGCCGGCACGGAAAACCGCATCAACGTCGAGCGTCAACGCTACAATGAAGCGGTGCAGACCTACAACACGGCGGTGCGCCAGATGCCCGGCGCGCTGATCGCGCGCCTGGCGGGCTTCCAACCGCGGACGCCGTTCGAGGCCGCGCAAGGTGCGGCGGTGGCCCCGACCGTCCAGTTTTAATCCCGCGCGCCATCCTGTGCCCCCCCCATGCGCTTGCCCGCGGCTCAAGCCCGGGCAGGGGGGGGGGGGTATGGCCGGAAAATCGCTGGAATATCCCAAAAACGGCACTTTCGCCGGACTTTTGGACCTGAGCCGCGATTCCCCGCATCCGCTGGCGCAGGCAATGGAAACATCTCTTTTTGTGCTTGCGCTTCCGCCGG
>CAZMOR010000171.1:0-3524 GCA_964567795.1 uncultured Verrucomicrobiota bacterium
CGGCTCCGGCGGCGGCTACCCCATGCTCAGCCGCACGTTCGGCTCCGCCAACAGCGGCCCCCGCGTCGGCCCGCTGTTCCTCAGCGAAATCATGTACAACCCGCCCTCCGCCAGCAATCATCTCGAGTTCATCGAAATCGCCAATCCCACCGGCGTTTCCGTGGATTTGACGAACTGGCAGATCGACGAAGGCGTCACCTTCGCCTTCTCCGCCGGCACCAGCATTCCCGCCGGCGGCGCGCTGGCGGTGCTGTCCTTCGACCCCAATGCCGCCTCCAACAGCGCCCTGCTGGCCAGCTTCCTGTCCACCTATGCCCTTTCCAATGCCAATCATCTCGTTGGCCCCTGGGCCGGCGTCCTCGACAACGGCGGTGAACCCGTCCGCCTGCTCCGCCCCGACGAACCGCCGGCCGAAGAACCCGCGTATTATCCCCTGCTGCTCGAAGATGCGGCCGCCTACGACGATGACGCCCCCTGGCCACTGGCCGCCGCCGGCGGCGGCTCCTCCCTCGAGCGTCTCACCCCGGCCGCCTGGGGCGATGACTCCGCCAATTGGATGGCCCAGCCCATTCCGACCCCCGGCGTGAACGGCGAGCCCGTGCCCACGTTCAACCTCGTGGTTGTCTCCGACCATGGCAGCCCGGCCCCGGCAGTCGGTTCACACGCCTATGCCACCAATTCGGCCCTCAGCAACTCCGTTCCCTCGCCCGTGGTCTCCGGCGGCAGCCGCTACTTGTGCACCGGCTGGACCCTGGCCGGCGGGACCCCCGCCACCGGCGCCACCAACTGGATGACCATGGCCCTCACCAACGACGCCACGCTGACCTGGCTCTGGAACACCAACTTCATGCTGACCACCGGCGCCGACGCCGGCGGCTCCGTCCAACCGGCCAGCGACTGGCAAACCCCCGGTGCCGTGGTCGCGCTGGAGGCCGTGCCGTCCAACCTGTTCGCCTTTGCCAGCTGGACCGGCGATACCAACGCCATCGTATCCGGCAGCGCCACATCGGCGGCAGTCTCCGTCCGCCTGGATACCCCGATCACGCTGGTCGCCCACTTCAGCGCCATCACGCCGACGTATTATGTGTCGCCGTCCGGCAGCCATTCCGCGCCTTTCATCACCTGGGAAACCGCCGCAACGTCTCTTCAAGCCATTGTGGACTATGTTCCCGACGCCTCGACGGTACTGGTGGCTGCCGCCACCTATGTCCTGCCGGAACAGCTGACCCTCGGCCGCCCCCTGGTTTTGCGCAGCAGCGGCGGCCCGGCCGCGACGATTCTCGACGGCGGCAACGCCACCCGCATTCTCTATATCACCAACGCCGCCGTCACGGTGGAGGGCTTCACCATCCAGCGCGGCAACAGCGGCGCCAGCAGCGGCGGGGGCGTGCGCATTGAACCCGCCGGCCGCCTTGCGAATTGCATCGTCCGCAGCAACACCACCCAGAAAAGCGGCGGCGGCGCCACGTTGCTCAACGGCGGGGAAATCCGCAACTGCCTGTTCTCCGGCAATTCCGCCGGCTCCGAGCGCGGCGGCGGCGTCTATGCCTACACCGAATCCAGCACGCCGCTGATTGAAAGCTGCACCTTCGCCGCCAACACCGCTTCCGAAGGCGGCGGCGTTTACCTGCTGAATTCCGCCACCCTCCGCAATTCCATCGTCTGGGGCAATACCGCATCTTCCGGCTCCAACATCGTGCTCTCCGGCTACGGCCAGACCATTCAAAACACGGATTCCGGTCCCGCCCAGTCCGGTTCCGGCAACCTCGGCTCCAATCCCCGTTTCGCAGCCGCCGACGACTTCCGCCTCGCCACCAATTCCCCCTGCATCGACGCCGCCACCAACCAGACCTGGATGGCCGCGGCCACCGACCTCGACGGCCGCCCCCGCGTCATCCACACCCGCGCCGACATCGGCGCCTTCGAAGCCATCCTCCCGGCCTGGGACTCCGATGCCGACGGCCTGCCCGACTGGTGGGAGTGGGACAATTCCCAAACCCTCGAAGGCATGACCCCCTCCGGCCGCAGCGACAGCGACCGCTTCTCGGACTACGAGGAATACCTCGCCGGCACCGATCCCTGCAATGGCGCTTCATTCCTCGGCATCGAAGCCGCGGTCAAAGGCACGGTCCAAACCAACACCTTCGTCCTGCGCTGGAGCAGCGCCACCGGACGCACCTACCGCATCACCTGCGCCACCAACATGGTCACCAACTTCTCGGTCCGGGCCTACACCAACATCTCCGCCCAGCCCCCCGCCAACACCTTCACCGGCAGCCTCTCCCAACCCGGCGGCGCCTTCTACCGCATCGAGCTGGAATAAAATCCGTCCCCCCATGCGGGGAATCGCGGCTCATTGGTTTTCGCCGGCCCAGCGGTTTCCCGCGCTCCACGCTCTCATCCGCCAGGCCGGTTTTCACGTCACCAGGACTGCAAATGCCCGTGCACAGAAAACTGAATCTTTGACTTTCCCTTCCCGCCCTTCTAGCATTTGTAAATCCAGGCCATAGTTGCAGGTCAGGAGCTTCACTGGATTTGAGCGATACATCCCAACAGCCATACCGCCCGGCGGAAAGGGAGCTTACCCGATCGGCCCGGGGGTTCGCGACCACGCATTGGAGTTTGGTGCTGGCCGCCGGCCGGGACAGTTCCCCCGACGGTCGCGCGGCCCTGGAAAAGTTGTGCCGCATCTATTGGTATCCGCTCTATTCCTTCGTCCGCCTCAGCGGTTCGACCACGGCCGACGCCCAGGACCTCACCCAGGGATTTTTCCTCCAACTCCTCAAAACCAACTTCCTGGATGCGGTGGCGCCCCGGAAAGGGAAATTCCGCTCCTTCCTGCTGGCTTCGTTGAAACATTATCTCTCCAACGAACGGGACCGCGCCCGGGCGTTGAAACGGGGCGGCGGCATCGCCCCCCTCTCCATCGACGAACAGGATGCCGAGACCCGCTACCGCCTGGAACCGGTCGACCAGATGACCCCCGAAAAACTCTTTGACCGGCGCTGGGCCCTGACCGTGCTCGACCGGGCCCTCGCCCGCCTGAAGGAGGAATATGCCTCGTCCGGCCGCCTGCACCTGTTTGACCAGCTCAAGGAGGACCTGACCGGCGGGGGAACCCGCGATTCCCACGCGGACATCGGCCGCCGGCTGGACATGACCCCCGGGGCCGTGAAGGTGGCGGCCCACCGTCTCCGCCAGCGCTACCGCGAGTGCTTGCGGGCCGAAATCGCGGATACCGTTTCGAGTCCGGACGAAGTCGATGAGGAAATCCGGCAGCTGTTCCAGGCCTTGAATCCATAAATCGTCAGTGGACCTGTAACCTTGGCGCCGTTTTTCTTCTGTACGGAGTGAAGGGAGCATAGATACCGCTCCCCGCAGGAAAACCGAACATGACGACCGAAAAGAAATGTCTCAAATGCCAGGGCCGCCTGCCGGCGGATGCGCCGGAAGGGCTTTGCCCCTCCTGTCTGTTGCAACAGGCCATGGAAACGCTGCCGGACAAGACCCTGCTGCTCTCGAAA
>CAZMOR010000172.1:0-16109 GCA_964567795.1 uncultured Verrucomicrobiota bacterium
GCTCTCGCCGTCCACCAGCATGCCGAGGCGCTTGGGCGCGCCCAGTTCGTTGAACAGCGCGATCAGCGCCGCCGTGTCCGTCGTGGAGATCAGCGCCCCGAATAGCATCGCCGCATTGAGGCCCAGGAGGGTGAACTTGGCGACGGCCAGCCCCACCACCGCGGTCGAAATCAGCACGCCCGGCGCCGCCAGCAGGAAAATCGGCCCGATGTTGCGCATCAACTCGCGCGCGTCGAGGTTGATGGCCGCGTCGAAAATCAGCGTGGGCAGCAGGATGTAGAGGATGAAGTTCGGCGTCAGGTGCACGCGCTGCAGCACGTGCAGGGGTTCAAACACGCCCCCCAGCTTGTAGAGCAGCATGCCGACGATCACCAGGCCGATCGTGCACGGAAACCGCAGCTTGCGGAAGATGATGGACGAGAACAGCGCCACCAGCATCAGGCCGACGAAACAGGCAATGCCTTCAACGGGAATGTCTTTCATGGATCGCACTATGTTTTTCCGGCGGCATCCTGTCAAACCGCAAAATCCCGTCGCCGTCCATTGCCTTTTGCCGCGGCTTGCCTCAAGATCGGGTCATGCGATTCGGGCTCGCCATCTTCTTTTTGATCGCCGCCGGCGCTGCCCCGGCGCAAACGGAATTGCATTTCTTTCGGGCGGTGGCCGATACCAACACTGCTCTTGGCGTTCCTTCCGCCGCCGGCATTCCCGTCCGCGCCGACGCGCCCGCCGGCACCACCGCGCCGTTCCAGCTTCAATGGCGTGCCGATCTCGGCGGCACCGACAACTGGGCCGTCGTCGCACTCGCCGCCGCCTCCAACGATTTCGGCACCTGCGACTATCTCCTGCCCGTTTCGCAGCCCGCGCGCATCCGGTGGTCGAACACGTTCGCCACTACAACCTGGACGCAGGAGTGGGCTGTCCTGTCCGACAAGGATTGGGGCTGGGCCGATTTGGCGCGCGTGGCCGCGCCCGGCGACCGTTTCGAAACCTTCCTGCGCGCAACCTATCCCTCCAACTCCTGCAGCCCGACCGCCACCACCGACTACGGCACGCCGCAGGGGGGCGGCCAGTTTCTCGCCACCGCCGGCCTGGCGCCCACCAACGCGCTGAACCTGCGCTACTACGTGCGCTTCCACACCAATTTCAATTTCGTCAAGGGCGGCAAGCTGCCCGGCCTCTTCGGCGGCACCGACCATTTCAGCGGCGGCGCCATCCCCGACGGCACCAACGGCTTTTCCACCCGCTACATGTGGCGCACCAACGGCGACGGCGAGGCCTACGCCTACCTGCCCACCAGCGACCTCTACGGCACCGAAATCGGCCGCGGCCGCTGGCGTTTCCAGCCCGGCGCGTGGCACTGCCTCGAGCAGCGCGTCGTGCTCAACACGCCCGGCACCGATGATGGCCGCCTCGCGGTCTGGGTCGATGGCCGCCTGCTCGTGGATGAACGCGCGCTGCGCTACCGCACCACGGACACCCTCCAGATCCGCGGCATTTTCTTCTCCACCTTCTTCGGCGGCAGCGATCCCACCTGGGCCACGCCGCTCGACACCTGCGCCGATTTTGCCAACTTCGCCGTCTCCTCCGGCTACATCGGGCCCTGACCTGTTCCCCCCATGCGGGGGCTCGCGGCTCATGTCGGAAAACCCCATAAAATCGACCTTTTTGTCCATGTTTTGACAATTTTCGACCACGCCCCCCTTGACCGGAATCACCGTCCCGGATAACATTCAGTTGTTGGGTGTTCTCTTGTTGGCGGTGGATTGTGACCTCGCCCAACAGAAAAGGGCCGCATGAAAATCAGGATCGCAATCCGGCGATGGATGCTGGTTGGAGCGGGGGCGTTGATCTTCGCTTCCCACGCCACGGCGCAAACCACCAGCATCACCCGCTACATTCAATCCGGCCAGATGGACCTGATGTCTGTTCCCGTGATCGTTTCTGGCGGCAATGCCATCAGCAACATTTTTCCCGACCTTCCTTCCGGATCGGTCTTCTATTTTTGGAACTCCACGCTGGGTTCATGGGCCCCGACGTATGGTTCTTCAAAAGGCTGGGACTCCACCGGCAGCCGCCAGGTGCTTCCTGGCGAGGCTTTTTTCCTGAAACCGTCCGGAAGTTATACGGCCGTTTTAACCGGCACCCTCACCACTCCGCCCGTCACCACCAACGTGCTGGGCTGGGGACATAAAGGGGTTTTTGGTTATCCTTATCCCGTGAATATTCCATGGACCGACACTCAATTAGCTTCTCTCCTCCCCCCGGGCTCGCTGGTTTCATTCTGGGACCGCACGAATTCCAGTTTCCATAACACGTTCCTGAAGGCTCCGGCCGCCAAAGGCGGTGGTTGGGGCAACGCAGCCTCCAACTACATCGTCCATGCCGGCGACGGTTTCGCGATTATCAACTACAGCACAAATCTGACCTGGAGCGAGTGACATGAAAGCATGGAAGCTCCATAAGATTGTGATTCTGGCCGGCGCCCTGTTCTCCAGCTTGTTCGCTGCCCCCGCTTTCGCGGGTGTCAGCATCCTGTATTACGTCGGCTACGGCCTGTATCCCCACGGCGCAACCGACGTCACCAACACCACCCCCGGCACCGGCCTCCTGGCCAACAACGGCTCCGGCCGCGCCTTGGTGCAGCTCATCTTTGCCGGACCCAACTGCCAGATCGACCCGGTGGATCCCTACAACCCTCTTGCGGGTTACATTTCCGGCGACGATGTGGTCTGGCAAAGCACGATCATCGAAGCGGGTGCGAACGGCACCGATGAGTGGGGCTTCTCCAACATCCCGCTGGCCTATACCAACTTGGCCTGGACCACGGCCGGTTTTGTCTATGTCCGCGTTTTCCAGGATGAAACACCCCAGAACGGTGATGCCTTCCACGAGAGTGCCGTGCTGGCCTTGGACACGACCGCCGTCCTGGACGGAATTTTCAGCTCGACGCTCGCCATCGACAGCGGAGCAACCTCCGGCGTGGCGCTGGACCAGTTGTTCGGCTCCACAAAAATCCAGAACATCGATTTCAACCCCGAAACCGCAGGGTTCGTCTTTGCCGTGCCAAACGGATATGCGCTTTGGGCCGTCTATGGCGCCGACTCCGTTCTGCCTTCCGGTGATTGGAACTGGCAGACACTTGTCGAAGGTGTCCACTACTCCAATGAAAACAATGTCGTTACCCTCATGACCACCGGCGATAATGCCGCACCCCTGCAAATGATCCGCCTTGATCTGTTGCGTGACTTCTAGCCACGCCGGACTGTCTCTTTTTCACGGACTCGCGGTCAGGGGCAGAAACGCCTTCACGCGGAAAACATGGGTCGTGTTGGGAATGCCCGGCAGGGAAGTTTCATGGGGCGAATCGGAAAACGGACCCAGGCGGGTGCCGAACTCCTCCCAGGCACCCGATACGCCGGCCGGCATCTGGTTCGTCGCTTCCACCTGGTACAGGCGCGTGGGTCGCGTGGTCCACTGCAGCGTGCCGGCCGACTCCGAATACGAGACGATCTCGAACAGCTCGATGTCGACCGCCGGATCGGTGTCGGCGCCGTATTCCTCCGTGTCGGTCGCACCGTCGCCATCCTGGTCGTGCGCACCGCCGGAGAGGATTCCCAGGCTGCCCACCCGGCTCAGTTCCCACGGATCTGGCAGGCCGTCGCCGTCGCTGTCGGGCCCGCTGGCGAAAGCGTCCGTCTGGACATGCGCCTGCACGTTGGACAGGCTGATCCAGCCGATATTCCCGCTCCAGGCATAGCCCGAAAGATTCCCGGTCAGCAGGTCGATCCGCGGCCGGCCCCACGACTGCTCGAAGGTGATCCAGCCGATGTTCGCCCCGTAGGCATAGCCCCACAGGTAGCCCGCGCAGTCGTGGTTCACGCCCCAGTCCGTGGCCGATGCGTTGGAATAGTTCCAGCCGTTCGTCGGTCCGTTGCCGAGGCTGATCCAGCCGCAGTTCGCGCTCCAGATGCAGCCCGTGCAGAAATACTGCCCGACCGCCGCCCCGTTGGTGATGTTCCCGCGCGCGTCAAGCCAGCCGATGTTGGCCCCGTACGCATACTCGTTGGGCGTGTTGATGGTCGTGGCCGCGCTGGCGACGGCCACCGCCGCCGCAAACCATCCGCCGGCCAGGACCCACTTGAATATCGGTCGTTTCATGGCTTGGCTCCCTGGGTCAGCGCGTGAAATTCGCCCACGGATGGAAAGCGGCGCCGCTCGTCGCCAGCTCGCCCGAGTTGGTGACCACGGGTCCGTACGTGTCGTTGGCGTCGACGGTGAAATCGGTGAAATTCCCGGTGCAGAAGTTGCGCAGGAACAGGTTGCTCTGCGAGGTCGTGGTATCGATGCCCTGCGCCGCGCCGCCGGCCTGCGTGGCGACGTGGTTGTTCTCCACGCGGTTGCCGTCGGCATAGCCCAGTTCGATGCCGGTGTCCGTGCTTTCGCTCACCGTGCAGCCCACGATGGCATTGCCGTCGCACTGGCCGTTGGTCGAGGCCACGTACAGTTCGATGCCCTTGACGTTGCCGCCCAGCGTGCAGTCGGCCAGGCGGTTGCCGTTGCACTGGCCGTTATCGCCTTTCATGTAGATGCCGGTGTCCACGCTGTCACCGATGACGCACCGCAGGATGAGATTGCCGTTGCACTGGCCCGTGTCGCCGTTGAAGTTGATGCCGTAGCGGCCGTTCTGCTGCAGCGCGCAGTCCGCGATCAGGTTGCCGCTGCATTTTCCGGACAAGGCGTAGAACCCGATGCCGTCGTTGTTGTTCCCGGCGATCGCGCAGTGGGCGATGCGGTTGCCGTTGCACTGGCCGGAGGAGCCGTCCAGATGGATGGCCGCCAGCCCGTTGCCGGTGAACGAGCAGTCCGTGATGAGGTTGCCGTCGCACGTGCCCCCCAGCCCGTCCAGATTGAGCCCATAGTTCAGGTTGCTCGACACGGCCAGATTCACGAACCGCGCCCCCTGGCTGTACCGCGCCTGGATGCCGTAGCTGAAGCCCCGGATGCTGCCGTTGCACACCGTCACGCCCTGGACCGGCACCGTGCCGCCGCCACTGTAGATCCAGATCCCGTGCCCGCCGCCGCTGCGGTTGCCCGCCAGCGTGAAGCCCATCAAGTCCAGCGTGACCCAGTTGGTGGCGATGGTCACGCCCGCCGCGGCGCTCACCATGTTGGTGGCCAGGTAGTATGATCCCGACTGGGTGATCGTGTACGGCACGTTGGTGATCGCCGTCCGCGGCTCCACCTGCGCGAGGGTTTTCATCATCGCCGCCGGTGCTCCCGGGGGCGTCAAGGGGCCCTGGGCGGAAACCAGCTGCGCGGCCAGCGCCGCCGCGAGAAGAATCAGGTTTATGCGGATGTTCATGGCCATGCTCCTTTCCGGGTCAGCGCGAGAAGTTCGCCCAGGGATGGGCCTGCGTGCCGGTGGTCGCCAGCGCGCCTTTGTTGGTCACCACGGGTCCGTAGGTATCGTCGGGATCCATCACGAAGTTGTTGCCCTGGCCCACGCAGGTGTTGCGCACGATCAGGTTGCTGCTCGTCGTGATCGCGGAGATCCCGTAGGAAATCCCGCTCTGGCCATGCACATGGTTGCCCTCGACGCGGGTCCCGCGGGCATAGACCAGGTGGATGCCGCTGTCCACGTTGCCGTCCACCACGCAGTCCTCGACCGTGTTGTCGCTGCAGACTCCCGAGCCGCTGGTGGTCAGCAGCACGCCCATGCTGCCGTTGCCGGCCACGGTGCAGCCGGAAATGGTGTTGCCGTGGCACGCCCCCGAGGACGTGCCGTTGAGGTAGATGCCCACCTGCCCGTTCCCGACGATGGCGCACTCCGCCACCCGGTTGCCGGTGCACCGGCCGCTCGAGGTGCCGTCCAGGTAGACGCCGTTGGAACTGCAGCCGACAACCGTGCTGCGCAGCAGCGCGTTGCCATCGCTCTGGCCGCCGGTGCCCGAGAACGTCACCCCGTCCTTCCGGTTCCGGACGATCGTGCAGCCGTCGATCGTGTTGCCGTCGCACTGGCCGCCATAGCCGTAGAAGAAGATGCCTTCCTCGTTGTTGTCGTGCACCGCGCAATCCGTGATGGTGTTGCCGTTGCACTTGCCGAAACGGCCGTAGAGCCAAATGCCGCCATTGGCGTTGCTGGCGACGTTCAGTCCCTCCAGCCGGCCGGCCCGGCTGTGGTCCATCCGGATGCCGTAGCCAAAATCGCGGATGCTGCCGTTGCGCACCACCACGTCCTGGATCGGCGCGGAGTTGGTGCCTTCGACATACACGCCGATGTCCCCGCTGGAGTTCCGGTCGCCGCTCAGCGCGAAGCCCATCAGGTCCAGCACGACGTCGTTGGTCCGGATGATCACGCCGTCGGTGGTGCTGGTGAGGTTGGAGACCACGTAATAGGTGCCCGGCTGGGTGATGGTGTACGGAATGTTCGTGATCGGCGTCCGCGGCTCGATCTGCCCCAGGGTCTTCATCATCGGCGCCGGCGCCGCACTGGGCGTCAGGCTGCCCTGCCCCTCCGTTTTAGGAACCGCCCAGACCAATCCGATCGCCGCCAGCCAGACTGCGCACCTCGTTGCACTCATCGCCGCGCCTCCCTTGATTCGCCACCGTTCCCGGCGGTGGAGCTTGTCAGCTTGAGCCTAGGCATGCGCGGCAATTCCGGCAAAGCGGGAAAGCGTTAATTTTTCATTAGCCGGCCCGGGCCTTGCCAGGGGTACCGGACCCGTGCCAGGGTTGCCGGTGCGTTTCCAATGGTGGAGGCGCATCCGGCAACTAACGGAAGCGGGTGGGAATCCCGCGCGGCCGCGCCGCTGTAATCGGTCCCGAAATTCCGGATGGTCCGGCCCAGACTCGACCATCTGTTCTGAAATCCCTGGCGCGAATCCGCTTGCCATTCGCCGCCGGCCCGCGTGAATATGCTGGGTTTTCAACCCGCCCCGGAGCCCGATCCATGAAGAAAATCCTTGCCGCCGTCCTTTCCACCCTGCTGCTGGCAGGCTGCGTCAGCGTGGACCCCAAAACCGGCCGGGCTTTGCCGCGCGGCAATCAAAAGTACATGTTCGACCACGTCCAGCAGCGCGCCCAGCACCTCCAGGACGGCATGCCGAGGATTGAAATCCTCCTGCTGCTGGGCTCGCCGGCCAAGATGCTGACCGATGATACCGTCTGGTGCTACTACCCCGAACGCGCGGCCGTGCTGGTGCCGGCCAAATGGCTGCGGCTGGAGTTCCGGAACGACGCCCTGGTCGAATACGGTTACCGCCCCGTCTTTCTTGGCGTACACTTTTAGGCCGCACGTCCCGGACCGCTTGCCTTTCTCCCCGCCCGCGTGCTAGGGTGCCCTCGCGTTTCCAATGGTGGAGGCGCATCCGGCGACTAACGGAAGCGGGTGGGAATCCCGCGCGGTCGCGCCGCTGTAATCGGTCCCGAAATTCCGGCAAGCCATTCCGCCCCCGGGCGGGAGAAGGCGGAAGAGTAGAAGGCCGTGAGCCAGAAGACGAGCCGACGGATCGACATCAACTGGAAGCCCTCGCAGCTTGGGGCGGAAAGGATGCCGCCATGCGGCGTGTTTGCTGGTTCCTGATGCTCCTGTTCATGGTCGGACGCGCCCCCGCGGCGTCCACGACCGTTTCCTTCGACCCCTTCTTCACCGGTCCGGGCCAGCATGTCGAAAACACGGCGCTGGGCGCCGCCGCCGCCACGTTCCTCAATACCTACTATGAATCCTGGGGCTCCTGGTACTGGGCCGGTTTTGCGTTTTCCACGGTCAGCAACACTGTCGACGGCTCGTGGGCCAACCAGTACGCCGCGGCGCAGGCGCTCACCCGCGCCTACGCCGTGGGCTACGACGATGGCGGCTGGCACCCCGCGCCCGAAATCGTCTTCGACGTGCCCGCCGCGCCGCAGTCCGTGCGCCTCAACAACACGACCTATGCCGCGCTGACGATCCGCAACGGCGACGGCTTCGGCTTCGCCCAGCCCTTTTCCGCCGGCGATTATTTCTATCTCACGCTCACCGCGCGCGACCGCGACGGCCACATCGTCGCCGCCACCAACCACTACCTGGCCGACTTCCGCGACGGCCAGACCTTCATCCAGACCAACTGGTCCACCCTCGACCTTTCCTGGATGCCGCCCGGCGTCGTTTCGCTGACCGGCACGCTGACCACCTCCGACGTGGGCGCTTACGGCCCCAATACGCCGATGTATTTCGCGCTCGCCGACTTCACCTATGCCTATTCAGCAGACGCCGACGGCATCGCCTCGACCAATGCCGGCTTGCTCTGCTGGGCCGACGGCTGGACCAACTACCTGCCCGGCACCAATGTCACGGTCCAATGGCAGACGCCCGCCAACGCCACCGGCGCCGCGCAGGGCGACCTGGGCGGCCTCGGCGCCACCAACGGCGTCGTCTCCCTCGGCGACGGCGGCTCCATCGTCCTGTCCTTCCCCGTGCCCATCACCGACGGCCCCGGCCCCGATTTCGCCGTCTTCGAAAACGCGTTTTCCCCGGACTTCCTCGAAGTGGCGTTCGTGGAGGTGTCCTCCGACGGCGCGAATTTCTTCCGGTTCCCGAACCACTGCCTTGAAACCAACTGGATCGACACCTATTCGGCGACCAACGCCACCGATCCGGCGGCCTACGGCGGTTTCGCCGGCAAGCACGTCCAGGGTTCCGGCACGCCGTTCGACCTGCGCGAACTCGCCGGCACGCCCGGCCTCGATGTCCGGCGCGTCACGCACGTCCGGATCGTCGATGTGCCCGGCAACGGCTCGGTGACGGACGATTACGGCAACCCCATCCACGACCCCTATCCCACCTTCGGCTCGGGCGGCTTCGATCTCGACGCCGTCGGCGTCTTGAATCCGCTGGTTGAAATCTCCCCGGTCCCGAACGCGGCTGCCCCCGCCCTGCCGGGCTACACGACAGTGCTGGAGTACAAGGCCGCGCTCGATGCGCCGGACTGGACCACCAACGCCCCGGCCCGCGGCACGCCGGGCTTCTTCCGCTGGAGGCTTGTCCGGTGAACCCTGCAAAGTTTTTCCATTGTGTGGAAAAATCGCCGAAAGTTTTTCCATTGTGTGGAAAAATCGGCCGTTTTTTTCCACAGTGTGGAAAACTTTTTTCCACAGTGTGGAAAAATCCGCGAGCCGCGAGCCCCCGCATGGGGGCCGCCGGGTTCAGCCTGATCGAGCTGCTGGTGGCGGTGGCGGTGATCGGCCTGCTGGCGGCGATCCTGACCGGCGCGCTGCCGGCGGCACGCGCCGCGGCGGAGGCGGCGGCGTGCCGCTCCAACCTCCGGCAGCTCGCCGCCGCCAACCTGGCCTACGCGGCGGATCACGGGCGCTATGTGGCCGCGGCGGAAGACATCGCGACGAAAAACACGATCCGCTGGCACGGCGTGCGCACGGGGCCGGTTTTCGACGGCTCGAAGGGGCCGTTGGCGGAATATCTCGGCGGCGGCGGCGCCAGCGCCTGGGTCCGGCGCTGCCCGGCGTTCCATCCGGACGGGACGGGTTTCGAGGCCTCCTGCGGGGGCTATGGCTACAACGAGCTGGGGGTCGGCTCGGAGGCCTGCCTGGCGGTCGCGGCCCCCGCCCGCTTCGGCATGCGTGCCGGCGCGCTCGCCCACCCGGCGGATACGGTGATGTTCGCCGACACGGCCTACCTGCAGGGCAGCGGCACCAAGGCCAGGTTGATTGAGTACTCTTTCGCCGAGCCGCCGCGGTTCGCCGACGGCAGCACCCCGTGGCCCACCATCCACTTCCGCCACCGGGGCAAGGCGAACGTGGCCTGGGCCGACGGGCACGTGACAGCCGAACCCCTGGCCCGGACGGGCAACCGGGGCGCCGCCCAGCACCTGGGCTGGTTCGGACCGGACGACAACTCGGTTTTCGACCCGTTTTGAGAAATTTTTGCCCGTATTTGAGGATTGACGGCGGGGGGCGGTTGGGCTAAGTTGCCGCGCGTTGATACAACTCTGGCTTTTCGAAAGAGTGGGTTCCCCCCACTCTTTTGCGTATCAGGAGTTGGTGGATGGTCGTACTTTTCCCCCGTTGCGGGAGGAGGCTTGAAATATGAACAACGAATTGCTGGCTGTTTTTGAATATATGGAGCGGGAGCGCAAGCTGGACCGCGAAACCCTCGCCCAGCTGGTCGAGTCCGCCTTGCAGGTGGCCGGCCGCAAGAGCATCGGCCGCGTGCGCGACCTGCGCGTGGAAATCAACCGCAAGACGTTGGAAATCAAGGCCTTCGCGAGCATCCAGGTCGTGGACTTCGTCCGCAACCGCGCCGAGGAAATCTCCCTGGACGAAGCCCAGGCGAAGTACCCGGGCAAGAACTACAAGCTCGGCGACCTGATCGAAATCGAGGTCACCCCCCGCAATTTCGGGCGCATCGCCGCCCAGACGGCCAAGCAGGCCATCATCCAGAAACTGCGCATGGCGGAGAAGGACAAGGTCTATGCCGCCTACAAGGACCACGTCGGCGCGATCGTCACCGGCACCGTCCGGCGGTTCGACCGCAGCGACGTGTTCGTCGACCTCGGCGATGCCGAGGGCGTCATGCCGGGCAAGGAACGCGTCCCGAGCGAGGAATACCAGATCGGCGACCGGATCCGCTTCCTGCTGCTCAATCTCGACGCCCAGGCGGCGGGCACCCAGTTGACCCTGTCGCGCGCCAATCCCGATTTCATCAAGAAGCTCTTCGAGCTCGAAGTCTCCGAAATCGCCGACGGCACCGTCGAGATCAAGGGCATCGCGCGCGAAGCGGGCTTCCGCACCAAGATCGCCGTCCACTCGAACGACGAGAAGGTCGACCCGGTCGGCGCCTGCGTCGGCCTGCGCGGCCAGCGCGTCAAGAACATCGTCCGCGAGCTGTCGGGCGAGAAGGTGGACATCGTCAAGTGGAGCACGGACATCAAGACGTTCGTCACCAACTCGCTGGCGCCGGCCAAGCTGCTGCGCCTCGAGGTGGACGAGCTCGAAAACACCGTGAAGGTCATCGTCGAAGCCGACCAGCTTTCGCTGGCGATCGGCAAGAAGGGCCAGAACGCCCGCCTGACCGCCAAACTGACGGGCTGGAAGGTCGATGTCCAGAAGGACGAGGGCGACATCTCGTTCGAAGAGAAGATTTCGCGCGCCACCGACCAGCTGGCCGCGGTGGAAGGCATCGGCCGCGAACACGCCGAGAAGCTGGTGGCGGCCGGGTTCCTCACGCTCGAGGGCATCCTGGCGGCGGAAATCCAGGACCTGGTGGACGTGGAAGGCTTTGATGCCGACACGGCGCAGCAGGTCCGTACCGCGGCCGAGGCCGCGTTCGAGCGCGAGAACGGAAAGGCTGCCGAATAATGAGAATCTGCGATCTAGCCAAGGAATTGATGACCACGGGCAAGGAGCTGCTCGCGCTGCTCCAGGCCCGCGGTTGCAGTGCGAAGAGCACCCAGGCGAACCTGACGCCGGACCTCGAGCACTACCTGCGCGAAGAAATCAAGCGCATCTACTACGGCGGCGCCGCGGCCCCGGCCGCCGCAGCCCCCGCGCCGGCGGCCGCCGTCGCCCCCGCCGCGCCCGCGGCGGAACCGGCCCCCGCCCCGGCGGCTCCCGCCGCCCCCGCCGCGCCCGCGGTGGCCGACCACGCGCCTGCCGCGCCCGCCGCCCCGGCGGCTCCCGCCGCCACGCCCGAAGCGGAACCGGCAGCGCCCAAGTCCGTGGCCATCAAGGGCCATGTCGTCGTCAAGGAATTCGCCGAACTGCTCGGCATCAAGCCGAACGTGCTGATCGCCAAGCTGATGAAGCAGGGCATCTTCGCCTCCATCGGCATGAAGATCGATTTCAAGGCGGCCGAACCGATCGCCAAGGAGCTGGGTTTCGTGCTCGAGCACGAGAAAAAGGCCGCGCCCCCGCCCCCGCCGGTCAAGGCGGAGCCCAAGCCGGAAACCGCCACCGACTCGCAGAGCGACCTGCAGCCCCGCCCGCCGGTGGTCACCTTCATGGGCCACGTCGATCATGGCAAAACCTCGTTGCTCGATTTCATCCGCAAGGCGCATGTCGCCGCGGGCGAGGACGGCGGCATCACGCAGCACATCGGCGCCTACCAGGTCGAGCACCAGGGCCGCCTGATCACCTTCCTGGACACCCCCGGCCACGAGGTCTTCACGGCCATGCGCGCCCGCGGCGCCAACCTGACGGATATCGCCGTCATCGTCATCGCCGCGGACGATGGCATCATGCCGCAGACCAAGGAGGCCATCCAGCACGCCCAGGCGGCCAAGGTGGCCATGATCATTGCCATCAACAAGTGCGACCTGCGCACCGCCAATCCCGACCGCGTGAAGCGCCAGCTCCAGCAGATGGGCCTCGCGCCCGAAGACTGGGGCGGCGACCTGATCTGCTGCCCCGTCAGCGCCACCAAGGGCGACGGCATGGACCACCTCCTCGAAATGATCCTGCTGCAGGCGGACATCCTCGAGCTCAAGGCGAATCCCCGCCGCAAGGCGCAGGGCTACGTCATTGAATCGCGCCTCGAAGCCGGCATGGGCCCGACCGCCAACGTGCTGGTCACCAACGGCACCCTGCAGCTCAACGATGCCATCGTCTCCGGCTCCACGTGGGGCCGCGTGAAGGCGATGATCAACGACCAGGGCAACAAGGTCCGCACGGCCGGCCCCTCCGCGGCCGTCAAGATCCTCGGCCTCACCAGCGTGCCTTCGCCCGGCAGCGAATTCCATATCTATAAGAACGACCGCGAAGCCCGGCAGCTTGCCGAAGAGCGGGCGGCCGCCGAACGGCTCAAGGAACTCGGCGGCGACGCCGAACCCCATGTGCCGCTGACGCTCGACCAGCTCCTCCAGGAAAAGGCCGGCAGCGAGAAACGCACCCTGAACATCATCCTCAAGACCGATGTCCTGGGTTCGCTGGAGGCCATCCGCAACTCCCTCGAAGGCATCAAGAGCGACAAGGTCGATCTCGCCATCATCGGTACGGGCGTGGGCAATATCAGCGTCAACGATGTCCTGCTCGCCTCCGCCTCCAAGGCGGTCATCCTCGGGTTCCACGTCGCCAAGGACAGCGGCGCCGGCGCCGAAGCCAAGCGCAAGGGCGTCGAAATCCGCCTGTATTCCATCATCTATGAAATGCTCGATGATGCGAAGAACCTCATGGCGGGCCTGCTCGAGCCGATCATCAAGGAGCACGTCAACGGCCAGGCCGCCATCCGCCAGATCTTCGACATGGGCAAGCGCGGGAAGGTCGCCGGCTGCATGTGCCTCAAGGGCAAGGTCACCGTCAAGGGCCGCGCCCGCGTCAAGCGCAAGGACGAAATCCTCTACGAAGGCAAGATCCAGACCCTGCGCCGCTTCCAGAACGAGGCGTCCGAAGTGCGCGAAGGCCAGGAGTGCGGCATCGTCCTCGACCGCTTCACCAACTTCGCCGAAGGCGACATCATCGAATCCTACGAATTGGAAAAGGTCGCCCAGGAGCTTTGATTTCCGCTCCTGGACGGCCCGGACAGGCCCGCCATGAAAGCCGACCGCATCACCCGCGTCAACGAACTCATCCGCCGCGAACTGGGCGTCCAGCTCTACCGCATCGTGAACCGCCCCGATTTCGACGTGGCCGCGGTCACCTTTACGCACGCGCTCACGTCGGTGGACCTGCGCAGCTGCCGCGTTCTCGTCTCCATCCGCGGCGAACCCGCCGCGCAGGAGCGCATGCTCGGCATCCTCAAGCATCACCGCGCGGAATTCCAGGAAGCCGTCGCCAAGAACGTCATCCTGCGCTACACCCCCCACCTGCACTTCGTCCTCGACCACTCCGTCGAACAAGGCGACCAGGTCCTGGCCCTCCTCAACCGGATGGAGGCCAGCGGCGAGGTCGTTCCCGATGACGGGGAAGACGCCCTCGGCAGCGAAGATGCCGCCGATTCCGACACCCCGCCCGCTTGAGCCCCATGGCCTTCTCCGCCCCGCTCACTCTCGGCCCGCACGACGGCCTCCTGCTGGTGGACAAGCCCTCCGGCCCCACCTCCCACGATATCGTCGCCCAGATCCGCCGCCGCTTCCGCATTCCGAAGGTCGGCCACGGCGGGACCCTCGATCCCATGGCCACGGGCCTGCTCGTCATCCTCCTCGGCAAGGGCACCAAGATCTCCGAACGCGTCATGGGCCATGACAAAACCTACGAAGGCACCCTCCGCCTCGGCCTCGAAACCGATTCGCAGGACGCCGACGGCCAGGTCGTCGCCGAAAAAGATGCTTCCGCCGTCACGGCCGCGCAGGTTGAAGAACAACTGAAGGCCCGCCTCGGCGACCAGCTGCAGCTGCCCCCCATGGTCTCCGCCATCAAGATCAAGGGCGTGCCGCTCTACAAGCTTGCCCGCAAAGGCGAAACCGTCGAGCGCCAGCCCAAGCTCATCCACGTCTACCGCTTTGAACTGCTGGATTTCACCCCGCCGGACGCCCGGTTTGTCGTCGAGTGCACCAAGGGCACCTATGTCCGCACGCTCGCCCACGACATCGGCCAGTCCCTCGGCGTCGGCGCCCACCTCGTGCAGTTGCGCCGCACCCGGATCGGCAAGATCGATGTCGCCAACGCCGTGCCGTTCGACCAACTGCTCGAACTGCCGGCGCTGGACGGCCGGATTATTCCGCTGGCTGCAGCCCTGCCCCTGCTTTCCTGATTCGCCCCTTTGCGCCAGGCCTCCGGGGTGCTATCTTTTCCGCTAATGAAAACCGGTTCCTCCAGCTCCGCGCCCCTGATCCTGGCCATCGGCCAGTTCGACGGCGTGCACCGCGGCCACCAGGCGGTCTTCCATGCCGCCGTGGCCTCCGCGCGGAAGCACCAGGGCGTGCCGGGCTGCCTGACTTTCTTCCCGCATGTCGCCCAGCTCCTGAATCCCGCGCACGCCCCCCTGCTGCTGGCCACACCGGAACAGAACCAGGCCCTCATCTGCGCCTGCGGCATCCAGCAGATCCACACCTTTCCCTTCACCCGCGAATTCGCCGCCATGGGCCCGGCCGAATTCCTTTCCCTGCTGAAAATCGAATTCCCCGCCCTGGCCGAAGTCGTCGTCGGCGAAAACTTCACCTTCGGCAAGGATCGCGCCGGCAACCGCGAAACACTCCCCGGCCTGGCCCGATCCCTCGGCCTGCGCGCGCAGATCGTGCCGCACGTCGAACTCGGTGGCGCCCCCGTCTCCAGCACCCGCGTCCGCGCCGCCGTGGTCGCCGGCGACCTGCCGCTGGCCCGGGCCCTGCTCGGCCGGCCGTTCTCCCTGCTGGGCACCGTCGTCCACGGCCGCGCCGTCGGCCGCAAGCTCGGATTCCCCACCGCCAACATCCGGCCCGAACTGCCGATCCGCCCCGCGCCGGGCATCTACGCCGCGCGCCTCCTGCTGCAGGACGGGGTTCACCCCGGCGCCGCCTTTGTCCCTGATCCGGCCGACCCCGCGCAGGCGCATTTCGGCAAGGTCGTGGAAATCCATCTCCCCGGCCTGGCGCGCAATCTCTACGACCAGAAAGTCGAAATCGCCTTCACCCGGCGCCTCCGCGGCCACATGCCCTTCGCGGATGCCGCCGCCGCGTCGGCCCAGATCGCGCGCGACACCGCCGCCGCCCTCCAGGCGGACGCCGAGGAAAATCCATGACCCTCGCCCGCCCCAAAACCGAACTCCTCGCCCCCGCCGGCGAACGCGCCGCCGCCTATGCGGCCTTCGCCTTCGGCGCCGACGCCGTCTATACCGGCCTGCCGCGTTTCTCCGCCCGCGCCGAGGCGGTCAACCTCTCCCCGCGCGAGCTCGAGGAAATCACTGCCTACGCCCACTCCCTCCCGCAGCCCCGCCGCGTCTATGTCACGCTCAACACCCTGATCCGCGAAGCCGAGCTGTCCGACCTGGTCCGCTCGCTCGCGCTCTGCGCCGAAGCCGGCGCCGATGCCATTATCGTCCAGGATTTCGGCGTCGCGCGCCTCGCGCGGAAGCATTTTCCGGCCCTGCGCCTGCACGCCTCGACGCAGATGGCCCTCCACAACCTCGAAGGCGTCCGCGCCGCCGCCCGCCTCGGCTTCAAGCGCGTCACCCTCGCCCGCGAACTCACCCTCGACGAAATCCG
>CAZMOR010000173.1:0-2398 GCA_964567795.1 uncultured Verrucomicrobiota bacterium
CGATGCTGCCGCTGTGCTTCGTGAACCCCGGCGACGCGGTGCTGGCGACGATCCCGGGCTATCCCGTCCTGGCCACGCACACGAAATACCTGGGCGGTAAGGTGATTCCGGTGCCGCTGCTGGCGAAAAACAAGTTCTTCCCGGACTTGCAGGCGCTGGAGCAGACGGACCTGTCGCGCGTGAAGCTGTTCTACGTGAATTATCCGAACAACCCGACCGGCACGGCGGCGACGGAGGAGTTCTTCGACGAACTGATCGCTTTCGCGCAGCGGCACAATATCCTGATCGTGCAGGATGCGGCGTACGCGACGCTGATCTACGGCCGCGAGCGGCTGTCGATCCTGTCGCGGCCCGGCGGCAAGGAGGCGGCGATCGAGCTGCATTCCATGAGCAAGAGCTACAACATGACCGGCTGGCGGCTGGGCTTCGTGGCCGGTTCGGCCCGCGTGGTGGCGGCGGTGGCCGAGGTGAAGGACAACATCGACAGCGGCCAGTTCAAGGCCATCCAGGTGGCTGCCTGCGCGGGCATCGCGGACCGGAAGCTGTCGGAGAAGATCCGCGCGCACTACCAGCGGCGCCTGCGCGGGCTGGTGAAGGTGCTGAAGGCGGCCGGCTTCCACGCGAAGATGCCCGGCGGGACGTTCTACCTCTACGTGCCGGCGCCGACGGGCGCCGCGGGCGGGCGGACGTTCGCCAACGCCGAGGAGGCGTCGCAATTCCTGATCAAGGAGCATTGCATATCGACGGTGCCGTGGGACGACGCCGGCGCGTACCTGCGCTTCGGCGCGACGTTCGAGTCGGCCGGGCGCGCGGACGACGCGCGGGTGCTGGAGGAACTGGGCCGGCGGCTGGCGAAGGCCGGACTGGTGTTTTAAGGGAGGCGGCGATGGGCGCAGCGAAGATCATCTTTTCCAAGGGCACGCAGCTCACGGTGTACATCGACAACCGCAAGGGCACGCTGGCGGCGCTGACGACCTTCCTGGCGAAGCACGGCATCAACATCTACGGGCTGACGCTGGCGGACACGGAGGGGCACGGGTATGCCCGGCTGATCGTGGACGACACGGAAAAAGCCCGGCAGCTGGTGGAGGACGCCGGCGAACTCGTGGCGGCGCGCGAAGTGCTGCTGATCCGCGTGGCGAACGAGCCGGGGGAACTGGCCCGGATGCTGGAAGCCCTGGCGAAGCACAACCTGAACATCGAATACGCCTATTCGGCGGGCGGACCGGGCGACGAAAAGGGCCTGGTGCTGGTGCCGTCGGACGTGGATGCGGCGCTGGACGTGCTGCAAAAGTTGTAACCGGGAGCCGGGCATGGGCGGGGTGCCGCAAGTCAGTATCGTCACGAGCACCTACAACCGCTCGGCCAAGCTGGCGCGGGCGATCCGGTCCGTGCGGGCCCAGCGGGGGTGCGACGACTGGGAGATGTGCATCGTCGGCGACTGCACACCGGACGACAGCGAAGCCGTGGTGGCCTCCTTCCGCGATCCGCGGCTGCGGTTCCACAACCTGCCGGTGAAATCGCCGGCGGGGGGGCACGGGGCGCTGGCGAAGAACCATGCGCTGGCGCACATGACGCGGGCGCCGCTGATCGCCTATTTGGATGACGACGACGAATACCAGCCGGATTTCCTGCGCGTCATGCTGGCGGAACTGGCGGCGCATCCGGAGTGTCCGCTGGTCTACTGCCGGGCGGAGTACCGGGACCAGGACACGGGGCGGCGCATCTGGGGCAATCCCTTCCACGGGGCCCTGAAGTGGTCGCGCGAAAACCTGCAACGGTACAATTTCCTGGTGTCCAACGGGGTGATCCACACGCGGGCGCTCCTGGACGAGGCCGGGGGATGGAATCCGGGCGACTATTTCGACGACTACGACCTGTGGAAGCGGATGGCGGCGCGGCATGATTTCCACTTCGTGAACCGGGCGTTGTGCGTGGTCTACACGAAGACCGACCCGTTTTTCCGGCGCCTGGTGACCAAGGGCTGGAAAATCCTGCGGCACGGGCGGCGGCTCCGGGACCAGGGGTAGGATTTGAAATTCGGCCGAATGGGCGTATCTTTCTTCGACTGAAAGAAGGAATTGTATGGCTTGGGAATACAGCGAAAAGACGAAGCGGATCTTCATGGATGCGGTGCAGGGCAAGCCCGGCACGCACCTGGGCGAGATCGAGAACGCGGACGGCGTCGGCCAGCACGGGTCCATCGTGTGCGGCGACGCGCTGAAGTTCACGTTACGGGTGAAACGTAACGCCGATCCGCTCAAGGACGTGATCACCGAGGCGAAATACCTGACGTTCGGCTGCACGTCGGCCATCGCGGCGTCGGAGGCGCTGTGCGCGCTGATCGAAGGGCACGGGCTGACGCCGATCGAGGCGCTGAAGATCCAGAACAAGGACA
>CAZMOR010000174.1:0-4057 GCA_964567795.1 uncultured Verrucomicrobiota bacterium
AACCCAGCGCCTTCTGCCAGCGGGTGATCTGGTCCACCACGTCCTGGCCGTCCGCCGGGGGCTTCAGTTCGAAGTTCTCGTCGTAGTGCTGGAAGGTGTCGAAATCCACGAAATGCCAGGCGCCGTTGTCAGGATACTCCTTCCCGTATTCTTCCGAGCCGCGGATTTCGTCTGGCCAACTCGACACTTCAAAATCGCCGATTTTGTCGTTCCCTAGAATGGCCTTGATCTGCCGCTTCGCCCGTGGCGTCAGGAAATGCGCGGCAATATCGCCCACTACGGTATGCCCTTCCGGCCCCCAGGCGAGGGCCAGTTCCGGAACACCCAGCGCCGCCACCAGGACCATCGTCAGCATTGCATGTCTCATTCGGGGTCTCCTTTCGGAAAGCGGACACGCTACCCCACCTCCCCCCACACGTCAAACCCCGCGTTGCCCGGCATCCGGCTTTCTGCTCGCACCCAGGCACTTCCGGTTGCCAGACCGGACGGGAACTTGTAGGATGATTCCCGTTGTTCTGCGGCCTTGCGATCCCACAACCGTTCTCAACCACGACAGGAGACGCCATGACCACCGAATCCGTTCTGCAACAGATGCTCGAACCCCTCTACCGCGCCAAAGGGTGGCTCAAGTTTGTCGGCGTGCTCTCGATCATCCAGGGCGTCCTGTCCATCCTGAGCATCTGGGGCATCCTCATCTGCTGGCTGCCGATCTGGCTGGGGGTCATCCTGTTTTCGGCGGCCAACCAGTTGGAACGGGCCTTTGAAGCGGAGGACACCGGCGCCGCCCGCACCTCCATGGCCAAACTGGCTTCCTATTTCCGCATCGCCGGCGTGCTGACGGTGGTTATGCTGGTCCTGGCCTTCATCGGCGTGGGGGCGGCCATCCTGATCCCCGTGCTCGTGCATGCGCATGCCGCCGCCATGCCGCCATAGACTTTCCAACGCGTTACACCGGAGAACCCCGCATGAGAATCCGCCATTGGCTGGTCCTGCCCCTGACTTTGTGGGTGGGTCTCGCCGGCTGCTCCGCCGGCCCCCTGCCGGACGCCAGCCGCATCGGGACCGATCGCGCGTCCGTGTTCCACGCCCGCGACGGCTGGCTCTATTTCAGCAACCTCCAGGAGGAAGGACGCCTCGCGCGGATCCGCCCCGACGGATCCGCGCGCGAAGTCCTGGCCGACATACCCGGCGCCATCCTGCTGGGCTTCGACGGGCCGGCCGTTTTCTTCGGCCTCTGCCGCTTCGAAGACAATCCCAAGCATGACTGGACGATTGATGAGTTGTACCGCATCCCCAACGCCGGCGCGCCCGCGGCCAAGATCGCCGATGTCGCCATGTCGTTCCTGGACCCCGGTTTCATTGCCGCCGGGAACTCGGTCTTTTTCAACGGCGGCGATCCCAACCACCCGGTCTCGCTGCGGCTGGATCTGGCATCGGGCCAGATCGAAACGCGCTCCCCGGTCCCGGTCCAGCAGGCCGAACGGGGCCCGGACGGCGCAGTGTATCTCAGCCGCGAAGGCGACTCCGGCGGCATCGAACGCTGGGATTTGAATGCAACCGCCGGCGTGCCGGTCCTGTCCGAATCCGTCCAGGAATTCACCATCGCCGGCGACAGCCTGTATTTCGCCAGCGCCCGCGATGTGGCGCCATCCAGGAAATCCCGCACCGGACGGCTCTATCGCCTGCCGCTCGCGGGCGGCCCGCCGGTCCGGCTTGACGACGGCGGCAGTTCCGGCCTCCAGGCCGACGGCGACTGGCTCTACTACACCCAGGGCGGCTGGGGCCCGCTGCATCGCACCCGCCTGGACGGTTCCAAAACCGAACGGCTCCATTCCGGCCAGGTGCTCTGGCCCGTGCTCGCGCCGGACTGGATCTATTTCACCTCCGGCAGCCCGCTGGAGGCCTTCGGCAGCAAGCTCTGCCGCATCCGCCGCGACGGCTCCGGTCTCCAGACCCTCTCCAAGGCCCGTGGACAGTTCGTCGCCGCCGCCAACGACTGGGCCTGCTTCATGACCGTCGACGACGACACCTTGATCCGCATCGCCCCGCTAACGCCCTGATCACCCGGAAGGAGCATCCATGAACGTCGCCATCCTTGGTGCCAGCAACAAGCCGGAACGCTACAGCCACCAGGCCGTGGTCCTGCTGGCGCAGAAGGGCCATGCCGTGTTTCCAATCCATCCGGCCCTGCCGGAAATCGACGGTCACCGCGTTTTTAAACACCTCGCCGATGTTCCCGCTCCGCTGCACACCGTCACGCTATACGTGTCCCCCGCCCTCTCCACCGGCATGGCCGCGGCGCTGATCGCGGCGAATCCCGCGCGTGTGATTTTCAATCCGGGTACCGAGAATCCCGAACTGGAGGAAAAACTCGCCGCGGCCGGCATCGAAACCGTCCGGGCCTGCACCCTCGTGCTGCTCCGCACGGGCCAGTTCGGTTCCTGAACCGCGCGGCGCCCCCCCCCTCCGCCTCAGCGCAGCAGAAAGAAAACCGCCAGTCCGCCCACGGAGAGGATTACCAGGATCAACTGGCTCTGGTAATGGTAGTCCGTGCGGCGGCGGCCCCGCTTGTGGCTGAGAATCAGGCCGACGACGCCGATCAGTAGTCCCGCCGTCAGCAGGGGCAGCAATGTATAGAGGTCAACCTGGCTGTTGACCTGCGCCCAGGCGTCTTGGCCGAACATCTCCTTCGAAAGGCTCCGGTCGCGATCGACGCTGGCCACACCCAGGAAAATGAACAGGAAGACCACCAGCACCGGATAGACGAGCAAAATCACGTAGCGGAAAATCCGGGCCCAGATGTCCGGTTTGCGCTGCCGGCGGTCCGGCATTCCCGGCCGATAGGGAATCTGTTGCGTCTGGCCAACTTGAGTCTGTTCCACGGCATTCTCCTGAATTAAACCACACCTTGCCAATACAAGTTGACAGTATAGAGATGTCCGGAACCGGAATGCAACAGGCTTCTGAAACCCCGAAGCCCCACCGTTGTCTAAACAAATAATTAATGGATATTTCCAGCCGGCGGATTGACTTTTCCCGCCGCTTCCGCTTAGGTACGCCGCCGTGAAAACGGTTTTCCACCAGATGAGCTTCACGGTCCTGATGCAGCGCTTCCGCCGCTTCCTGGAGCGCCGTTCGACCGTGCAGATCATTGAATTCAGCCTCGCCATGGTTGCCATCCTGGGACTCATTGACCAGTTCGTGGAAGACGAAATCTCCGTTTCGGTTTTCTATCTTTTTCCCATCGCCCTGGCTACCTGGTACGCCCGGCCGCCGGTGGGTTCCCTCTTCTGCATCCTCAGCACCGCGGTCTGGCTGGGTGTGGATATCAACTCCCATGCCTACACCGCTTATGGCCTGCCGATCTGGAATTCCCTGGTGCGGCTGGTGTTCTTCCTGGTCGTAACCCGCCACCTCGGCCTCCTCAAGGCGGCGCTGCGCCGCGAACAGACGCTCTCGCGCACGGACAGCCTCACGCAGGTGCTCAATCCGCGCGGCTTCGACGAGGCCGCCGAACGCCTGCTGCAACTCGCCCATCGCCATCAGCAGCCGGTCACGCTAGCCTATATCGATCTGGACAACTTCAAGCACGTCAACGACACCCTCGGCCATTCCGTCGGCGACCGCGTCCTGCAGGATGTCGGCGCGATGCTTCTAGCCAACGTGCGCGGCACCGACGTCGTCGGCCGCCTCGGGGGCGACGAATTCGCCGTCTTCATGCCGGTGACCGCGCTGGCGGGTGCCCGCGCCGCCTTCACCAAGATCCGCACGGAACTCCTGCGCGCTTCCGCTGGCAAGAACTACCCCATTGGCTTCAGCATCGGTGTCGCGGTCTTCCCCACCGCTCCGGCCAGCCTCGATGATGCCATCCGGATCGCCGACGATCTCATGTACCAGGTGAAAACCTCGGGCAAAAACAATCTGCTGTGCGTTGAACACCCGGCGGTCCCGATGGCTGCCGCTAACCCCGCCTGATCCGGCCACGTAACCGCGGCCGCCATCCATGCGACTCCTTTCTGTACTCTAGTTTGTAAACGGTGAATAACCATAATTTAAT
>CAZMOR010000175.1:0-7616 GCA_964567795.1 uncultured Verrucomicrobiota bacterium
TCCGCCGCCTTCGCCAGCGCCGCGAACCCCGAGGCCGACGACGCAAATCCCGCCGCCGTGGGCACCGTGTTCCGCGCCTTCAGCTCGAACACAAAATCCGGCGCCGGCCGGAACAAATCCAGGAACGCGCTCGCGCGCTTCGCGAACGAACTGTCCGCTGCGAGCGGCTTGCCGTTGAGCCAGATGGCATCCGTCCCGCCCTGGCCCGGCGCCAGTTCCACGTGCGAACCCAGCGGCCCCAGCGAAATCGACAGGCTGCCCGTCACCGGCAGATTCAATGCTTCGTCGCGCTTGCCCCAGTACTTCACCAGCGCAATGTTCGCCGGTGCATAGACCGCCGCTATCCCCTGCGCCTTGAATCCGCGGCCCGCCAAAATCCTTTGGACGACCTGCCGCGCGGACATCACGGACCCGCCTCCACCCGCGCCCCGTCGGGATCCACCTTCACCGCCAGCGCCGGCACCCCCCAGTCCGTCCGCATCGCCTTGCCCAGCCCCACCACGCAATCCCCCAGCCCCGAGCCGGAAATCTTGCTGCCGTGGATCTTCGGATCCGCGCGCAGGGCAAAGACCAGCTCCGCCAGCTTGGCGTTGTTCACGCCCAGGGCATCCATCAGGCCCTGGTTGACATTCATCAATTCGCCCATCGCCGCCCAGTCGTCGTGCGCCGCGGCCTCGAACGCCCGCTTCACCAGCTCGCCGATCATCGTGTCCAGCTTGGCGAAGACTTCCGGCTGCTTCTTGCGCTTTTCCTCGACCACCGCGATCACTTCCGGCGTCGGCATCTTGCTGCCCGAATAGAGCACCGTCAGCTGCGGCGACGTCGGCAGCTTCACCACTTCCTGCGGGTCGGCGTAGAACCGCAGGCAGCCCCCGTAGGTGCTGGCCGCCACGTCCGCCCCGGAACCCACGCCGCCCTGCACCTTGCGGATGACCTGCGCGCCCTGCTCCAGCAGCAGCCGCGGATCCGGCGTCCGGCCCTGCGCGCCAACCAGCGCCGCCAGCGTCGCCACCGTCACCGCCGCGCTCGAACCCAGCCCCATCTGGTGCGACATCTCCGACTTGATATCCAGCTCGAAGCCCTGCGTCAGCCCGTCGCGGTTCGCGCGGATCGCCCCCAGCACAAAGCGGAAACTGTCGCTCGGTGCCAGTTCCTTCAGCGTGGTCTCGTGCTCCCCCAGCGCCGAATGCAAAACGATTTCCCCGTCGTCGCGCGGCGTCAGCTTGATCTTCATCCGCTTGCTGATGGCGCACACGATGGCCGGCTGCCCGCGCAGCACGGCATGCTCGCCCATGAGCATGAGGCTGCCCGGCGCGGAGGCTTTGACGGCGCGCAATGTCATGGAATCAGGATCACACCACCCGCACGCCCAGCGGATCGGGCCGCACGGTCATCAGCTCGTAGCCGTACTTCGCGCACAGCTCGGCCGGCGATTCCTTCGCCGCCACCAGCACCATTCCGGCGTTGTCCCCCGCTACGGCCCCGGCCCCGCACGTTTTCGCCGCCGCCCCCGCGGCCTCCACCTCGGCCACGAACTCCGCCACGCGCCCCGGCACCACGCCGATTTCCTGCAGCAGCCGGTGGTTGTCGCGCAGCGCCCGCTGGAACGCCTTCAAATCGTCGTGCTCCAGCGCCTTCTGCATGTGGTTGGCCACGGTCTCGAAATTCTCCCACAGCGGGTTGCCCGCGCCCGTGCGCTTCGCCACCGCCGCCACCGCCTCGCCCGTCGTGCACGCCGGCGTGCCCGTGTTCACGATGTACAGCGGCACCCGCGGCAGCGGCAGCTCCTGCGCCTCGCCGTTCTGGAACCGCACGCACCCGCCGTGCATGGACACGTACGTATCCAGCCCGCTGGCCTTGCCGTGCTGCATGTTTTCCACTTCCAGGCTGTAGCGGCTGTACCACTCCGGCCGGAAATCCACCCGGTAATAGTGCCCCAGTCCCCGCAGCACGCTCAAAATCGTCGCCGCCGAAGAGCCCATCCCGCAGCCGATCGGGATGTTCGAGTTCAGCCGCACGTTCACGCCCCCGCCCATCTTCAGGTGCAGCCCGTCCATCACCGTCACGAACGCGTACTGGAACAGGTCCACCGGCTTGCGCAGCACCTCGCGGATCGGCATGCGCCCCGCCAAAAACTCCTCGTAGTTGCGCTCCACCCGCCCGTGGAAATCCCGCAGCGCCCGCAGCGTGAAGGATTCCTTCTGCGCCTGCAGGTTGGGCAGGTCGAACGACACCGTCTCCTCCGCCCCCTCCATCGTGATGAACGTCTGGGCGTTGCGGTTGACCGCCATCGCGAGCGCCGGCCGGCCGTACACCACCGCGTGCTCGCCGGTCAAAATCAGTTTGCCTGGAGCGACTGCTTTCATTTCAAAAAGGCAGGATACTCCCTCCGGCGCCCATTGTAAAGCGCTCCAGCCCAGCGTTTGCCTGTTCCCCCGCGCTTCTCCCTCTGCTAGGATGCTTTCCGATGAACCGACGCAAGCCCTACAACAAAGGTCAATGGGAAGTCACCCGCGAGCGCTTTCAAATCCCCGGCTACGAGCCGCCGGCGGCCGATGCCGGCGCCCTGCCCCTTGGCGCCCTCATCCCCGAAGTCTTCAAGGGCATGAACCTCGACGTCCACGCACAGGTCGCGCGCATCGCCGCCGTCTGGCCGGAAATCGTCGGCCCCCAGCTCGCCCGCAACACCCGCCCCGCCCACCGCGAAAACAAGGTGCTCGCCATCTATGTCTCCCATCCCGGCTGGATCATGGAGCTCCGCGGCGCACCCACGACGGAGATTCTGACCCGCCTGCAGGCCAAGTTCGGCAAGAACGACATCAAGAACATCCGCTTCGCCATCGACCCCGACCCCCGCCCCCGCCCGGCCCCCTAGGAAAGCCGCGCCGCGGCTTGGCCCCCGCAGCCTTGGCAAAGGGGTGGCTCAAGCCTTCCCGGCGTACTTGCGCGTCTTCGTGTCCACCAGCAGGCTTTCGCCCGACCCGACAAACAGCGGCACCATGATCTCCAGCCCGCCCTCCAGCCGCGCGGCCTTCCACGCCGAATCGCCGCCCCCGTGCTGCGCCGGCGCGGTCTCCACCACCTTCAGCGTCAGCGTGTCGGGCAGCAGGATGTCCAGCAACCGCCCCTCCAGGAACAGCGCGCGGTATTCCTCGTTCTCCTTCAGGAAATATTGCCGCGCGCCCAGCGCGGCCGCCGGCAGCGGCAACTCCTCGAACGTCTCCGCATCCAGGAACACGAACGCCTCGCCCTGCTTGTAGCTGAAGCTCACGCGGCGGTGTTCCAGCTCCGCCATCGCCACCCGCTCGTTGTCCGGAAACACGCGCTCGAATTCATGGCCGCTGTTCAGGTTGCGGACCAGCACATGCAGCTTGTGCTTCGTCTTCGCCGTCCCCGAGATCCGCAGCTCCTCGATGATATGCGGAACCCCGTCCAGGAGCAGGGCCTGGCCGCACTTGAATTCCGCCGGCAGTATCGTTTGCATGCCACCTCCGTCCGGTTTCCGTCCGCCGACTCTAGATTGCCACAACCCCCGCCCGCCGGAAAGCACTTCCTGCCCCCATGCGGGGACTCGCGGCTCATGCTCCATGGACGGCGATAAACGCCGCAAAAGCCCCCTTTTTAGCCCTTTTCAGGCTCTTTCACGCCTGAGCCCCCCCCCTTCATTCAGCCAGGCCTGGTGCGCCCCCCAGGGTTCGACCCAACCCCGGCTTCAGCCAACCCATCCATTCATCTCCACGACCGAACTCCTTCCCCCCAAGGATAATTCCCTCAATTGACACCAGCCAAATTCCATCCTATCATCAGCACCGTAGGGTGGAAGTTCCCCGCACAAGGCCGGCCTAAGGCGGCGGAATAAACACGGTTGGCAAAGCGAGTGCATTAAATGAAACGCATTGTTTGTCATATCGTTTGGATCTTCTGTTTGATCACTGCCATACCCTTTCGTGCATATGCTTCAGAATTTGTTCTTCCGTTTCCCCGGCTTACAGGGGATTTACCATATGGTAATTCGGTGGGGCCGACCAATGTAGACATCGGCAGCGGGCTTTCTGCGTTAAGCAACATGACTGTTTCTATTTCCGGAATTCACCAAAATGGTTGGTGGGATGGCGACAATGTTGAGGGATTTTATCATGGCCCCATTGGTGCGACACTTACGGTCACCATGAATTGCTCCGCAAGTTATCCAAATCGATGGAGAGCACGTCTTTCACTTTCCTCCGATGGGAGTTTCTCAAATACAGTAGCATTGGGACGCTGCGGCGGCGGCACTCTGTGGGATTTTCTTGAAGATGGAGTGACCGACCTTCAAGTTATCCACGAATCCTTGGTAGGTTATGGCGGTCGCGTAACAACTGCGCCCCATGTATACATTGCCAACATGACACTCACAATCAGGGGAAAGCCGCTTCCCAAATTCACATCGATTGGTTCCGGCGGAACATTCTCATGGTCAACAACACCTTCTGGCGGACATATCGAACTCTTCCATGCGCCCGTTCTTGAAGGCCCATGGCAACGCGTGGCCGCAATGACCAATCATGAATCCTCTTTCACCCCCGCGATATCCAATAGCAGCCCACCTCAATTTTACCGTGCAACTTGGATCGAAGATGTACCGCCATAAATGATCACATCATTGCCAACAATCGGCTCCAGGGCGCCCTCCACAAGGTGTCGGACCCCCTGAACCGCGACGTTTGCCGAAAAGTATATGAACACTCTGTACCACATATTTATGAAACAGATGTTTCCGTGGTTTTTTCTAGCCTCCATCATCTCGCCCATCGTCTTCATTGTGGGCTACCCGGTTGGCATAGTCGCCAGAGATTCAAAAATCGCCCCCCGCCTCGGGCTCGCCGTTATCATCCAAACAACCTTGCTTCTTCTAACCTGCATGGGGGTGATCGTCTGGTTCAGTATTTACCCCACCGTTAAGGATAACATTATAAATCCATATTCTGTTTATATGGTCTCTGCCGGCCCACAGACCATTCTTGCGCTGATTAGTATCGTCGTCACCGTTGGCGCCATGATTCGAAAGCATGGAAAACACACCGGACAATCGGGTACAGGTTGTCCGCCCCAAGGTGACGGGTCCCCCGAACCGTGACGTTGGAATTATGGAATGAATAAACGGGCCAGAGTATTCGGCATGGTGACGGCTGCCGCCCTGATGGCCGCCTTCATCTGGCTTACGGCTTCCGGAACCGCGGCCTACCTCTACGCCCGGCACCTTGAATCGCAATGGAGCAAGGCGGCGCCCAAGACCAAGGCGGATTTGGAAGAATATCTGCATTTCTATTCCATGCGGGAAATCCAGCCGCAGGATTCCATCTGGGGCAAAGGCCATGAACTCAAAGCCGGTGAACGGATGCTGCAATACGGCATCTTGTGGAACAAGAACTGCCCCCTGGATGTGGTTTACGACAAAGACGACCAGGTCATCGCGATCTACACCTCATATGAATGAGACTTCCAACAAGGCGCTCCCGGGTGCCGGCGCTCGCATGAAGGGATAAAAGGAATTTATGCTCATTCTTCCCGGCGGCAGTCCCGGACCGAACGCAAATATTCCCGCCCCGTGGCGGCTCATCGTTATCGCTGCGGGGATCCTCCTGATTCTCGTCATGGGAGCCTTGATCCGGCATGTCCTGAAATACTCCGAGGCGGAAAGCAGCAAAAGCATTGAGCAGTGGTCCATCGAATGGAGCCAGCACCAAAACAAATGAGGCGAACAGGCGCGCCACCGCCCAAACGCTGACGTACGTCATATTTTATAAATACATTACCCAAAGACTCGCATATGCTGCTTAAAGGAAAGATCCGGGAAGAACTTCTAAAATACGACGAAACCGACCGCCAACGATGGCGATATGGCGATGCGCCATGGTTGGTTACACAACCCGAGCGACGCCGATTCATGTACTGCCGCTGGGATGATGATTCGGTGGACTTCGGTCGCACACAATTTTTCCCTCCTGCATGGTTTATCTCCCAGCGTCGAAATTTATTCGAGTTGGTTTGGCACGAGCGGTATAAATTGGCAGAGGCGCGCGTCAGCGGACATTTCGCCCCCGGAAACAAAGAAATATTCTCCTTGATGGGCGCAGAAGTCGCCCGGCGACTCCAAGCCATAAATGCGGCCTTTCCCCGGGTTTTCGGGCACCTTCCCAAACCCGAAACACATTCCAAGGTAATCTTTAAAGATCCCGATGTTGTTGCCTATTGGGGCGGCTGTTGGGGGATATATGAAACCAAGCGCGAGAATGAAAAGATGGGTTTTCTTCAGCTCCAATCACTCGCCATTCTTCAACATGTTGTTCCTAATGTTGATGTCGCATTTATCAGATTGATTCAGGATCCCACCGCTCGCGTTGCGAAACCGGTACCCTATGAGTTCGAGTTCCCCGATAATCTCTGGCCAACGTAGATAATCTCTGGCAAACCAATTGGAGTAGGATATTCGCCATAAGATAACGAGTATCCCTCCTTTTGACGCGACCCCCGCCATCAAGAGACGCCAGCAGAAAGCGAAAACCGCAAACCCGGAGCTCCCGGTTTTCCAACCCGCCCCCATGCGGGAGCTCGCGGCTCATGCTCCATACGCGGCGAAAAGCCTCGCAAAAGTGCCCTTTTGGCATTTTTCGGACTCCGGCACGCCCCCCCCCTCCCCCTTCATTCAGTCCGGCTTTGTGCAGAGACCCTGGGTTCGGTATAAACCCGACTTCGGCCAACCCGCCAACGCTTCCCCACAACCGAACTACTTCCCCGCAAGGAGAATTCCCCCAATTGACTCAACCCGCTTGCCGGCCTATCATCGGCACCGTGTGGGGGGGGCGTTTCCCACACAAAACCGACTTTAAGTCGGCCCAATAAATACTGCGCGGCGACATATGAGGAGAAATATGAAACACCTACCCTTCTGCCTACTGGCAGTAATAGCGATCCTTTCAACATCCGCATCTGCTCAAGTTATTGAAAACGAAAATTTCGTGCCCGATATGTCATTTGAGCAGACAATGAACGCCATACGCATGATCAAGCCAGGGATTTCATTATATGATGCAACTGCGGCCCTTCAAAATGCGGGATTTAAGAAACACGGGGCCGAAGCTGGAGGGGTTTCGAGTTGGAACTCATACTTTCGGCTGTCTAAAAGTTATAGACTGGTTTTGCAATGTACATCCACAAGCGGCAAATCAGATCGAATGCTATTCGGCCGTGTCGCTAAAACATGGGTTGAAACAGAAGACTGTATTCGGATCTTTGACCTTGCTAATTCCGCTTACGACAAAAAAGCCGAACCATCGGTTCCGGGGTACCCTCCACAAAGTGTCGGGTCCCCTGAACCGTGACGTCTAGTCCCTGAACGGGATTCCAGCGGAATCGCGGCTCGGGCCGCCTGACTTGGACGTTGCGCCGGAACGGGCTAACGCCTACAGTTTTCCACGCCATGGAAAACCGCCCGTCCATTTTTCCACACTGTGGAAAAAAGTTTTCCACACTGTGGAAAAATTCCGCAAAGTTTTTCCATTGTGTGGAAAAATCGCGCAAAGTTTTTCCATTGTGTGGAAAAATCCGGCGCCGGCTTGAGCCGCGATTCCCCGCAT
>CAZMOR010000176.1:0-2018 GCA_964567795.1 uncultured Verrucomicrobiota bacterium
CGCCCGCCCGAGCTGGCCGACGTAAGGCTTGATCAGCAGCGGCGCGTCGCTCTGCCCCATGAACACATTGGCCGCCACTACGACGCCCTCCGCCCCGCCCAGGCCCATCGTGCGCCGCAGCAGGTGCGCGAACGCCGCCACCACCCGCTGCAGGATGCCGAAATGGAACAGCACCGCGCTCAGCGCGCCGACCACGATCAGCATCATCAGCGGCCCGAAGAAGAACAGCGCCGGCGCCGCCGCGGCCCCGTCCACCGGCTGGAACGGCGACGGGCCGCCGGTCAGGTAGCCGAACACGAAGGCGCCGCCTTCATGGCTGGCGCGCTCGATGGCGTGCACCACCCGGTTCAGCTGCGCCAGCGCCTGCCGGCACACCGGCACCTTGACCAGCAGCAGCGCCAGGAGGAACTGCAGGGCGATGCCCCACGCCACGACCTTCCATTCCACCCGGCGGCGGTTCTCGCTCAGCAGCCACGCCAGCGCCACCAACACCACGATGCCCAGCACTCCGCGCAGGATCCACATGCCCGTGCCTCCGTTGCCGCGCCGGCCGCTATTGCGGCAGGTTCACCCAGATCCGGTACGCGCGCTGCGTGTGGATCGACGTGCCGCTGTTGGTCGCCGCGCCCGTGTCCACGAACACATGCCGGTTCGTGTAGGGCGACAGGTTCGTCCACGTCCCGTTCGCCGCAAACGGACTCCACGCCTGCGGCCGGTTCGTCAGCGCGCCGTCGTTGAATTCAATCCGGTACGCGCGGTTCGACACCGCCGCGACCGCCACCTGCGCGCCCGCCGCGCTTTGCATGTTCGCCACCTCGAACACGCTCGTCGGACTGACCGGGCTCAGCCCCGCCACGTACATCTGCCACACGGCCGACGTTCCGTTCGAGGCGGTCTGCGCCGCCAGGGTCTCGTACTCGGCCGCCGTGTGTTCGCCGGCATAGTATTCATCCAGCCAGGCGTACGGCACGGCCACCGGCGAATTCGAAGTCGCCGTCGCGGGCGCCGGGGCCTCCTCGATCTTGAGGTATTGCACGATCGCGCCGTCGTCGTAGATGTTCCCGCCGCTGTCGGACGGGAAGTTGACCCAGATGCCGTTCGCGTAGAGCTCGGCGCCGCTCTTCGCCGGCGACCAGAGGGTGGCCGCGGCATCGCTCGCCGCCAGGTTGCGCACGTTGTAGAACACGCTGGTGCTGTTCTGCAGCCCCAGCAGGTCCCAGCAGCCGGCCAGGTCGTAGGTGCCGCTCGAGCCCGAGTGGTCGCCCGAATTCACGAACAGCGCGAACGCCAGCACCGCGTCCTGGCCGTTCGACACCGCGCCCGCCGCCGCGTACTTGGCCACCGCGAAGATCTTGGTGTTGTCCCCGCCGGTCTTTAGGCTGAGGAAATACTGGTTGGCGCTCTGCAGGGCCGGGCTGTTGTGCCGCGCCCAGTTCACGCGCCCGTGCCACTGCGCCATCTGGCGCGAGGCTGCGTCCAGCGGCGGCTCCTCCCAGCAGCGCAGCTTGTTCCACTTCTTGAAATGCGGAATGTACTTGCCGAAGTTCAGCTCGAAGTTCGTGAACCCGGTCCACTTGTCCGCCGTGCCCGCGTAGGGCCCGATGCCCTGCTCCTGGCCGTAGAACACCATCGGCACGCCCATCACCGCCGACACCATCGCGTAGCGCGAGGCCGTCACCCACGGATCGCTCCACGGCAGCACCTCGTCATGGCCGGTCAGGTTCAGCAGGTTCGCCCCGCCGCTGTAGCTCGTGCGGCGGTTCTCCAGCTGCGTGCGCAGGCTCGCCGGATCGCTCACGTGCGCCTGGGTGAATTGGAAGACCATGTTCTCGTTCAGGATGTCGAAGTGCCGGTTCGAGCGGTAGCCGGGCACGCCGCCGTCCAGCGTCTCCGCCATGAACATGAAGTTCCACTTGAAGTTGCGCGTGCGGTTGATGATGTACTCCCACAGCTGCGGCGGCAGGCCCTGGCCGAAGTCGCAGCGCAGGCCGTCGATGCCGTAGTCGTCGTAGGCGATG
>CAZMOR010000177.1:0-5360 GCA_964567795.1 uncultured Verrucomicrobiota bacterium
GGATTATGCGCTGGGCGGTCTCGGCCTGCTGGGCCTGTTGTGGGGCGGCCGCAAGCGCGTGGCCTGGGCGGCGGGCGGCCTCCTGCTCGGCCTGCTGGCGGCCGGAGGCGGGGCCATGGAATGGCGGGCGCGGGAAAAGGCTGGCGCGCCGGAAGCGCCGGGGGCCGGGACGGTGCAGGCCATGGATGCCGCGGCGCGGTCGGCGCTGGCCGCCGTCTGGGGCGACCGGAGCGGATTCATCGTGTGGAGTTCGACGATGTTCGGTTCGCACGAACTGGTGCGGCTGGACTGGCCGGGAGGCCGGGTGACGCGCCTGACGGACAATCCCTGCGTGGACAGCACGCCGAAGATTTCGCCGGACGGGACGCGGGTGGTTTTTGCCCGGTCGCGGCAGGAGTGGGTTTCGTTCCGCAATCTGGAGGATTGGGACATCTGGGTGCTGGATTTGGAATCCGGCCAGGAACGGCGCGTGGCGGAACACGGGGCGGAACCCGGCTGGACGGGTGACGGGAAAGCCGTGGTTTTTCATCGCGGCGGGCGGGAAGTGATCCAGGCGGAGGTGGAATCCGGGCGTGAAACCAGCCTGCTGGGGCCGCAGGAAGGCCGGCTCTGGACCGGGCCGTCGCTGGATCCGGCCGGGGGGCGCGTGGCGGTGACGGTGCGGGGAGCGCAGCGCCGCACGTCCCTGTTTACCGTGCCGGACGGTGCGGAAACCCGCGTGGCGGGAGGGTGCCAGCTGGCGTTTGTTCCGGGCGGTCAGTGGCTGGTGCTGGTGGAGAGCGGCGGCCGTTTGAAAAACCGCATTTGCCGGACGGACCGGAACGGCGGTTCATTGGAAACCCTGCTGGACATGCCGGGCGAGTGGAGCCATGAATATTTTCCGCGGGTGTCGAATGACGGCGCCTTGCTGGTGTTCGGCGCCTCGCAAGGCGGACACGAGCATGACACGGCCGACTATGAAATCTTTCTCTGGCGCATCGGGACGCCGCCGGAAAGCGCCGCCCGGGTGACGTTCCATACCGGCAACGACCAGTGGCCCGATGTCTGGGTGAAACCGGAATCCGGCACTTCTGCTAAATTTTCGGCGAGATGATCAGCGCGGATGTTAAAATTCTGTTGAACGGCTCCGGATTTGATTGTCCTGCAAAGGGGAAATAGTCATAGTCAGCCAGATCATGACCACCCAGACGACCAAGATCACTCGCGAAAGTGAACCCCGTCTGGGGGATGAACATCGTCCCCGGGAGATCCGGGTGGGGACGATGCTGCTGGACCGCTACGAAATCCTGGCGGTCCTGGGGTCGAGCCAACTGGGGGAGGTCTGGCAGTGCTTCGACCGGCAGAATTCGCAGGAGGTGGCCATCCGCTGGCTGCCGCCCGACCTGCGGCGTTCGAAGAAGCTGATGAATGTGATCAACTCCGGCATCCGCCGGATTTCGGACAAGACCCATCCGAACATCGCCATCATCCGGCGCTTGATGCACGTGGGCGAACAGACGTATGTGGTGGGGGATTACGCGCCGGGGGTGGACATCGGCACCTGGTCCCGTTCCGGCCAGGGCGGGCGGCGGACGCTGGAGGAGCTGTGGCCGGTGCTGCGGCAGATCGCCAGCGGGCTTGATTTCGTGCATCAGCAGCGCATTGCGCATGGCAATCTCAAGCCGTCCAACGTGTTTTTGGGACCGGACGGCGTCGTCCGGGTGACCGATTTCGGCCTGACACCCCGCCAGCATCTGGGCTTTGTCCGCGGCAAGGCCGTGCGCTCCGGCGCGACGGGCGCCTATCTGGCGCCCGAGATCCGGGATGAAGAGGATGAACCGGATTCCGGCAGCGATCAATTCGCCCTGGCGGCCCTGGCGTGGGAACTGCTGACCGGCACCCCGCCCGGACCGGATGATGATCCGCCGGGCGATTTGCCGTCGGAAGTCCGGTCGGCCTTGCGGCGGGCGATGGCCCGCAAGCCGCGCAACCGGTTTGCCAGCTGCGAGGATTTTGTTCGGGCGCTGTCCGGCGAGCGGGTGACCCGCCGCCGCGGCCGGAGTCCGGCGGAATGGAAGCGCATCCGGCAACTGCTGGGGATGGTCGCCACGCTGCTGGCCATCGGCGCGGCGCTGGGCGTGGTGGGCTATGTGACGCTGCTGGCCATGCGGAACCCGGAACCGAAGATGAGCGCGAAGGAACTGGCGCCGACACCGCCGCCGCCGGTCCAGAAAGAGGAAAAAAAGGGGCCGGTCATACCGGTTGTGGCCCCGCTGGAAGTGACCGGCGCCCTGCCGGTTGAAGGCCAGCCGTGGATCGCGAAATCCGCCGGCATTGAATTTGTCTGGGTGCCGGTGCTGGGGATGTGGATTGGACGGTTTGAAGTCACCAACGACCAGTATCTGAAGAAGGATCCCGCGCACGACAGCGGCGATTTCCGCGAGCAGTCGCTGCGGGATCCGCGCCAGCCGGTCGTGCGCGTGAATTTCGAGGACACCGTGGCCTATGCCGCCTGGCTGACCGAGCAGGAGCGCGCCGCCGGCCGGTTGCTGGAAGGCTGGCGCTACCGGCTGCCATCCCGCATGGAGGCGATCTATTACACGCGGGCGGGAATGGAAGCCGTCTATCCGTGGGGCGAAGGTTGGCCGCCGCGCCGGGGCAATTACGGGGACGAGGCCATGGCCGCGGTATTCCGGGACCTGCAGTTCATTTCCGGTTATCAGGACGGATTCCCGGTGACCGCGCCGGTGGAGGCCAGCGGCGAAAACGCCTGGGGCCTGTTCGGGGCGGGCGGCAATGTGTGGGAAACCACTTCGAAACTGGCCGGCAGCGGGGAATTCGGCGGCTGGCAGGGGGGCGGGTGGGATGATCACCTGCCGTCGCGCCTGGGGTGCGAGATCACGTATGGCTTCCTGGGCAACGCCCGCGGCGCGGTGAACGGGTTCCGGCTGGTGCTGGCGCCGATCGCCGACGAGGCGCCGCCGCCGCCGGCGGCGAAAGCGCCGGCCGAGACGAAGACCGAGAATCCGCCGGGCTGAGCATGCTGCGCGCCCCCGGACTGCGGCTGTTGTTCCTCGCCGGCCTGGCGCTGGGCGGTCCGCTGCGGGCGGAGACCTGGATTCTGCGCGATGCGCGCACCGGGGAGTTTTCCGGACCCTTCACGCCGTCCAACGGGGCGGTGGTGGCGCTGGGCGGCCGGGATTTTTCACTGCAGGTTTCGCAAACAGCGCGCGACCGTGCCGAAGCCCGGCTGCGGAGCATCATCATTCCCGCCATGGAGTTTCGCGGGGCCGCCGTCGCGGACGTGGTGAATTTCCTGATTGAAGCCGGCATCGCCGCCGATCCTGACCGGGAAGGTATCAACATGGTGTTGAAGACCCGCCGCCTGGAGGGGTGGAATCCGCCGGCGCCAGAAGCCGATGACCGGCTGGCGCCGCGGGCCGGGGCCGGCGTCGATGAATGGAATTTTGGCGGCGGGGAGGCACCGCCGGAGCCGGAAATGACGGCCGGAACGGTTACGTTGAATCTCCGGCGAATCAGTCTTTACGATGCGATTGCCACGATCGCCGAGGTGGCCGGCCTGGCCTGGGACATCAGTCCCGCCGGGGTGGTGGTGTTCCGGGAAAAGGAAAGGCCGGATCCTGCCGCGCCGTGAGCGGCGCCGGAGCCGGCCTGCAAGCCGTCGGGTTGCCGTCTAGAAGTGGTAGACGTACCGGATGTTCAGGCGTTCGCCTTCGGGCCGGCTTTGGGCCGCGGTCTCGAAGTAGAGATTCACGAACAGGTGGTTTTCCTGATTGAAGCTCCACAAGGCGCCGGGTCCGAGGCCGACGACCTGTTCCTTGGCGCCGTCCGTGTCATTGCCGTTGACCTGGCTGTCCGACAACTGGCGGAAGGCGTAACCGTTGAAGCCCAGGCGCAGATGCTTGGCCAGCACTTCGTATTCGGTGGCGAAATTGGCGTGGATGGCGGTGCCGGCCTGGGTGTCGGAGACCGCCGGATCCGGGACATTGGGATCGTCGTTTTCGGCGTTCCAGAGGAAGTGGCAGCGGCCGGAGATGGTCCATTTCGGGCCCAGGAACCAGGTGGCGGCCCAATACGGGTCGAGGCTGACGACATTCGCGCCGGGATTGATGGAGCGGGTCTTGTCGTAGTCGCCGGTGGGCAGGATGGTCTGCAGTTCGAAACGATGGGCGAAGACCGGGCCCTGGGCGCCCATGACGATCCACTGGAGGTAGGGGCCGACGAGCAGGTCGCCGAGGCCGTCCTGGGCCGTGAGGGGGGTGCCGTCGGCTTCCAGGTCAAAGGTGGCGGCCGGCAGGATCAGGTCGAGGCCGAGGTTGGCGCCGCCGGGCAAGGCCCGGGGGTGCTGATAGATGACCTGCGTGAGGCTGATCCAGGCCTCGAGTTCGGGATCGCCGGGGAAGGGCAGGTCGGGGAGCTTGCCGGCGGTGTAGTACTGCACATACTGCGCGGCATACCAGCCGGGCCCGGCCGGCGGGGCGCCGTCGAGAAAGCTGGTGAAGCCGAGGTTGACAGCGGGCTGGTCGTAGGCGAGGGCGGCGGCGGCGGACAGGGCGAACGCGGCCGACAGGGCGGCGATCCGGGGGCGCAGGGACATGGGAACCTCCTTGGACATGATTCTATTTGCAGAAACACAGGATGCCCGAAGCCGCGGCCGGAGGCAAGCGCAAAACGCCGGCCGCCGGCCGGCGTGATTCCGGGCTTTGCATCGGCCGGGGCGGGCGCTAGGATGGAAATGCGGGCGGGACGTCCGGCGGAGGCGCGCATGAAGACGAAGACGAAAGCGGAGCGGCGGGAAAAGAAGTTGAAATACGAGAAAGAGCTGGCCCGGCTCCAGCTCGAGCTGGTGAAGCTCCAGGAATGGATCAAGCAGAAGGGCCTGAAGGTGGTGGTGATCTTCGAGGGGCGCGATGCGGCGGGCAAGGGCGGCGCGATCAAGCGGATCACGGAGTGCCTGAATCCCCGCATCTGCCGAGTGGTGGCCTTGGGCACGCCGACGGACAAGGAGAAGACGCAGTGGTATTTCCAGCGCTACGTGGCGCAGCTGCCCGCGGCGGGGGAGATGGTGCTGTTCGACCGCAGCTGGTACAACCGCTCCGGCGTGGAGCACGTGATGGGCTTCTGCACCGAGGCGGAGTACGAGGAATTCCTGCGGTCGTGTCCGGAATTCGAACGGATGCTGGTGCGGTCGGGCATCATTTTGATCAAGTACTGGTTCTCAGTTTCCGACGAGGAACAGGAGAGACGGTTCAAGGCGAGAATCGAAGACCCGTCCAAGCGGTGGAAGCTGAGCCCGATGGATCTAGAATCGCGGGCCCGCTGGGTGGATTATTCCAAGGCCAAGGATGCCATGTTCCAGG
>CAZMOR010000178.1:0-15350 GCA_964567795.1 uncultured Verrucomicrobiota bacterium
GGTGGGCCTGGACATACTGCGCGGGCGTGCCGATGTCGGCCCAGAACGAACCGGGCACGAAGACGCCGGCGATGCGGTGGCCGCGCTGCTGCGCGCGCTGGTAGGCGGCGATGATCGTGTCGAACCCTTGCGGAGCGATGAACGGCAGGATGCGCTCGTCCAGCAACTGCAGTCCGCAGAACGTGGCGTGCCCGCGGCGTGGATCGTTGAAATTCCGGATGATGCCGCGCTCGCAGCGGACGGTCCTGGGGCCGGCGTCTTCGGTGAGCCAGCAGGCCGCGAGGGTTTGGGGTGTCCGCCAGGCGCGGAGCAGGGGTGCGGGATTGAGATCGGCCACCACGTCGGCGTTCAGGAGCCAGAAGGGTTCGTCGACAAACCACTTTGCGTTGCGGAGGGCGCCGCCGGTGCCGAGGATGACCGGTTCGAACACGGCGGAGATGCGCAGCTGCGGGAACGGCTGGCCGGCGAGATAATGGACAATGGGCCCCGGCGCGTGGTGGAGATTGATGAGGACCTGCTTGACGCCCCATCCCGCCAGCATGTCGAGCGTGCGGGCAAGCATAGGGCGGTTCCACAGCGGCAACATGGGTTTCGGCGTTTCAAGCGTGAGGGGCCGCAGGCGGGTGCCGAGGCCGGCGGCCAGAATGAAGGCTTTGCGGGGAAATCGCATGGGTGGGAGCATAGCGGGTGGCAGGGGTGGTGGCAAGGAGCGGAGGGGGCCTTCGAGTTCCTCCATGCGCTTGCTCGCGGCTCAAGGCCAGAGGGGGGGGCTCAGGGTGGAAAAAGGCCGAAAAGGCCTAAAAAAGGCACTTTCGCGGCGTTTTCCGGCCGGCACGAAGCCCGGCCCGTGCGGGGTCGCATTTGGGAGGGACGACCTCCGGTGTCGTCCGGGTGGCGTATGCCGCGAGCAAGCGCATGGGGGGCCGCGGTGCGGCTCAGGGGGCGGTGGGCGCGAGTTTTTCCTTCGTCTTCTCGATGTGGCCGAGGATTTCCGGATCGTTGGGGTGGAGGGCATCGGCCTGCTGGAGAAGCTTGAGGGCTTCGGCGTAGTTGCCCTGCTGGTAATAGACCCAGCCGAGGGTGTCGAGATAGGCGGCGTTTTCAGGATCGAGGGCGAGGGCGGCCTGGATGTGGCGCAGGGCGTCGTCGAGGCGCTCGCCGCGGACGGCCCAGACATAGGCGAGGTAGTTGTGGGCGTCGGCGAAACCGGGTTCCAGCTTGAGGCAGGTTTCGAACATTTTCACGGCGCGGTCGGTCTGGTGGTCCTGGTCGAGGGCGACGCCGAACCAGAAATAAAAGCGCGGGGAGAGGACGGCGGCCTGCAGGGAATCGCGTTCAACAATGGCGATGGCGGCGTCGAATTCGCGAATGGCGGCGGCGTTGCGGTTCTGGGCGAGGTAGAGGTTGCCGAGATGGGCGTGGACGGCGGCGGATTCGGTGCTGGGCAGATCCGCGAGGGTGCGTAGCACGCGCGTCGCGTTCCGGCGGAAGGTGGCGGTGCCGGTGAGGGCGCGCTGCATGTAGAGGTCCAGCATGGCGGGCTCCTGCTCGAGGGCGCGGTGGAGCCAGTTGGCGGCATCGTCGGAGCGGCGGAGCTGGGTGCAGACCGTGGCGAAGTTATAGAAGAACAGGTTGGAGGGGATGGCTTCGGGATCCTTGGCGGTGACGAGCTCGTAGACCTGCTGCAGGAGGGCGGCGGCTTCTTCGAAGCGGCGCTGCTGCTGGCGGACGAGGGCCAGGACTTCCAGCACCTTGGGCTCGTTGGGCATCTTGGCGAGGGCTTCGTTGAGGGTGGCGACGGCGGTTTCGGGGTCGGTGTCGGCCTGCAGGGCGGCGAGCTTGATCCAGGGATTGGGATCGGTGGGGGTGGCTTCGGCGGCGATGCGGAACTGGGCCACGGCGTTGGACGTGTCGCTGGCCTGGAGATAGAGCTCGGCGAGGTAGTAGTGGACATCGGCGGGGCTCTTGCGGTCCTGCGCGAGCTTTTCGAGGATGGCGATGGCCTTGGGCTGGTCGTCCATGGCGAGGAAGGTCTTGGCGAGCCGCTGCCGGGCCTGGAGATTGGACGGCTGGAGGCGGTCGACTTTTTCGTAGGTGCGGATGGCTTCTTCGAACTGGCCGTCCTGCGCCAGCAGATCGCCGAGGGTGAAGAGGGTGTCGGTGTCGCCGGGGATTTCGGAAACGACCTGGCGCAGGATGGCGATGGCCCGCTGGCGGGAGGCGTTGCGGACGGCGGGGTCCCGGGCGGCCTGGAGGCGGCCGAGTTCGATGCGGACGAGTTCCTGGCGGAGTTCGGTTGGCGGTTTCGCCTTGGCCAGGCCGTCCTGGAGGATTTGCTCCACGGCGTTGGTGTCGCCGGCGCGGGCGGTGGCGGCAGCCAGCTGGAGCCAGCCGAGGGGCTTGGCGGGATACTGGCGGGTCAGCTGGCGGAACAGTTCGATGACGCGCGCCTGGTCGCCGGTGCTGCCGTAGAAGGTGGCCAGCCAGAGCAGGGCGCTTTCGGAGGCGGGATTGCGGGAGATGAAATCCTCGACGACATGCAGGGCGTCCTCGGTCTTGCGCTGCAGCACGAGCGTGGAGGCCATGCGCAGGACGAGGCGTTCATTGGTGGGGTCGAGCGCGGCCGCCTGCCGGTAGGCATCGTAGGCCGGGGCGTATTCGTCGGCCAGTTCGTGATGGATGCCGATGGCATAGAGGGCGTGTGCCTGGGCCGCGCGCTGCTGGTCGGGGGTGAGGGTTTCCGGAGACGAAACAAGCCCTCCGTCCAGCAAGGGCGGAGGGCCAGGCAGCGAGCGGCAACCGGCCGCCACGCCGAACAGGACCAGCCCGAGCGCGAGCCGCCATTGGCCAAAGCCATGCATGATGGTGCGCCCGTTGAAGGGCCGGTCCCCTATTTCTTCTTGTGACGGTCCGCGCGCAGACGTTTGCGGCGTTTGTGCTTGGCCATCTTCAGACGGCGTTTCTTTTTGACGGAACCCATGGTTGTCTCCTTGTGTTAGACTCGCCGCATGTATTTACGGCACGACCTTGTTCAAAGCAAGTTCAATAATGCCGGAGGCGCCGGCGGCCTTGAGCTGCGGAATGATCTCGCGGACGATGGATTCATCCACGACCGTTTCGATGGCGACCCAGCTGGGATCGCCCAGCGGGTTGACGGTGGGGGCGTGGAGCGCAGGCAGCACGCCGCAGATGGCGGCGACATCGCCCTTCTTGGAATTCATCTTGAGCAGCACCTTGTTTTCGGCGTTGAGGGCGCCGCTGAGGAGCAGGGCGATCTGTTCGATCTTCGCGCGTTTTTCGCGGTTGGCCCAGGCGTCCTTGTTGGCGATCAGGCGGGTGGTGGAGGTCAGGACGGTGTCCACGATGCGCAGCTGGTTGGCGCGCAGGGAGGAGCCGGTCTCGGTCAGTTCGACGATGGCGTCGACCAGTTCGGGAGCCTTGACTTCGGTGGCGCCCCAGGAGAATTCGATTTCGGCGGTGACGCCGTGGTCGGTAAGGTAGCGCTTGGTGAGGCCGACGGCTTCGGTCGCGATGCGCTTGCCCTGGAGGTCCTTGACGCTCTGGATGGGCGAATCGTTGGGGACGGCCACTACCCAGCGCACGGGATTGCTGGTGGCCTTGGAATAGCAGAGTTCCGCGACTTCGATGATGTCGGCGCCGTTTTCATAGATCCAGTCGTAGCCGGTGAGGCCGGCATCGAGGAGGCCGAGTTCGACATAGCGGGCGATTTCCTGGGGGCGGATGAGGCGCGCGGCGATGGCGGGATCATCGACGGTGGGCACATACGAGCGGGAGCCGACCTTGAAATTCCAGCCGGCCCTCTTCATCAGGGAGAACGTGCTTTCCTGCAGGCTGCCCTTCGGCAGGCCGAGTTTGATCTGTTCCATCGTCGCGCTCCTTCGTGGTTCGGTGGCGGTCCAACCGCCAGCATGTATCAAAGGGCGGATTCTAGCCCAAGGGCCGGTGGCCGGGCAACAGAAGAAAACGGGGGCGGGTCAGGATTCGCGGGGCGGGAGCACCTGTTCGACGAGGTAGGGGCTGCGGCGCTGGACCTGGACGAGGATGCGCCAGAGGTATTCGCCGAAGACGCCGAGGGTGAGCATTTGGGCGCCGCCGAGGACGAGGACCACGATCATGAGCGGGGTCCAGCCCTTGACGGGATTCCCGACCAGCACCTTGGCCAGCAGGACCACGACGGCATACAGCAGGCCCAGCGCCGCCAGCAGGATGCCCAGGTAGGACACGGCGCGGATGGGGAAGAACGAGTAGTTCATCAGGCCGTCGAAGAAGTAGGCCACTTTTTTGCCGAGCGTCCAGCGGGAACGGCCGAACTCGCGTTTGAGGCGGGTATAGGGAATCAGCGTGCGCGCGAATCCCAGCCGCAGGATCTGGCCCTGCAGGAAGGGTTGGAGTTCCTGCTCCTGGCGGAAGGCCGCCATGGCGGCCGGACCGAGCAGGAAGCAGTCGAAGCCGCCGGTCGGCATGTCCTTGAAGCACAGCTTGCGCATCGTGGCGTAGAAGAGGCGGGAGGTCCACGTGCGGTAGGCCCCTTCCTCGCGGTCGGCGCGCGTGCAGATGACCACTTCGGACTTCTTCTCGAAGTGCTCGGCCAGCATCTGCGGGATCAGGTCGACGGGTTCCTGGCCGTCGGCGGACATGACGATGGCGGCGGCGGCTTCGCAGTGGGCAATGCCGGCGCGAATGGCCATGACCTGGCCGAAATTGCGCGAGAGCTTGACGACCGAAACCGGGATTTCGCCCTGGGCGTGGATCTGCTGCAGGACGCCGAAGGAGCCGTCGCCCGAGCCGTCGTCCACATAGAGCAGGCCGCCCCGGAGGCGCGGTTGCTGGGCCAGGATGATCGCCTTGAGTTTCTCATAGGCGGGCAGGAGCGACTCCTCGTTGTAGTAGACCGGCAGGACGATGGTGAAATCGAGGCGGGGGCTCATGCCTTGGGCTCCTTTTTCTGCGGCGTGGCGGGGTTGCCGTAGACGGTCAGGCCGTCGGGCACGTGCTTGAGGACCAGCGCGCCGGCGCCGACCATGACCCGGCTGCCGATGGCGAGATGGTCGCGCACCACGGCGCCGGCGCCGACCCAGGTTTCGCGGCCGATGGTCACGAAGCCGCAGACGGTGGCGCCGGGAGCCACGTGGACGAAATCACCGATGCGGTTGTCGTGGTCCACGCTGGCGCGGGTGTTGACGATGACGCCGGTGCCGAGGACGGCCTGGGGGCCGACGATGGCGCCGGCGCAGAGGACGCAGGCGGGGCCGATCACGGCGGACGGCGAAACAATGCAGGCGGGATGGATCAGCGTGGGCATGCGGAATCCGAGCGCTTCCGCCCGGGCCAGCATGGCGGCGCGGGCGGCGGGATCGCCGATGGCCACCACGATGTGCGCGAGGCCCTGCTGCCGGAGAGCCGGGAGCTGGTCGGCATCGCCGAGGACCGGCACATCCATGATCCGCGCGCCCCTGGGATTGAGGTTGTCGAGAATGCCGGTAATGGTCCATCCGCCGACGGCCCGCAACAGGTCGATGACGACATGGCCGTGGCCGCCGCCGCCCCAGACAACGATTGGTTCAGGTGGATTTTTCACGGCGGCGCTGGATGTCATCGGCATGCTCCAGGAGGAAGCGGACACATTCCGCAATCTGCTGAATGTTTTCGGGTTGAACCGCGGTGCCGGTGGGGAACACCAGCACCCGCCGGCACAAATCCTCGGTCACGGGCAGGACGGGCGCGGGCGTGCGGGCCGCATACGGCGCGGCGCGGTGGCAGCCGGGGTGGAAATACTTGCGGGCGATGAGGTTTTCCGCCCAGAGGACGTCGACCAACAGATCGCGGGTGCCGGCCGTCAAGTTGGCGGCCAAGGTGCCGACAATGTACTGGCAGTTCAACTGATCGGGCCGTTCCAGCTGCAGGATCGAGAGACCGGGGCAGGCGCGGAAGGAGTCGAGATAGCACTGATAATTGCGGCGGTTGGTTTCAAGCAACCGGTCGACTTCCTCCAGCAGGCACAGGCCCATGGCCGCGGAGATCTCCTGCATTTTGCCGTTGGTGCCCAGATGGGACACCTGGTCGTAGCCGGAGAAACCGAAATTCCGCATGTAGCGCAATTCGGCGGCAAGGGCATCGTTGTTCGTCGTGATGGCGCCGCCTTCGAAGGTGTTGAAGAACTTGGTGGCATGGAAGCTGAACACTTCGGCGTCGCCGAAACCGCCGATGCGCCGGGAACCGTGGAAATTGGAAAAGGCATGGGCGGAATCGAAGACCAGCGGGATGCGGCGGGCCTTGGCGAGCGCCTCCAGTTGTTCGATCCGGCAGGGTTGGCCCCAGGTATGCACGGCCACCAGCAGGCCGACGCCGGGGTCCAGCCGGGCGGAGACATCGGCCGGTGAGAGGAGGTGGCGCTCTGGATCCACGTCGCAGAAAACAGGCTGGCCGCCTTCCCACTCCCAGGCGTGGGCCGTGGCGATGAAGGTGAACGCCGGCATCAAGGCCTTTTTCCGGTCGGCGCGGGCGCGGCCCAGGGCGCGGTAGACCATCTGCAGGCCGATGGTGGCGTTGCAGACGGCGACCACGTGGCGCACGCCAAGATATTCCTGGAGTTTTTCCTCGAAGCGCCGGAGGTAGGGGCCGTCATTGGTCAGCCAGCGGTTGTCGAAAATGCCGTCCAGCGCCGCATGCAGTTTTTCGCGGGCGCACAGGTTGGGGCGGCCGACGTAGAATTTTTCGGCAAAGAGCGGTTTTCCGCCGAAGCAGGCCAGGTCACTTAGTTGTTTTTTCATGAAATTCGTAGGTGACGTACCCGACGCGCAACGGATACGGCAACACCGCGTCGGAGCGGAAACGCATCTCGCCCAGACCGGAATCAGGATATTCCAAGCGGATTCGCGCGGGCAAGGAGTTTGTTTGCTGGCCGCCGGCGGTGGTCACCAGCAGCCGGGCATCGCGCAGGCGAATGGCGAAGGCCCCCTCGGGCAGGGCATAAAACGTGATCGCCGCGGGCCTGGGTGAAATGTCCGGCACCTGGAGGGGACCCCAGGCCGTGCCTTGCGCGCTGACCTCCGGTGCCAGCTGGATTTCAAACGGCGCCTGGGTTGGAGGGCCGGCCAGGGTCCGTGCGCCGGCCGCCCCCCAGGTGCGCATGTCCTGCAGCGCCCGCTGCGTCAGTGCCGGCCGGCCGCCGGCCAGCAGGAGAACAACGGCGGCCAAGGTGGCCGCGACAATGAGCAGGGGGGGCAGGGCAGCGGGCAGGCCGGCGCGGAGCAGGAAACGGCGCCGGCGGCGGGGCAGGGCCAGCGGCAGCGCGGCCAGCATGAACAGGAACGGCTGGATATAGAAGGAATAGCGGGGCGAGGTTTCGCCCAGCAGCACATAGGTGGCACTGAGGATGGCGCACGGGACAACCAGCGCCAGCCGGCGGTTGCGGCGCAGGCGGGGCAGCAACAGCCAGCCGCCCCAGATCATGACGGGCAGCGCGGCCAGCAGAAACGCCGTGCGGGCGCCTTCCGCCAGGGCCCGGACGCGGATGGCCCGGTTCCGCACCAGCATTTCTTCGGCACCGGAGGCGTAGCCGAGCAGGAAGTATTTCGCAATTTTTTCCGGCAGCAGCCGGACCAGCAGGGCCCGCGGATTGTAGAACGCCTGCGAGGCGAGAATGGACGCTTGCACGGTTTTTTTATCGGCCGCGGGCGTCGCAATATCGATGGTTTCGTAGGTGCGGCAATATTCACCGCCGGTTTCGGGGGCCCAGCCGCGCGCCATGAAGGCGATGGCGCCGCTTTCATGGTGATAGCGGTCAGCCGTTTCGATGCGTTGGGACAAGGGCGCCAGGAGCAGCGCCGCCGCCAGCAGCGGCAGGCCCAGCAGGCAGACCGCGGAGCCCAGCATCTGGCCGGAACTGCGGCGGCCCGTGAGCCACGTGAACAGCAGCACCAGGAAGACGGCGCCGGCAAAAACGGTGTCGATGCCGCCCTCCAGGCGCATCAGCGGCAGCAACCCGGCCGCGGCGAGGGTCAGGCCGGCGGTCTGCAGCGGCGGCCGCGCCGGCTTCAGCCATTCCGCCAGGATCCACAAGCCGGCCAGGAAATAGAAGCCGCCCAGTACGTGATGATTCAAATCGATGCAGATGAACCACCGGTAGGGCATGAGCAACTGGAGACTGACGGCCCAGAAGGCCACGCGCCTGCCGAAAAACAACTGTGCGATGCGCCAGGTCAGGCCCAACGCCAGCACGATCAGGAGCGCCTGGAACGCTTGCGCCGCCGGCATGAAGCCGGATGAGCCCGCGGTGACCCGGAGCAGATAGTAGAACGGCAGCGCCCGCCGGGTCCAGACGCGATAATCGTAGTATTGGCTGAGATCCTCGAGGGTGGCCGGGGAATACGCGCCATCGGCCAGGTGATTCAGATAGTAGTTGAAGATGGCCGCATCGCTGGTCCATTTCCAGTTCCGGGGAGTGGCGCAGATGGCGGCCAATTGGATCAGCACGGCAGCCAGGATGACCGTCCAGATGAAGACGCGCGCGCCGAACCGGCAAAAAAGCCGGTGCAGGCCATACAACGCTCCGCCCGCCACCACCAGATAGAGGGCCATGCCGGCCCAGGTGGCCGGCATCAGCGGTTCGGACGTGGCGGTCCGCCAGAAATTCCAGGCGGCGCCGGCCAGCGCCAGGCCCATGCCGAAAACAATGAACAGGATGCCGCAGCCCTGAAGCCAGGCCAGGCATCGGTTCAGCACCCGGTGCGGGGATTTCACGCGGGGCCTCCCGGAGCGGACGGGGTCCACAACTGGCGGATGGCTTCGAGCTTGCGCCGCGCATGAGTGTCCGGGGCCAGCTCGGTGCGGCAATCAACCAGGGCGGTGCGGGCCATGCGCTCGGCCAGGGCGGGATCTTTTCGCAGCCGGTCGATGGCGTCCGCCAAGGCGCGGGCATCGCCGGGCGGGACCAGCAGGCCGTTCTCGCCGTCGCGGACATAATCCACGATTCCGGGCGCGCGAGTAGCCACCACCGGCTTGCCTGTGGCCATGGCTTCGAAGAGAACGACCTGGCCGGTCGAGCGTTCCGCCGGCAAAAGAGGAATCACAACGACCGCCGCGCGCCGCAGCAAATCGTGGCACCGGGCCATCGGAATTTCCCGGTGGACTTCGACATTGGGCGGCAGATCGGCGGGCAGGGGATCCTGGCGCCCGACAACGAGGACCAACCGGGCTTCCAGCATGCGGAAGGCCTGCAGCAACGTGGGCGTGTCGCGCAGGGTGCGGCCGATGGACAGGATAAAGCCTTCATTCGCAGGCGAAAGCTCCGGTTGTTTCAAGGTGGTGTGCATTGGAACGAACCGGAGCATGCCCGCCGGCAATCCGAAACGGCGGGCGATGAACACCACTTCCGCCCGGCTGTTGGTCAGGATGCCGAACGCCCGCTGGGAGACCCAGCGGAAGAGGGCGGTTTTGATCCGCCAGGCGGGTGCCTTTGGCCGCGGCGCATCCAGGAACACTTCGGTCATGATCTGCCGGGAGGGCAGGTGCAACAAGCCGCAGAGCACGCCGTAGGCCAGGGAGACCCGGGAGCCCATGGTGACCACCACATCAAAGCGGGCGCGCCGCCCGAGCAGCCGGAAAACCTGCCGCCACACGCCGAGTTCATCGGGGGACTCATGCCCGCGGCAAATGGAGGCGGTGGTTTCGCGCCAGATCCGGCTTTGCACGAAAGCCATGTTGGTCAGGATGGAGGGCCCGCATGTCACGCGCCATCAGAATGAACCAAATCCCGCCGTCAAAACAAGCCGCTTTATTGGGCGGATGATCGTTTAAAATCCGGTTTGGCAAATCGTTATGCATTTTGGCAGGATACGTCCCATGAGTATGTCCGGCGCGTTTGAATCCTCCCGGACGGCCACCCGCATCGGGCTGCTGGCCGTGGCGGCTGTTGCCCTGCTCCTGTCGGCGCACGTCCATCTCCGCGCGGGATTCACCCTGCCGAACCCCTGGAATGACGAACCGTGGTATTTGTGGTCCACGGTATCCGTGGCCGCGCACAACACGTTGTTTTCAGAATCGCTGAATCCGGACCGGATCGTGCCGCTTTCGCCCGTTTATCAGATTCCGCTGGGGATTCTATTCAAATTCACCGGGTTTTCCTTTGCCTTGGCGCGCTGGATGTCCTGGGTTTACATCGCGCTGGCGTATGTGGGCATTCTGGTGATCGTGGCGCGCCGTCCCTGGCCCGTTTTGTCCGCGGGAGTGGCCACCCTGTTCCTGCTAGGGATCAATTCCGTGGTGGCCGGCAACATGGCCCGGCCGGAAGCCATGTTATGGGCGGTGACGGTCTGGAGTTTCGTGGCCATGGATCGGGGCCATCCGTGGAAGGCCCTGGCCGTTTCCGGGATCGGTGCCCTGATCCACCCGGTCGGGCTGCTCTATTTCTGCGGCATCCTGTTTTTATTCGCCTGCGACCTCGGGTGGAACCCGCCGCACCGGCGCCCAGTGCGCGGGGACTGGGTGTGGCTGGGACTGGCACTGGTGCTGGTCGTGGCCCAGCTGGTGTTTCTGTGGCAGAACTGGGCGGGATTGGTTTCGGATTCCACGGCGGCCATGGGGCATTTGTCGGACAACCGCCTGGAGCGGCTGTTTTTCTCAAATAAAACTCCCTGGCTGATTACCTATGCCGTGCTGGTGGGGATTTCCTTTTGGCGGACCCGTGAATTTCTGGTGCCCATGGTGTTGGGCGCATGCGCCCTGGCGGTCATCCCGATCCGGCCCCAGATGTGGTATGAACTGTACACCCAGATGGGGTTCATGTGGCTGACGCTGGGCCTTCCGTGGCTGTTGTGCCGCGGGGTTGCGGGCTTGGCGCAGGCCCGGTTCCGCGGGTTGTCCGTCCGCGCCGCCGCCGGCCTGTCCTTGCTGGTGTTCGGCGGCAGTGCGCTCGGGATGCTGAAATTCAGCTACAACAACGGCCTGGTCACCGGCCCGCGGAATTATCCGCAGAAGCTGGAGTGGGGCTGGGGCATGCACGTGGATCCGGCGCCGTATCTCACGGAGGCCGACATCCAGGCGGTGCTGAGCGAGATCGCCAAGTACACGGCGGACGGCCGGAAACGCCGGGTGTTTTTCATGCCGGAGGGCGATGCCCTGTTCTTCGTGGGCCGGTTGCCGCAGAACGTGGTGCCCTATCAAGGCGTCTGGACCGATGTCCGGGGCGACCTGGCGGTGTTCCGGCTGTCGCGCCACCAGCCGCCCTGGTGGCGGGAGAAGCATGTGCTGTGGCGGTTGAAACTGTATGGCGGCGAGAACCTCGCGCCTTTCTATGAGCGCGAGGGCACGGAGAAATGGATTCTGGTGCCTTCGCTCTGGCCGGAAAATGCGGAGCCGGCGGCAGAATGACCACCCCCGTGCCATTTGAACCGAGGGACGGGATTTTTACCCTGCCGCAACCCAGCCAGCACCGCAACGACGAGTATGATGAGCAGGCCTTCGACCTGTTGATCCGCATGCAGCGGGAACATTTCTGGTATGCCGGGCGCAACCGGGTGCTGCACCGGGCGCTGCAGCGGGAGTTGGGTTCCGGATCAAGTTCGCCCGGCACCTTGCGCGCCATCGACCTGGGGGGGGGCTGCGGCGGGTGGGTGGAATATCTGCATGTTCAGGAAGGCCGGCGGTTCGCAGAACTGGCGTTGGCGGACAGCTCGTTGCGGGCGCTCGCGCTGGCCGGTCCGATCGTGTCCGGATACGCGAACCGCTATCAGGTTGATCTGCTATCTCTGCCGTGGCGGGCGGAATGGGACCTGGTCTTTCTGCTCGATGTGCTGGAACATATTCCGGAACATGAGACCGTGATCCGGCAGGTCGCGGCCGCCTTGCGACCGGGGGGACTGCTGTTTGTCACCACGCCCGCCCTCGATTTTTTTTGGACCTACAACGACGACCTGGCGCACCACCAGCGGCGTTACAATCGGGCGGATTTCGGGAACCTGGCGGCCGCCGCGGGACTCCGCCTGCTCCGGGCGGAATACTTCATGTTTTTCCTGAGCCCGGTGCTGTTGATGAACCGGCTGCTGTTCCGGCCGCCGTCGGCAGCCACGCCGGAGCAATTGCATGCCCACGCGCTGAAATCCCATCGGATTCCGGCCCGGCCGGTCAACCGGATGTTGGCGGCGCTGCTGCGCCTGGAGGCGGCCGGAATGGAACGGCTCCGCTATCCGTGGGGCACGTCCATTCTCGGGGTGTTTCAGAAGCCTGAAGGCGCCGCGCCGTAGAACTGCCGGATGTGCGCGCAGATTTCCGCGACCTGGGCGGGGGCGAGATCAAAAAACATGGGCAGGCGCAGGAGCCGGTCGGCATACCGGTCGGCCTCGGGCAGTTCCCGGCCGTCGTGTTTCGCGGCATAGAACGGGCTGCGGTGCAGCGCCAGATAATGAAATACCGCCAGGATGCCTTGCTGTTTCAGGTGGGCGATGAGCGCCGTGCGTTCCTCCAGGGACCGGCAAACAAGATAGAACATGTGGGCATTGTTGCTGGCGAAATCCGGGAGCGCCGGCAGCGTGAACAGGCCCTGGCGCGCCAAATCGGCGAGACCGGCGGCATACGCGGCCCACAGCGCCCGGCGCTTGGCCTGGATGGCCTCCAGGTGTTCCAACTGGGCCCAGAGGAAGGCGGCGATGATTTCCGAAGGGAGGAACGAAGAGCCCGTGTCCACCCAGCCGTATTTATTCACTTCGCCGCGGAAGAATTCCGCGCGGTTTGTGCCTTTTTCCCAGATGATCTCCGCCCGGCGCAGGAACCGCTCGTCGTTGATGACCAGGGCGCCACCTTCGCCGGCGATGATGTTCTTGGTCTCATGGAAGGAGAAGCAACCCAGATGGCCGATGCCGCCCAGCGGCCGGCCCTTGTAGGTGGCGTCGATGGCCTGGGCCGCGTCCTCGACCACGAGCAAGCGGTGCTTGGCCGCCAGCGCCATGGCCGCCTCCATGTCGCAGGCGACGCCGGCATAGTGGACCACCACCAGCACGCGGGTGCGCGGAGTGATCAAGGCCTCCACCATCCGCAGGTCCAGATTGGGATTGTCCGGCCGGCTGTCGGCAAACACGATTTTGGCGCCCTGGCGCACAAACGCGAGGGCGGACGAAACAAACGTGAACGCCGGCACGATGACTTCGTCGCCGGGACCGACGCCGGAAAGAATGGCCGCCATTTCAAGCGCATCGGTGCAGCTGGTGGTCAGCAGCACCTTCCGGAAGCCGCAGCGCTGTTCCAGAAAACGCTGGCACTTCTGGGTGAAAGCGCCGTTGCCTGAAATCTTGCCGGATTCCACGGCCTGGCGGATGTAGTCGGTTTCCCTGCCGGTCAGGAACGGTTTGTTGAAGGGGATACGCAGCATGGTGTTTCTATGCGGGTGTAAACCAGACATGGAATATATCCGTTTTGGACAGAATGCGGAACCCGCAATTTTCATAGAACCGGCACGCCCCCTGGTTTTCAGCCTGGGTGGCCACGCGCAGTTCCTGCGCCTGGTTGTCATGGCTGAAGCGTTCCGCGGCGGCCAGGAGCCGGTGGCCCAGGCCCTGGCCCCGCTGTCCGGCGTCGACGGCCAGCAGCCCGATCCGGAACGGTTCGCCGGGTTCCACCGTGACCAGGCCGCGGGGGGCCGCGGCGGAGCCGGCGATGAAGACCCGCTTGCCGGCATCGCCGCGGAGCGAAGACTCGAGCCATTCCCGATACAGGCGTTCAAACTCCTGGTTGCGAAAGCACGGGTCCAGCCGGAACCGGCTATGCGCGCCGCTTTGAAAAGCCAGTTGCTCCAAGGCGCGGCTGTTTTCCCGGCACGCGCTGATTTCGGCGCCGGGCGGCGGGAGTGCGGCCGGGGAAACCGGCTTGGAGAAATCCACCTTGCATCCGGCATAAAACGCGCCGGCCCGGACCAGTCCTTCCCGGATTTCCTCCGCGCCGGGTGCCAGGAAAAGATAGAGCAAACGAACATCTTTCGCCCGGGCCTCCGCCAGTCCGGCGTGGATTTCGGCCGTCAGGTCCGGACTCTGCGGCAGGGCGAGCGCCCCAACCGGATAGCCGAAAAACCGGGAATCCCAGTCCAGACGCTTGAGCCGCATCAATCCGCCCCGGGTTTTCCGCCGGCATCCGGGAAGCCCAGCCGTTGCCGGACGACATAGAGGGGGCGGTTCTTGACTTCGTTGAAGACGCGGCCCAGATAGAGTCCCAGCATGCCCAGATTGGCCAGGATGACACCGCCGATGAACCAGAGCGAAACCATGGTGCTGGTCCAGCCGGTGACGGGAATGCCGGTGAAGAAATAGCGCAGGATGAAATAGATTGCCATCAGGAAGGCGCCCAGCGCCAGCAGCAGACCGGCGTTGATGGAGAGATGCAGCGGCTTGTTGGATTGGGAAATGATGCTCTCCGTGGCGAAGCGCAGCAGTTTGCCGAGGGTATAGGAGGTTTCGCCCTCGAACCGTTCGGCGTGCGCCACCTCGACGAAGCCGATCGAGAAACCCAGCCAGCGGATGAACAGGGGAAACGAACGGTTGTGTTCCCGCAGCCGGAGGAATTCCGAGATGACCGCGCGCCGGGAGATGCTGAAATTGGCGACGGTGCTGTCGAAGCGGGAATCGGTGAAATAGTTGTATACCGCGTAGAATGCCTTGGACGACAACCGCTTGAGCCAAGGGTCCCGGCGGCGCAGGCGCCGGCCAAACACCACATCGAAACCGCCGTTCATGGCGGTCTGGTACAGCTTGGCGATTTCCTCGGGCTGGTCCTGCAGGTCGCAATCCATAACCACGATCCATTCGCCTGAAGCATGCTCAAGACCGGCGGTGATCGCGTAATGCTGGCCGAAATTACGGGCCAGGCGGATGCCTTTGCACCGGGGTTCGGTGGCGATGATTTGCGCCATGACCTCCCAGGACCGGTCCGGCCCGGCGTCTTCGACCATGATGATTTCGAAATCGGGAGTGAGCGGCTCCAGCGTCGCCACCAGCCGCCGGCAAAGTTCGGGCAGGCAGCCCTCCGCCTTGTAAACGGGCGTGACGACGGAGATGAGCGGTCGCGGCGTGTTCATGGAATGATTTGTCCGAGGAAACGGCCTTGAAAGCAAGACAATTTGGGCGGCAGCCGGTTCCGGAAACCACTCCCGGATTGAAGCTTCCCCGGGTTTCCGGTAAAGGATGAGGCATGGCATGGGTACTGGCCATCTCGATTGCAACCTTGGCATATATCTATGCCGGGTATCCGGCATGGATGTGGCTTTGGGCCGGATTCGGGGCGCGGAAAGTCGTCAAAGGTCCTTTTCCGGCGGGCGTGGCGGTATTGATCGCGGCCCGCAACGAAGC
>CAZMOR010000179.1:0-7154 GCA_964567795.1 uncultured Verrucomicrobiota bacterium
CAGGCGTCGCCCGCGGGGGTGGCGTCGGCGGTGCCGGCGCGGGTGGCCAGGACGGTCGGGTTGTAGTCCTGCGGCGTCTGGTCAAGGTAGGGAATGCGGGGCGCGGCGAAATCGAACAGCTCCTGGAAGGTGGCATATCCATCGCCGCTGCTATCGCCATATACGAACCCATTGAGCAGTCCGTAGGTAAACCAGCCGTGGCCGATGCTGGAATCCTCGTAGGAATACTGGTAGTAGGCGCAAGCGGTCATCCAGCCAACCTCGTCGGGCACGATGAGCTTGGCGGTGCCGGCGGGATCGCGGGCAAGGTTGGCGGCGCGCAGGGTTTTCATTTTGGCGGTGACGCGCGCGGCGATATCCCAGTTGCGGGGCGTGGCGGGCTGGCGGGCGGGTATTTTGGGCGCCAGGCTCTTGGCGGCGGTTTCCACGAAGAGGCCGCCGGAATGGCAGGCATCGATGACCACGATGACCTTGACGCCGGTTGCGAAGGCGGAAAGATCGGCCGCCAGTTCATCTTCGGTGTAATCGGCGTCATAAGAGCACAGATAGACGTTGGCCTGGGTGAGGTCGTCATTGCCGCCGTGGCTGGAATGGAAATAGACGACGGTGTCGCCGGAGACGGCCTTGGCCGCCAGGTTGGAAAGGGTTGTCCGGATGGTATTCCGGGAACCCAGGTTGTTGGTGAGAAGGATGGTGTTGGTGGCAACCCAGCCGCCTCCATGAGCGAGTAAATTGGTACGGAAATCCACGGCATCCGGGACACAGTAGTTCAGCCAGTTGTTTGTGGGAACATAGGCGGTATTATATTTATTCAGCCCCACGAACACGCCGAATTGGGCTGCGGGAGCAATCCCGATAAACAACCCCCACGCCAACAACCCGCCCGCCCAGATTCTTTTCATTGCACAGCCCTCACCTGCGAAAAAGCATAGGAGCTTCCCGGGTGGGATGCCACCCCAAAAGAGAACAATCGCGCAGCGCCAAATTACTGGGTATTGGTGGAAGACAGATCGGCGTTGGCGCCGTCGCCGCCGGGTTCGCCGTCGCCGCCGTAGGAGAGGATTTCAAAGGGTTCGTTCTGGCGGCCGGGGGTCAGGTAGATGTAGGGGTGCTTCCAGGGGTCGAGGGGGATGGTGCGGCCATTGAGGTAGCCGCTTTCGGGGTAATTCTCGGGCACCGGCTCCTGCGTGGGTTTGCGGACGAGGGCATCGAGCCCCTGCGCCTGGGTGGGATAGCGGCCATTGGCCATGTGGTAGGTGTCGACGGCGGAGGCGAAAACCTGGATTTGCGCCTTGGCGGCGGCCTGCTTGCCCATGCCCAGCTGCGGGGCGATGTTGAGGAGCACCACGCCGGCCAGCAGCGAGATGATCGCGATGACCACAAGGATTTCCACGAGTGTGAAACCCGCGCGGGGAGCCCGGAGTTCAGGGGACAGGGTTCGGGGTTCAGGGTTCAGGACTGTTTTTTTCATATTAAAACAAAGTGGGCTGGTCGTCGTTGCTTCCGGTGGTTTCCGGAACGCGAGCATCCAGCTTTTTGGCCAGCGCGTCAAGTTTGGCCAGGTAGTAGGCGACGTTTTCATCGCGGTGGGCCGGATCGAAGGCGGCGGCGAGTTTGGCGTTGGCATGCACCGGAACGTTTTTCTTGAGGCCGGTGACATAATAGGAGACGGCGTCGCCGGCCTGGAATTCGCGGCCGGAGGCCAGGGCCACCTCGTAGGCCGGTTGGCGGGACTTGCCGCCGGCCTCGCGCTTCTTCAGGTAGGTGGCGGGGGAGTCGGACAGCAGTTCGGTCTTGGCCAGGGCGGTGACCGGCAGGCGGCTGGCGGCGAGGTCCGCGCGGCGGCGGGCGGTCATGGCGGGGATTTCCTCCGCGCGGCCGTGGAGGGTCAGGGTGAGCCATTCGCGCAGATGGTCGCGCAGGAAGGGTTCCAGGCCGCGGGATTTCAGGGCCGCACCCTTCAGGATGACGGTGCCGTCGTCCTCGAGCAGCGCGTAGTTCTTCATCTTGTAGGAGAACATGGCGGGGTAGCGGCCGTCGAACTCGACCTCGATGCCGGCGGGCAGGTGGGCGCGGAAATCGAAATGGAACCGTTCGAGGGCCGTCTCGTCGAGGCCGGAGGGGGGCGTGAAATAGATGCCGTCGGTGTCGATTTCGATCGGCAGGGCGCCGAGTTCGCGCAGCTTGGCCACCATGCCGCGCAGGATGTCGCGGCCCTGCTCGGTGACGGCGGCGGCGAGGTCGTAGTCGTTGAAGCGTGCCTGGGGGAAGCCGAGGTAGCCGTAGAAGGAGTTGATCAGGATTTTGAACGTCGCCTGCAGGGCGTCCCAGCGGCTGGCGGCCGCGGGGGCCAGCGCGGGATCCTGCGCGCGTTTCTTGGCGTCGATGCGGAAGTCGCGCAGATGCGCCAGCAACTGGAGAAAGATGCCCAGCGCATCATGGCGCGGGGGACGGCCTTCGCGCAGGAGGATGGAGGGGTACAGGGAGCGCACGTCGCAGTGGTGCACGTCGCGGGCCAGGCCCTCGTAGAAGAGGTCGGTATAGCCGCCTTCGAAGGTGCGCGGCGGTTCGGGCGCGGGAATGGAGTGGCGGGCGCGGAGGTACTCGCGCAGCAGCAGGGATTCGACCTTGCCGGCGTTGCCGCGCAGGCAGACGGTTTCCAGCGGCAGCGGCAGGAGCAGGCTCTGGGCGAAGAAGGCATTGAGCAGGATCGGGGTGATGGCCGCGGTTTCGCGGACGTCGTCCGTCACGTAGCGCCGGAAGGCGGCGGGATCGTTGCGGAAAGCGGCGGCGATCTGGCGGCCTTCGATGTAGGTGCGGTCCGGGGCGGCGACGCCGAAGTGGCGGGCGACCGTCTTGAGCGTGTGGTTCTCCAGCGCGCGGTGGGAGACGTCGTAGGACAGCGCGAGCAGGTAGGTGTCCACGACCTGGCGGCCGAACAGGTGGTAGTGCGAGTAGGCCACGGTGCGCTCGGCGACGCTGAACCGCGAGGCGTAGGACTCCGGCTTGGAGCCGTCGCGCCCGAGCGCCAGCGGCACGCGGTGGCGCTTGGCGCGGGTTTCGATGTAGGGCAGGTCGAACTTGAACAGGTTGTGGCCGACCACGACGTCCGGATCGCGCTGGCGGACCGCTTCCACGAATTTTTTCAACAGGGTCTTTTCGTCCAGGTCATGGCCGTCGAGCACCTGCTCCCAGCCCCGGCCGTCGGCGAGGGCGATGGCCAGGATGCGGTCCTCCTCACGGTCGGGGTTGGAGAATTCGCGCGCCGGGTCGCAGTCCGTTTCGATGTCGAGGAACAGGAACCGCAGGTCGGGCAGCAGCAGTTCGCCGAAGGAGGTGCGCCCGGTGTCGAGCAGGAACTGCTGAACGGGGTCGCGGAGCACGAAATACGGGGCGCCGGGGTCGGAGGGCGTGCGCCCGGTGGTTTTCTTCAAGTGGCCCAGCGCCTTCTCGAGCGCCGCCCAGGCGGGGAAGCGCGCCAACGCGCGGAAGGGGTTGTCGCCGGCCAGGCGGATGATTTCAGGGGCCGGTTCGAAATCCGCGAGCCAATCGGGCTTGGTGAGCCAGAGGAAGGGTTGGAAGGATTCCGTGCGGGTGGCGAGTTTCCCATCGCGCCGGAGGAACAGCGTCATGGCGTCGGCGGTCTCGCCGGGGGCGTGTTCGACCGCCACCAGGCCGGGCTCCGGCGTGAAACCATAAACCAGTTCGTCGCGGGTGATGGGTTTCATGTCGCCGGGAAGCATATGAAACCACGAAACACACGAAAAGCACGAAAGACAGCGTCACCGGGCCGGGTGGTTGATCCAGCCGGAACGGCGTGATAAAACACAGGCATGAGCGGAACGCTGAAAGCCATGCAGGGCGACATCACGACGCTGAAGGTGGACGTGATCGTGAACGCGGCGAATACGACGCTGCTGGGCGGCGGGGGCGTGGACGGGGCGATCCACCGCGCGGCGGGGCCGGAACTGCTGGCGGAATGCCAGAAGCTGAACGGGTGCGCCACGGGCGAGGCCAAGATCACGAAAGGATATCGCCTGCCGGCGAAATGGGTGGTCCACACGCCGGGTCCAGTGTATTGCGACGGGCGGCACGGTGAACCGGAGCTGCTGGCGAGCTGCTACCGGCGTTCGCTGGAGCTGGCGGCGGAAAAAGGCGCGACCAGCATCGCGTTTCCGTGCATCAGCACCGGAGTGTACGGCTATCCCAAGGAAGCCGCGGCGGCCATCGCCGTGGAAACAGTCCGGGAATTCCTGGCCAGCCGCGCGGCGGAGCTGGTGGTCGTCTGCTGCTGTTTTTCAGCCCGGGACAAGGAAATCTATGACCGGCTGCTTGGCGGGCCGGACTTGGAGATTGCCAACCAGTCCTGAAAAGCACATCCTGAAATGCAGTTGCAATCTGGAAGCATCTTTTCCGGGAGGACGATCATGAAAAAAGTTATCGGGGCTGTACTCTTGGCCGTTTGGGCATGGGCGGGACCTGCGGGCGCGGTCACGCCGCTGCCCGCCCAATCCCTGCCTTCTGCGGTTTCGGTCAACCCGGTTGCCCGGCTGCTGCATCTGGAACAAACCCAACACGACGGGGTGGTCTGGTATTTTCCAGTCCTGAAGAGCTATCCCGCGCTGCTGGGCACCACCCTGAACGTTTTCTGGTGGGGCCGCCTCGCGGGGCAGATCGTCTCCAATGACGAATACTTTTTTCCGGATTTGTGGGTCAATAATGCGGATATCACCGACCTGATGGCGGACATCGGCGTGCCCATGACGCCCACGGTGTCCAGTTCGGCCATGTGGGCCCGCACGGGATTGATCTGGTGGTGGATGTCCGGCCATACCGCCACCAATGGATCCGTTTATTCAACGGGGATCGCCTTTCCTTCCATCGCCGACATGGCCTGGATCTACAAACAGAATGGCGTCATCCAGCGAGGCGCCTGCACGTCCACGGCGCAACTGATGGCGACGCTCATGGCCCGGGCCGGCATCCCGGTGGACCGGATTGCCCTGGGGCATGTGCACTACACCGCAACCGCTTCGCACGTCTATGTGCTGCTGCTGATGCCGGACGGCTGGTATTACCTGGATCCCAGCGATTGCACACGGATGAACCAGCTTCCCGCCTATGCCGAGCGTTCTTCCTACGGCGCGCATGGCTACGATTACATCCATCCCTTTGAAATCAACACCCTGCCAGGATCCAGCTTGAATTCCGTACCCTTGTGCCTGGAGGCTGATTAACCGGTGGGGCAAAAATCCTAAAATATCTTTAGATATTTCAGGAAATTCCATTTTTCGGTGTCGGTTGCCGTTGAAAAAGGCAAAATAGCTGTTCCGGCATGAATTTTTAGTCCGGGGGCAGGCTTCTGGGCTTGTCAGGGGCGGGGCGGGGGAGTAAAGTCGCGCGGTTTATTTTTATGGAACAACTCCTGTTCCCGAAACGAGATTTCTATGCAATGGTTGTTGAAACGGATCCTGGGGACGAAGAACGAGCGTGATCTGCGCAAACTGCGCCCGTTCGTGGGGCGCATCAATGCGCTGGAAAAGGAGTTGCAATCGCTTTCGGACGAGGCGCTCAAGGCCAAGACGCAGGAGTTCCGCGACCGGCTGGCGAAAGGGGAAACGCTTGACGACCTGATGTGCGAGGCCTTCGCCGTGGTGAAGAATGCCTGCCGGCGCATTTGCGGCACCACGGTGGAAGTGTGCGGCCATCCCCAGACCTGGGACATGGTGCCGTTCGACACCCAGCTCATCGGCGGCATCGTCCTGCACCAGGGCAAGATTTCCGAAATGGCGACGGGCGAAGGCAAGACGCTGGTGGCGACGCTGCCGGTTTACCTGAACGCCGTCACGGGCAAGGGCGTCCACGTGGTGACGGTCAACGACTACCTGGCCAAGCGCGATGCGACCTGGATGGGCACCGTCTACCAGTATCTCGGCCTGACCGTGGGCTGCATCCAGAACGCGATGCGGCCCGAGGAGCGCCGCGCGCAATACGCGTGCGACATCACCTACGGCACCAACGCCGAGTTCGGCTTCGACTACCTGCGCGACATGGGCATGGCCTACAGCCCGCAGGAGATGGTGCAGCGCGGCTGGAACTACGCGATCGTCGACGAAGTGGATTCGATTTTGATCGACGAAGCCCGCACGCCGCTGATCATCTCCGGCCCCGCGCCGTACTCGACCGAGCAGTACCAGCTCGTGAAGCCCGCCGTGGAGCGCATGGTCCGCAAGCAGCGCGACCTCTGCACGAACCTGATGGCGGAGGCCAAGGCCGCCATTGAAAAGGGCGACGAAGATGCCGCGATGCTGAAGCTCTACCAGGTCAGCCAGGGCATGCCCAAGAACAAGCAGTTCCTGCACCTGCTGGAGGAGCCCGCCGCCCGCCGCCTGCTCGAAAAGGTCCAGGCCACGATGCTCGTGGACATGAACAAGGAGCAGGCCCGCGCCCTGCGCGAGGAGCTCTATTTCGTGATCGACGAGAAGAGCAACGACGCCAGCCTGACGGACAAGGGCTGCAGCGCCATGAATCCGGCCGATCCGGACTACTACGTGGTGCCGGACCTGGTCACCGCGCTGGCCGAACTCGACGGCGACACCGCGCTGACGGACCAGCAGAAGTTCCAGAAGCGCCAAGAGCTGCAGAACCAGTTCGCGGACAAGAGCGAGCGCATCCACGCCGTGGACCAGCTCATCCGCGCCTACAGCGTCTACGAGCGCGACGTGCAGTACGTGATCCAGGACAACGAGGTCATCATCGTCGACGAATTCACCGGCCGCCTGATGCCGGGACGGCGGTGGAGCGACGGCCTGCACCAGGCCATCGAGGCCAAGGAGAACGTGCGCATCCAGCGCGAGACCCAGACCCTGGCCACCATCACCATCCAGAACTATTTCCGCCTCTACAAAAAACTGTCCGGCATGACCGGCACGGCCGAAACCGAGGCCGACGAATTCCAGTCGATCTACAAGATGGACGTCGTCGTGATCCCGACCAACCGCCCGGTGCGGCGCGTGGACGGCAACGACCAGATCTACAAGACCCAGCGCGAGAAGTTCAACGCCATCATCGAGGAAATCGCGGCCTGCTACCAGCGCAAGCAGCCGGTGCTGGTCGGCACGATCTCGGTGGACATGTCGGAGATCCTGAGCCGC
>CAZMOR010000180.1:0-2956 GCA_964567795.1 uncultured Verrucomicrobiota bacterium
GAGGCCGAGGGACCAGGTGTCGATGTACTTCAGGTCGAGGCGCATCCAGTCCTCGAAGGCGAGGTTGTTGCGGCCGCCGACCTGCCAGAGGCAGGTGCAGCCGGAGCGCATGGAGAGGCGGCGGCGCTGCCAGTTCTCGTACTTGGCGACTTCGGCGGGGATGGGCGGGCGGGGACCGACGAGGGACATGTCGCCCTTGAGGACGTTCCAGAGCTGCGGGAGTTCGTCGAGGGAATAGCGGCGGAGCCAGCGGCCGAAGGGAGTGATGCGCGGGTCGTCCTTGATCTTGAAGACGGGGCCGGAGGCTTCGTTGTGCCGTTCCAGTTCGCCGCGGATCTGCTCGGCGTTGGGGACCATGGTGCGGAACTTGTACATGGTGAATTCGCGGCCGCGCAGGGTGCTGCGGCGCGGGGTGAAGAAGATGGGTCCGGGCGACGTGGCGCGGATGGCGATGGCGATGCCGAGGAACAAGGGGGCAAACACAAACAGGGCCAGGGCGGAGCCGAAAAGGTCCAGGAGGCGCTTGAACATGAGGGCCCAGGAGGACCGGGCGGTGGTGCTGAACAGCAGCATGGGTTCGCCGGCGAGTTCGTCGAGCGTGGGTTCGGCGATATCCGTGCGCAGGAAATCAGGGAGCAGCCAGGCCTCGATGCCTTCGATTTCGCACTGGCGGATCCACTGGCCGATCTGGGAGGTGGAGATGCCGTCGGGGAGCAGGAGGACGGCATCCACGACGGTGGCATGGAGCACGGCGGAGAAATCATCCAGCGTTCCCGGCGCGGTGAAGCCCGCGGGCGGGCGGGCGCCGGGCGGCGGCAGGAAGCCCACGATCTCGAAGAACCGGGCGCGGTCGGGATGGCAGAGCCAGTCGCGCAGGGCCGTGGCGCGGTCGGGGTCGCCGGCGAGCAGGAGGCGGCGGCGCGATTCCAGGCGCAGGAGGAACGGCTGGAGATACACCGCGCGCAGGGAGACGGCGAGGATGGAGTACACGCAATGGATGCCGAGGATGGCGCGGGGCACCATGTTCAGCTTGATCACATAGAGCAGGCCAAGCAGGACGGCGAAGCTCAGCAGCCCGGCCCGGGTGATCTGGCGGACCACCCGCAGGGTGGAGAGGCCGACGAACTGGCGATAGATGCCGGAGAAGTCCAGCACGAAGCCCCAGACCGGCACCACCAGGATGTAAAGCCAGGAGTTGGACCAGAACATGTCGAACGTGGCAAAGGTTCCCGGGAACAGCCACGCCAGGATCTTGTGCGTGACCAGGGCGGCCAGCAGGGCGGCGCAAACCAGCATGGCATCCAGAAAGGCGGCCAGTTCGGATTGAAATCTGAAGCTTCTGCGCAACATGGTTTATGCGGGGGAGCAGGATAGCACAAGCCGGCCGCGGAGCCAGTCTTAAAAGCGCTTGAGATCCTCGCGCAGGAAGGCCAGGACATCCTTGAACCGTTGCAGGTTCTTGGGGTCCACGCGCGTGAGGGTTTCGTGGGCATCGTACATCAGCGCGGCCATTTCCTGGTCGCGGACCGGGGCCGTCACCACCGGCTGCAGGCTTTGTTCCAGAAGGGCCAGGTCGCCCAGGCCGGCGGGCAGGGAACCGGCCGGATAAATCCGGAGGATGCGGTCCACGCCCAGCCCCTGGAGCAGGGCGGCGGCATGGGGCGAGAGATTGATCAGCGCCAGGCGGGAATCGGACTTTTTCAGGCCAAACCCCAGGGCGGCGATGGCGCCCATGAACGTGCTGTCCATGGCCAGGCAGGCGGCCATATCCACCACGATCATGGCGCTGCCGGCCAGGGTGGCGGCTTGCACGGCCTGCTTGAATGCCGGCGCCAGCTTGAAGGTGGCGGAACCGCTGACGGCCACCAGGGTGCAGTTGTCCGCCGTGGCGGCGAGAATCTGGTTCAACACTGGTGCGGGCCCGGTCATGGCGTCAGCTGTTCCAGTTGGGGGAGTTTTGCGAGGACAGGACCTTGCCGCGCCAGACCACGCGGACACGCCACTTCACCACCCGGCCGGCCTGGCGGACTTCGTCCGGCGGGATTTCCACCACCGAGCTGACGTTGCCCTCGGATTTGTCCGTGGTGCGGAGATAGTGGTTGCGGACAACGGGGCTGCGCTCCTGGACGGATTCCAGCAGCAGGACGGCCCCCGGAGGAATGCCGGGCGGGTTGGCGTACCACCGGATTTCGAAGCGCTCCGTGCCGCTGTTGTCCGTTTCCGGATCCTGGAAAGCGCGAACGCCGGCGCCCGGCAGGCTGGCGGTGGTCTGACTGACGAACGAACGCTCCACATCGATGAGATGGGCGCGCGCCACGTACACATAGGGTTCGGCGCAGACCGTCCCGGACGCGAGCAACGCGGCCACCACCAGCGCCGGCCCGAATCCGACCGCGCTCCGCCTTTTGTCGGTGCATCCTGACATCGCCGAAAACCTAGCACGCGGTTTGCGGCGGTGTCAACGCGGGCGGGGGTGGAAGGTGGATTCCCTGGCCAATTGTTCAAACAATGTTTTTTCCCGGGCGGTGGGGTGGTCCGGGACGGCGATGCGGATGGTGACAAAAATATCGCCGCGCGTTGCGTGTTTATCCGGCAGGCCCTTGCCGGCCAGGCGCAGGCGCGCCCCGCCCTGGGTGCCGGGCGGGATGGTCAGCGTGGCGGGGCCTTCCAGCGTGGGGATGCGGACTTTGGCGCCCAGGACGGCTTCCCACGGCGCGAGGGGCAGCACCTGGTCGAGATCGTAGCCGTGGACTTGGAAGACAGGATGGGGGGCCAGGCGCAGGTTCAGGTAGAGGTTGCCGCCGCTGGCACCTTGGCCCGAAAGGCGGATGCGGGTGCCGTCGGTGGCACCCGGCGGAATGCGCACCTGGAAGGTCTTGGCCTGATGCCGGACCGAGCCGTTCGGCTGAACGGACGGCACCTGCAGGGTAATGCTTTTCGGTTCGCGGCTGGCCAG
>CAZMOR010000181.1:0-6700 GCA_964567795.1 uncultured Verrucomicrobiota bacterium
TGGTCGGGGCGACGAGATTTGAACTCGTGACCTTTTGCACCCCAAGCAAACGCGCTACCAGTCTGCGCTACGCCCCGACCTGAGGCGAACAGTCTTGTCGGATGTATCACGACGAACGGGGTGCCGTCAACGGCGGTTTTCCCCGGCGTCCTGAGGGGCGGTTCAGCGCTTCCGGGCCGCCGGTTTCGCGCCCAGCGCGGCCGCGGCGGTGCGCTTGGTCAACGTGCGGATCTGCTGGAGCCGCGCGCTCGTGTCCTTGCGCCGCAACGCCACCTTGCCCTGGCTGGCTTCCCAGTGCACCACGGTCAGCGAACTCACGCCGGCCAGGCGCGCCATCTCGACCTGGGTCAATCCCAGGCGCTTGCGCAGCGAGCGCACGCCCTTGCCCGTGATCCAGAACCGGCCCTGGCCCTCGCCGGCTTCCGGCAGGGCCGCGGCGGCTTTGGCCCGGCTCACGTTCTTGAGTTCCTGCTGCAACGCGGAAATCTGCCGGCGCAAGTCCGCGATCTGCCGGCGGCGCGCCGCGCCCAGACGCTTCAACGGCGTCATGCTTTTCCGGATCTCCCGGCGGGCGAGACGCGCAATTTCGGCTTTCAATTCCTTCATGAATGCGGACATGTTATCTTCTCCTGTTTATCCTTAGACAACTGGAGCATATTCCATCCCTCTTTGAAGGCAAGTCAAACCCTTCCGCCGCGGGTTGACAGTCCGCCTCGCCCCCGCTATCTTTCCCCCGACTTGAATGGCGCGGTAGCCAAGTGGTAAGGCGAGGGTCTGCAAAATCCTTATGCATCGGTTCGATCCCGATCCGCGCCTCCAATTTCCGTTCAATGTCCGTCCGGCGCCGCGAGGCGCCGTTTGCATATCGAGGCCATCATACATGAGCGCTGTCCACAACCGTCCGGCCGAAGAGGTTCTTGCCGACCTCCGCACCACCCGCGAGGGTCTGTCCGCCGCCGAGGCGGCCGCCCGTCTTGCCGCCCACGGCCCCAACGAGTTGCAGGAAACCATCTCCCGGCCCGCCTGGAAAATGCTGCTGGCCCAGTTCATCGAACCGATGATTCTCATCCTTGTCGCCGCGGCCGTCCTGGCTTTTTTCCTGCATGATTTGACCGAGGGCTTCGCCATCCTCGCCATCGTGATCCTCTTCGGCATCCTCGGCTTCATCCAGGAATACCGCGCCGAAAAAGCCATGGCCGCGCTCAAGCAGATGTCCTGCCCCGTCGTCCGCGTCCGGCGCGCCGGCGCCCTGCTGGAAATCCCCGCCCGGGAGCTCGTCCCCGGCGATCTCGTCCTGCTGGAAGCCGGCAACGTCGTGCCCGCCGATCTGCGGCTGGTCGACGTCGTGAACCTCGGGATCATGGAAGCGGCGCTCACGGGCGAATCCGAGGCCGTCCAGAAACATACCGGCGCCATCGCCGGCGACCAGGTTCCGCTGGGCGACCGCAAGAACCTCGGCTTCATGGGCACCATCGTGGTCCACGGCCGCGGCACCGGCGTCGTGGTCGAAACCGGCATGCGCACCGAACTGGGCCGGATCGCCGGCATGATCCAGGGCATCGACGAAGGCCGCACCCCGCTCCAGCGCAAGCTGGCGCAGGTGGGCAAGCACCTGTCCCTCGCCGGCCTCGGCGCCGCCGCCGCCATTTTCGTGATCGGCCTCGTGCGCGGCGGCCAGATCGGCGAAATGCTGCTGACGGCCGTCAGCCTCCTAGTCGCCGTCGTGCCGGAGGGCCTCCCGGCCGTCATCACCGCCACGCTGGCCCTCGGCGGCCGCCGCATGCTCAAGCGGCATGCCCTCATCCGCAAGCTGCCGGCCGTCGAAACCCTCGGCGCCGTCACCGTCATCTGCACCGACAAGACCGGCACGCTGACGGAAAACCGGATGACCGTGACCCGGGTGCATACGCTGCACCGCGACATTTTCCTGGACGGACATTCCGCCGAACCCGCCCCGCCCGCCGCCGAGGATGAGCCGGAACTGCTGCCGCTCCTGCTCTCCGCCTCGCTGTGCAACGACGCCCACCTGGTTTTCGAGGAGTCCGGCCGGCCGCCGCGCCAGATCGGCGATCCCACCGAAACCGCCCTGCTGGTCGCCGCCGAACGGTTCGGCATCGCCACGCAGTCGCTCGGCGAGGAACTGCCCCGCCTCGCGGAGTTTCCGTTCGACTCCGACCGCAAGCGCATGGCCACGCTGCACCGCGGCGACGAAGGCGACTATCCCCTGCCTGACGCCCTGGCCGCGCCCGTGCTGGCCGCCGTCAAGGGCTCGCCCGACGGCCTCGCCAAACATGCCACGCACGTCCTCGACCAGGGCCGCATCGTGCCGCTGACCGATGACATCCGCCGCAAGTTCCATGCCGACAACGAACGCATGGCCAACGACGGCATCCGCGTCCTGGGCATCGCCTTCCGCCGCCTCGAAGCCCCGCCGGCCGCCGGCGCCAAGGCCCGCGACATCGAAACCGACCTCGTTTTCTGCGGCCTGATCGGCATGATGGACCCCCCGCGCGAAGCCGTCCGGGCCGCCGTCGCCGGCAGCCATTCCGCCGGCATCCGCACCATCATGATCACCGGCGACCATCCCCTCACCGCCGCCGCCATCGCCCGCAACCTGCGCCTCCCGCCCGACGGCGAGGAACCCCGCGTGCTGACCGGCGCGGAACTCGCCGCCCTCTCCGACGCCGAACTCGAAATGCGCGCCGAAACCATCTCCGTCTATGCCCGCGTTTCGCCCGAGGACAAGCTGCGCATCGTCACCGCCCTGCAAAAGCGCGGGCACATCGTCGCCATGACCGGCGACGGCGTCAACGACTCCCCCGCCCTCAAGCGCGCCGAAATCGGCGTGGCCATGGGCATCACCGGCACCGATGTCGCCAAGGAATCCTCCAAGATGGTGCTGCTCGACGACAACTTCGCCACCATCGTCGCCGCCATCGAGGAAGGCCGTGTCATCTACGACAACCTCGTCCGCTTCCTTAAGTATTCCTTCGGCGGAAACCTCGGCAAGGTTTTCATCATGATGCTGGCCCCGCTCGCCGGCATCGGCGTGATGGCCCTGCGCCCGCTGCACCTGCTCTGGCTCAACCTCCTGACGGACGGCCTGATGGGCCTTGGTCTCGGCCTCGAACCCGCCGAAAAGGACGTCATGAGCCGCCCGCCGCGCAAGCCCGACGGCGCCATCCTGGACCGGCCGACCATCCTGCACGTCGGCTGGATGGGCGTGTTTATCTGCTTCGCCTCGCTGCTGCTGGCGGGCGCGTGGTACCGCTTCGGCTGGGGCGGCGGCGAATGGCAGACCGTCCTGTTCTCCGCCATCGGCTGCGCGCAGATCGGCCAGGCCTGGGGCCTGCGGTCGCTCACGGACCGGCCGTTTCGCTTCGGGCGCAATCCGGCCCTGGCGGGCCTAACGCTGGTCACGCTGGCCCTGCAGCTCGGCGTGATCTACATTCCGCCCTTCGCCAAAGCCTTCAGGCTGCAGGCGCTGTCACCGGCCGGCTTTGCCGCCACCGCCGGCCTCGGCCTGCTCACCTTCGTGCTCGTGCACCTCGAGCGCCGCCGCCACCGCCGGTCCTAGACCCGCCCCCCCCATGCGGGGGCTCGCGGCTCGAGGCGCTGGACTACCAGTATTTCCAGAAATGGTGCACCGGGCCGTGTCCGTGCCCGATGTCGTAGGCGGCCCCGGCGCGGATGGCTTCGGTGATGTAGTCCTTTGCGTGCCGCACCGCCGCCTCCACGCCATCGCCTTTCGCCAGGTTCGCCGCGATGGCCGAGGACAGCGTGCAGCCCGTGCCGTGGTTGTTCCGCGTTTCCAGCCGCACGCCGGGCAGGTGCACGAGGCGTTTATCGCCGCCCAGGTAGAGGCAGTCGTCGCTGTCCGCCCCCTCCAGGTGGCCGCCTTTCACCAGCACGTTGCGGCAGCCCAGCGCCGCCAGGTCGCGGGCCGCGGCGGCCATGTCGTCGAGCCGGACGATCTTCCGCCCCAGCAGCACCGCGGCTTCCGGAATATTCGGCGTCAGCACTTCCGCCAGCGGAATCAAATGTGCCTTCAGCGCGGCCACGGCATCGTCCCGCAGCAGCTTGTCGCCGCTCTGGGCCACCATCACCGGATCGAACACGATGCGTTCGACGCGGTATTCCTTGAGCTTGCGCGCGACCGTTTCGATCAGTTCCGGCGAAAACAGCATCCCGATCTTCACCGCGTCCGTCCCGATGTCGGGCAGCACGGCGTCGAGCTGCTGCGCCACGAACTCCACCGGCGCGGCATGGATCGCGCGCACGCCCTGCGTATTCTGCGCCGTCAGCGCGGTGATCACGCTCAAGCCGTAGCAGCCGTTGGCGGCAAAAGTCTTCAGGTCGGCCTGGATGCCCGCCCCGCCGCCGCTGTCCGAGCCGGCGATCGTCAGCACCCGCCGGTAGGTTTTCCGTTTGGGTCCGCTCATGTCCGCTCTCCCTTCGCCGCCTCGATTTCCCGCCGCAGTTCCGCCGCCGCCGCGCGCGGCCAATCGGCCGCCACGATGGCCGAAACCACCGCCAGCCCGGCCGCCCCGGCCCGGATCACCTCGCGCGCGTTGCCGGCGTGGAGGCCGCCGATCGCCACCAGCGGAATCCTTACCGCCGCGCGGATCCGGCGCAAGCCGTCCAACCCCAGCGGCGAGGCATGATCCGCCTTGGTCGGCGTGGCGAACACCGGGCTCACACCGATGTAATACGCGCCGCCCTGCTCCGCGCGGACCGCGTCGTCCAGCGATTCCGCCGAAACCCCGATGATCCACCCCGCCGGCCCCAGCCGCCGGACATCGGCCAGCGGCATGTCCTGCTGGCCCACGTGAACCCCGTCCGCCCCCGCGGCCAGGGCCACGTCCACCCGGTCGTTGATGATCAGCGGCACGCCCAGCGGCCGCAGGATCGCCAGCAGCTTCCGCGCCTCGGCCAGGAATTCCCGCGTGCCGCAATCCTTTTCGCGCAACTGCACGCAGGTGACGCCGCCGGCAACCGCCTCCTGGACGATTTCCGCCGTCGGGCGCCCGCGCGCCAGCGCGCGGTCCGTGACCAGGTACAACGAATAATCGATCCGGCTCATCTCAACCCTCGCGGATCCGGGCCCCGTGCGCCACTTCGTCCAGCGTCAGCGCGTGCAGCGCGTCCTGGAACCGGATCATGAACGACCCCGGCCCGGCGGCGCCGTCCACCGCGTATTCCCCCGCCAGGCCGTAATAGGCCAGCGCCGTCGCCGCGGCGGACACCGGCTCGGCATCCACGCCCGCGAAGGCGCCGATGATCGCCGTGGCGCCGCACCCGGTGCCCGTCACGCAGCCCATCAGCGGATGCCCGTTGGCCACGCGCAGCACGCGCTGGCCGTCCGTGATGAAATCGATGGCGCCGGTGATGGCCACCGGCACGCCCAGTTCCCGGGCCAGCACGACCGCCCGCTCCGCCGCCGCCTCCACGGAATCCGCCGCATCCACGCCCCGGATTTTCGCCGCCCCGCCGCCCAGCGCCAGGATTTCCGACGCGTTGCCGCGCACCAGCGTCACCTTGGTTTCCGCCAGGATGCGTTTCGCCGCCTCCGTGCGCAGCTTCGTCGCGCCCGCACCCACGGGATCCAGGATCACCGGCACGCCCAGCGCCGCGGCCTTCCGCCCCGCCTTGAGCATGGCGGCGATCCACGCGTCGTCCAGCGTGCCGATGTTCAACACCAGCGCCTTGGCGAAAGACACCATTTCCTCGACTTCGTTCTCCGCGTGCGCCATCACGGGCGACGCGCCCGCCGCCAGCAGGAGGTTCGCCGTGAAATTCATCACCACGTAGTTCGTGATGTTGTGCACCAGCGGCCGGGTTTCCCGGACTTGCTTCAGGTTGGCGGCCGCCTGCGCGGCCCAATTTATTCCAGGTTTCATGCTTGTTCTCTCCTTCCATACGAAATCGCCAGATACAGGGCCGCGGCGCCGAACAGCGCCGGCAGCGACGAACCGCCGGCGAAGCCGGTCTGCGCGCACAACTCGTAGAGGCCGAATCCGGCCGCCCAGGCCAGCAGGGCGCGTCCGTTGAATCCGCCGGTGTACCAGTAGCGCCCCCGGCGGAACAGGTCCTCCGCCGCGTAGCGCCCGCGTTTCAAAATGAAATAGTCCGCCAGCACCACGCCGAACAGCGGGCAGAACGCCGCGCCGATGAACAGCAGAAAGTCGGTGAACCGGGAGGCATCGAAAAACAGCGCGAGCAGCGTGCCAAGCAGCCCCCCGGCCAGCACAAGCGGCCGGTTGCCCACCTTCGGGAACAGGCTTTGCGCGGACACCGCGTTGGAATAGATGTCCAGGAAAGTCGTGGTGACGGTGGACAGCAGCACGATCAGCACCGCCGGCCACAGCAGCCGGTGCGCGCCCATGAGCTGCATCAGCGTCGCTTCCGGCGCGCCCGAGCCCGTGGCCAGCGCAGCCACCAGCCCCGCCGCGTACATCCACGAACTCACGATGAAATAGCCCCACCACGTGCCCCGGAGCCCGCGGCCGGGCACCGCCGCATGGCGCGTGTAGTCGGACACCAGCGGCATCCACGAAATCGGCATCGCGATCACAAGATCCAGCCCCAGCATAGCCGGCATCGTTGGCGCGTTTTTCACCGCCCACAATTCGCGCCAACCGTACGTTTTCAGCGCCAGCGCCGTCAGCACCACCGACAGCAGCAGCAGCAGGACCACGCC
>CAZMOR010000182.1:0-9683 GCA_964567795.1 uncultured Verrucomicrobiota bacterium
CCTGGGAATGCCCAACCTGCAATGGCCGCCGTCGCACCTGCTGCGATACGTGTTCGAGACCTGCCGCACCTATGCCGAGGCGCTGGCGGTTCTGCGCGACACGCCCGTTTGCTTTCCCGCGTTCGTTCTGCTGGCCGGTCCTGTAAAGGCCGCCGTGGTCGAACTGTGCCCGGACGGGAACACGGTCAAACATATGCAGGGGAAGATGCCCATCGTCGTGGCCAACGATTACCTGAGCGCCAAGCGCCGGAAACTGTCCGGCGTCTATGGAATGCGAGCCGAGTCGGACCATCGGAGGAATCTGCTTCTCCGGCGTTTGCGCAGGCTGGCCCGGGGAAATCTGCGGCAAGCTCTGGATGTGTTGGGGGCGGTGCCGGTCGAAAACGACCAGACCATGCAGCAGATGGTCTTTGCGCATGGCTCGGGGGCAATGATGGTCGTCGGCCGGGAAGACGACGAGGCGGTGGCGGAAACCAGTTTCTGATCTGAGACTGAGGCGATGCCCATGGGCGGCTGCATCGGACGTATCCGTGCAATTTGTATGACAATTTGTATGACAAATTGCACGTTTTGGAATCACGCGAACTACTATTTTCAGGCATAGAAGTGCCGCTTGGGGGGTTCCGTGCGGGAAGCGGGCTCCATGGACGGCGATGTGCCATCAGTCGCATCTGTCTGCAATATAGCATGATATGGCTTCCGCGCATATGGGATTGATGCCTTGGCTTCAATACCTCTTCCGGGCCTCTGGGGTGGCGCGCAGGTAGAGAAGCACATCAGCCGCTTTCCCGGGCGTATCGGGCAATCCAATCCCTCGCCGCCAGACGTCTTTGGCGGCGGGGATGTCTCCGTTGAGGAAGAAGGAACACCATGAAATCGATCCTGCGATTTCCATACTACCGTCAGTGGAACGGGTATTCTTGCGGCGCAGAGGTGCTTCGCATGGGCGTCAAGGCAACCACGGGGCGCACGATCCCACGGCAAGAAGCCGAGTTGGTGCTGGGGTGCCGGCCGAACGGGACCTACATGACGACGCTGCAGCGCACCTTCCGGCAGTACGGGGTTCAGGCAGGGCGCATGTTTGCACCGACCAGGCGGCGAGTGGCGGATGCCTTTCGCCAAGGCCAGTATGTTGTCATCGACGACGACCGGACCTATTCGGTGTCCCACGTTATGATTTTGCCAGGGCACCTGAGCGCGCATCTGGTATGGGTGGCGGATCCCATGATCGGCTTGCCGACGATTCGCACTTATCACCGTGTGGTCAAATCCGCGACCATGGCCTTTGCGGTGGCGGCATAGCCTGAGGTGGTTCGGGCGGGGAGCGGCTGCAATCAGTCGCTCCCCATATTTTACCTATTGCGCGTGACGCCAACTTTCCTGTCTTGCAGTCTTGGCCTGCCTAATGTAATCCTTCTGACGAAATCTGAGACGGTCAGATGGTGTGGAAAATCGTCGTAAGTCGCATTTTTTACTGCTACGGATTTGCTACGATATTCGTCGTTGTTTGATGTTGAAATGTGCGAAAAATAAGGGTTTTTGAGGCCCCGGCTGGGCGTTTTCTGACTTCGGATCAGAAGGTTACAGGTTCGAGTCCTGTCGGACGCGCCAAATGGCCGGCTGGCGGCTGGATTTCTGGAGGAATGGAACATGAAAATCGGATTGGGATCGGATCACGGCGGGTTTGAGATGAAACGGAAGATCAAGGATCTTCTGGCGAAGCGCGCCGGGGTGGAGGTGACGGACTTCGGCACCTACAGCCCGGAATCGGTGGATTACCCCGATTTCGCCATTGAAGTGGCCCGGCGGGTGTCGGAAGGCGCGCTGGAGCAAGGCATCCTGATCTGCACGACCGGCGTGGGCATGAGCATGGCGGCGAACAAGTTTCCGCGCGTGCGCGCCGCCCAGGTATTCAACGCCAAGATGGCCCGGATGGCGCGGGAACATAACAATGCCAATGTCATGGCCTTGGGGGCGGCCATCACGCCCATGGAGGAGATCCCCGGCATTCTGGATGCGTGGTTTGCCGCGGAGTTCGAACCCGGCACCCGCCATGACCGGCGGGTCCAGAAGGTCAATGCCTGCGCGATGCGGGTGACCGAGCCGGAGGCGATTCATGAGCGCGACACCGAGGTCTACGCCGCGATTCAGGGTGAAACGAAGCGCCAGCGCCAGAACATCGAACTCATTGCCTCGGAAAACTATGTCAGCCGGGCCGTGCGCGAGGCGCAGGGGTCGGTGCTGACGAACAAGTACGCCGAGGGCTATCCCGGCAAGCGGTATTACAACGGCTGTGAATTCGTGGATGAAGTCGAGCGCCTGGCCATCGAACGGGCCCAGCAGCTTTTCGGGGCGGAACATGCCAACGTCCAGCCGCACAGCGGCAGCGGCGCGAACATGGCGGTCTACTTCGCGATGATGCAGCCCGGGGATACGATGCTGGCCATGAGCCTGGCGCACGGGGGGCATTTGACGCACGGCCACAAGGTCAATTTTTCGGGGCGTTTCTTCAATGTGGTGCCCTACGGGGTGGATCCGAAGACCGAACGCATTGATTACGACCAGGTGGAAGCGCTGGCCGGCGAACACAAGCCGCGGATGATCTGCGCGGGGGCCAGTGCCTATTCCCGCATCATCGATTTCAAGCGCCTGCGGGCGATTGCCGACTCCGTCGGCGCCTTGCTGATGGTGGACATGGCGCACATCGCCGGTCTGGTGGCCGCCGGTTTCCATCCCAGTCCCGTGCCCTTTGCCGACTTCGTGACCACCACCACGCACAAGACGTTGCGTGGCCCACGCGGCGGCATGATCCTGTGCCGGGAGGCCTTTGCGGCGGACATCGACAAGCAGATCTTTCCCGGCATCCAGGGCGGGCCGCTCATGCACGTGATCGCGGCCAAGGCGGTTTGTTTCCAGGAGGCGCTGCAACCGTCGTTCAAGGAATACGCCCGGCAGGTCGTGGCCAATGCCCAGACGCTGGCGGCGGAACTGGAGAAGGCCGGCTTGCGCATTGTGTCCGGCGGCACCGACAATCACCTGATGCTGGCCGACCTGACGCCGTTGAGCGTGACCGGGAAAGACGCCGCCACGGCGCTCGACCGGGCGCTGATCACCGTGAATAAAAACGCGATTCCTTTCGATTCGCAGAAGCCGTTCGTCACCTCCGGCATCCGGCTGGGCACGCCGGCCGTGACCACCCGCGGGATGAAGGAGAAGGAAATGGCCCGGATCGCCGCCTGGGTGGGCGAAATCGTAGCCAAGCCCGCGGACGAAAAACTCCAGCAGCGGATCAAGGAAGAAGTCGTCGCCTTCACCGAGAAATTCCCGGTTCCCTGAGGCCGGGGCCGGACCGGCCGCCGGGCGATGCGGATTGCCGTCCCCGCGGCCTACTCCTGGTGGCGCAGGATATGCTCGGCGATCTCGAGGACCCCGGCCGGCGTCAGCACCGGAGGCTCGAAACAGCGTTCGTTGATGAAGCGGATGGCGTCGCGGACCAGGAACGCCCGGTTCTGCCCGCCGGCGATCTTGAGCACGACAGCCGGGTGGGTGAACACGGCCAGGGCATGAATCCGATCCTCGGGCACCCGGGCGGCCAGCAGGGCGATGAACATCCGCCGCTGCCGTTCACATTGCTGGACCGGGCTTTTCACATGCCGGGTGGTGCCGTTGGAGCGGCGCTGGATCCACTGCGCCGCATCGGCTTCCCCGGACAACGTGCCGGCCCAGTACTTGGATTCGATCACGTAGATGCCGGAAGGCGCGATGACCAGGTGATCGATCTGGCAGCGTTCATGCGCGATGCGGAATTCCAGGTCGTTCAGGATGACATGATCGTCGGCCAACTGTTCCGCCAACCGGTCGGCCATCTTCTGTTCGCCGCGGCGGCCGCCCTCGATATTGCGGATTTCCTTTTCGATTTCGCGCAGGCGGACTTCATAGCCGGCCCCCAGCAGGATGGCCACGCCGCCCAGGACCATGCCGGTGTAGGATTCGCTCTGGATGGTGGCCAGCACGCCCCAGACGACGACCGCCAGGACGACGCTCCAGGTCACAACGCGCGTGATCTGGCGGCGGGCCAATTCCCGCGCGATGGCCTCCTGCCGGTGGCGGAGGCTGGTTTCGTTGCGCAGGATTTTCGCCAAGCGGATTCTCCCCCGGAACGCCTCAGGCGTCGGCGACGTGCTGGTTGAGCCCGTGGGCGAGCTTTTCCACTTCGGCGTGGGAAAGCACGGGTTTCTCAAAACAGAAGTCGTTGATGAACGTGACGGCCTGCGCGGGCGTGAGCACGCGCCGCTCGGCGTTGGTGACCTGGATCTCGGCCTCGGGATGGGCCAGGACGATCAGCGGGAACACCCGCTCCCAGATCAGGTTGGTGCCCTTGAGCCAGTTGCAGAGAATGCGCCGTTCCCGCAGCGCCTTGCCGATCGGATTGCGGGCGGGACGGATCTTGCCGTCCGGGGAGCGGATCTTCCAGGTGTGGACCTGCTTGCCGGTGTCCCCGACGATCTTGCCGTCCCAGTTCAGCGTATTGATCACAAACATGCCGGAAGGGGCAACCACCAGGTGGTCGATCCAGCACTTTTCCCGGCCGACAATGAGGTGCAGGTCGTTGAGAATGAAGTGATCGTTGGCGAGTTTTTCGTCGAGCAGCCGCGCGAATTCCTCCTTGGCGGTGCGGATGCTGGCGGTATCGGCCTGATCCTGCATTTGTTCACGGCGCCGGGCTTCATGGCCCAGGGCGAGAAAAACAAGCGCGCCACCAATAAACAGGATGAAATTCGCCGCGCTCGCGCCGGTGCCTTTCAGGATGAATCCGATGACCAGGAACAGGAATGCGGCGCCCCATTCCACCAGCCGCATGCGTTTCAGGAGGCGCAGATCGCGTTCGATGGATTCCTGCCGTTCGCGCAGGTTGCTTTCATTGGTAAGGGTTTGGGCCATGGGATTCTCCCGGGGATACGGATGTTGAAGGGGTCGCTCAAGGAGCCGGGGCCGCGGCGGCCGGCGCGGCCGGAGCCGTTTCCGGGGCCGGCGTCACCGGGGTGTCGAGGGGTGCGCTGGCGGCCGGAACCGCATCCGGCGCAACTGCGGGGAGGGGTGCCGGAGCGGAGACCAGGGTCTCCGGAGCGGCCGCGGGCGTGGCCGCGGCCGGGGTTTCAACCACCGGGGCTGCGGCCGGGGCCGTGGTGACCGGGGCGGCCGGGGCGGCGGTGACTGGATCCGTAGTCACTTCGCCGACGGCCACGCTGCGCCGCCGTTCGGTGATGCGGACATTGACCGGCTGGCCGATGGTGGTGGCGCCCTTGACGAACACCACGAGGCCGCTGATGCGGGCCACGCCTTCGGTGGTCGGGTTCTTTTCGGAAGCTTCGGCAATGGTGGTGGCAATGACCGCCCCGGGAACAATGAAGGCCGTGGCGTCATCCGCCGCCGGAACATAAGGCCGCGGCGCGCGCACCGGCGCTTCGGCCACGGGCAGGGGTTCGGTGCCGGCGGGCTTGCCGGTCAATTCCGCGAAGGCCATGCGTTCGCGGCGGTCGGTGATGCGGACATTGACCCGCTCGCCAATGGTAGTGGCGCCGTTCACGAAGACCACCAGCCCGTTGACCTTGGCCACGCCTTCGGTGGTCGGATTCTTTGCGGAGGCTTCGGCGATGATGACATCCATTTCGGCGCCGGGCACGACATTGGCCGCCGAATCACCCGGCGGCGGCACGAAGGCTGCACGGCGGGCCGGGACGGTGGTTACCGGCAAGGGCTCGGTGCCGGCGGGCTTGCCGGTGGGCATGGCAAACGCCACGCGTTCGCGGCGGTCGGTGATGCGGACATTGACGCGCTCGCCAATGGTGGTGACTCCGTTCACGAAGACCACCAGGCCGCCGATGCGCGCGACACCTTCCGTCGTCGGATTCTTTTCGGAGGCTTCGGAGATCATGACATCCATTTCCGCGCCAACCACGACGGGATCGCCGGGCGGGGGCACAAACGCCTCGCGCCGGGCCGGGGCGGCGGCCACGGGCAGGGGTTCGGTGCCGGCGGGCTTGCCGGTCAATTCCGCGAAGGCCATGCGTTCGCGGCGGTCGGTGATGCGGACATTGACCCGCTCGCCAATGGTGGTGGCGCCGTTCACAAAGACCACCAGCCCGTTGACCTTGGCCACGCCTTCGGTGGTCGGATTCTTTGCGGAGGCTTCGGCGATGATGACATCCATTTCGGCGCCGGGCACGACATTGGCCGCCGAGTCACCCGGCGGCGGCACGAAGGCTTCGCGGCGGGCCGGGGCGGTGGATTCCGGCAAGGGTTCGGTGCCGGCGGGCTTGCCGGTCAGTTCGGCAAAGGCCATGCGTTCGCGGCGGTCGGTGATGCGGACATTGACCCGCTCGCCGACCGTGATGGCGCCGTTCACGAAAACCACCAGTCCGTTGACCTTGGCTACGCCTTCGCTGGTGGGATTCCGTTCGGAGTTTTCCGAAATGATGACATCCATTTCCGCGCCGGGAACGACGTTGGCCGCGGAATCGCCGGGGAGCGGCACGTAGGTGGCGCGCGGGGGCTTGGGCGGCAGGGCGACTTCGGAGAGCACCTTGACTATGTTTGCGTCCACGACGCGTTCACGCACGCGGGTGACATCCACGATGGCGGTCTGGCCGCGGCGGGCGCCGGGGATAAAGGTAGCCTTGCCGCCGATCTTGGCGATGCCGGACGAACGGTCGTCGCTCTCGTCATCCACGAACACCTTGTAGCGGTAACCCACCCGCGCGAGGATGGGCTGGTCGGTGACCGTGGCATCGATGATGGCGCCGGTATTGACATCGACACCCGACTGGCCTTCGGTGACGATCACGGCAACGTTGGCGTTGTCCTTGGGTTTCCGGACCAGCAGGGCGATGCCGATGGCCAGGAGAATGCCCAGGACGGGCAGGAGAATCAGCATGATGGTGCGGGTCGTGCTGTGCGGAGCGGCGGGAGTATTCATGACGGTTCCTTTGCTGGATGTGTTGCCGGTCAAAGGTAGGGATCGGCGCACGGTTTGACAAGCAAAAGCCGGCGCGCAGGCGGCCGGCATCCGGCAGTTGAGAAGCGGCGGGAAATGGTGTATAGGTACTCGCGGCCTTTAGGAAGCGTTTTACCTCTCGGTATAAAGCGGTTTTGCGGATTGGACCGCCGCACGGAGGCCGGAAAGACGGATGGAGTTCATGTTGGCGACAGAAAAATCCCGGTGGGTGCTCGAACGCATCGTGCCGGGGGAAATTGACAAGTATCTTCTCCCGGGCCAGGCGGACTATGTCAACGACGCGGAGATCCTGCGCCTGCTGGAGGCCACCGGCGAGCCCGCCGCCGCGGAGGTGCGCGCGATCATCGCCAAGGCGTTGGCGATCCAGGCGCTATCGCAGGCGGAACTGGCCACCCTCATGCGCGTGCGCGATCCGGAACTCTGGGCGGAGATGCGCGCGGCGGCCGGAACGATCAAGCACAAGGTCTATGACAACCGCATCGTGACCTTTGCCCCGCTCTATCTCAGCAGCAAGTGCGTGAACAACTGCGAGTACTGCGGCCTGCGCAGTTCGAATCCGGCCGTGGAGCGCCGCGTGCTGAACATGGCCGAAGTGCGGGCGGAAACCGAAGCGCTGGCGGGCAAGCTGGGCCACAAGCGCCTGATCGTGGTCTATGGCGAACACCCCGAGTCGGATGTAAACTACATCGCCGAGAGCATCCGCACGGTCTATTCCGTTAAAGTGCCGGCCCGCAAGGGCGTCGGCCAGATCCGCCGCGTGAATGTGAATGCCGCGCCCATGCGCGTGGAGGAATTGAAGATCCTGAAGGCCTGCGGGCTCGGGACGTTCCAGGTGTTCCAGGAAACCTACGACCGGCGCGCCTATGCCCGGCTGCATCCGACCGGCACCATCAAGGGCGACTTCCGCTGGCGGCTCTACGCCATGCACCGCGCCCAGGAGGCCGGCATCGACGACAACGGCATCGGCGCGCTCTATGGATTGTCCGACTGGCGCTTTGAGCTGCTGGGCCAGCAGGCGCACGCGCTGGAGATGGAGCGGTTCTGCGGCATCGGGCCGCACACCTTGTCCTTCCCGCGGCTGGAGCCGGCGGTCAACACGCCGTTCGTGGAAAAGCCGCAATGGCGCGTGAGCGACGACGATTTCGAGCGCATCGTGGTGCTGGCGCGCCTGGCGGTGCCGTATGCGGGCCTGATCATCACGGCGCGCGAGACGCCGGCGATGCGCCGGCGGCTGCTGCCGCTGGGCGTGACGCAGATGGACGCCGCCTCGAACGTGGGCGTGGGCGCCTATGCCGACGGGCAGGAAAAGCAGAAGGGCGAACGCCAGCAGTTCATCCTGGGCGACCCGCGCGGCCTCGACGAGGTCGTGCGCGAGTGGGCGGCGGCGGGCTGCATCACGAGCTTCTGCACCGCGGGCTACCGCTGCGGCCGCACGGGCAAGTGCATCATGGACCTGCTGCGCAGCGGCGCCGAGGGCAAATTCTGCAAACTGAACGCCGTGCTGACCTTCAAGGAATGGCTCGACGATTTCGCCACGCCCGAAACCCAGGCCGTGGGCGAGGCGCTGCTGCTCAAGGAGCTGGACGAGGTGCGCCGGACGCAGCCCCAGGCCTGGCCGGCGTTCTGGGCCAACTACCAGCGCACCGCCGCCGGCGAGCGCGACCTCTACTTCTAGGATGGACATGCTCCGCCGCGCGGTGGCAGGATATTCCGCTTGTGAGGACTGAACCGTGACCATTCGTTTGTCGCCCAACCACCGGCTGAAGCCCCTGTTCGAGCAGCACCACGTCGCGTGGCTGACCGAAGAGGCGGCCGAGCACCAGGACATCCGCCCGCTGCGCATCGGCATCCTGAACATCATGCCGCGCGCGGAGGAGTACGAATTCAACCTGCTGGCGCCGATGGGCCGGAGCATCCTGCAGATCATTCCGGTCTGGATCCGGCTGCGCAACCACGACTACAAAAGTTCGGACCACGCCCACCTCGACAAGCATTACATTCCCTTCGACTGGGCGCAGTCGGTGGCGGCGCTGGACGGTCTGGTCGTGACCGGCGCGCCGGTCGAGGAACTGCCCTGGGAACAGGTGACCTACTGGAAGGAACTGTGCGGCATCATCGACGTGGCCAAGGCCAGCAACACCTGCATCCTCGGCATCTGCTGGGGCGGGCTGGCGCTGGCGAAATACCTGGGCATCGAGAAAAAGATGTATCCCCAGAAGGTGTTCGGCGTCTATGCCACGCGCAACCTCGTGCCGGACCATCCGATCATGGGCGGGCTGGACGACGTGTTCTGGTGCCCGCAGAGCCGCCATTCCGGCATCGACGACGCCATCCTCGAGGCCGCCGAGAAGACCGGCCGGATCCGCCTGCTGGCGCATGCGGAGAAGGGCGGCTACACGATTTTCGAAACGCCCGACCACCAGATCATCATGCACCTCGGGCATCAGGAGTACAATTCCACCCGCCTGCTGACCGAGGCCCGGCGCGACCGTATCAAGGGGCGCGCCGACGTCGGTCCGCTGGAGAACCTTGATGAAAAGAATCCCTTGAACAACTGGCGGGCGAACCGCAACGAGTTCTTCAATTCGTGGATCAAGCACGTCTACCTGACCACGCCGTTCATCAAGGGTCCGGCGGCTCCGCCGCCGGTGAACGAGATCGTGGTGGA
>CAZMOR010000183.1:0-3714 GCA_964567795.1 uncultured Verrucomicrobiota bacterium
AAACCGGGACACTCTAAACGCCGCGCGGGGCGCGGTCAATCGGTTTCCTGTCCCGCCGGCCGGGGCCGGACGGGCTTATTCCTGCGGTTCGCCGCCGGTTTCACGGGGACCGGCATCGCCGGCCGGCGGCCGCTTCTTCCACACGGGACGGTTGCCATCGCCGTAGGGTTTGCGCGGCCGGAACGGCTTGCGGGAATCCTGGCCCTCTTCGCCCGTGCGGGCGGGGCGCGGCCCGTAGGGCTTGCGAAATCCGCCGCCCGTGCCTTCGGCCCGCGGGCCATAGGGCTTGCGGAAACCGCCGCCGCCATAGGGCCGGCGCTCGCCGAACGGCTTGCGGAACCCACCCTCCGCCCCCTCGGCCCGGGGGCCATAGGGCTTGCGGAAGCCACCGCCGCCGTAGGGACGGCGCGGACCATAGGATTTGCGGAAATCGGCGCCTTCGCCTTCGGCGCGCAGGCCATACGGCTTGCGGAATCCGCCGCCCTCGCCTTCGGCGCGCGGTCCATAGGGCTTTCGGAATCCGCCGCCGCCGTAGGGACGGCGCGCGCCGAACGGCTTGCGGAACCCACCCTCCGTCCCTGCGGCGCGCGGGCCATAGGGTTTGCGGAACCCGCCTTCTTCGCCTTCGCCGCGCGGGCGATAGGGCTTGCGAAAACCACCGGCGCGGGAAGCAAAGGGTTTCTTCTGCCAGGGCCGCGGGGCGCCTTCGCCGCCTTCGCCATCCGGCCGGGGGCCATAGGGCTTGCGGAAACCACCGCCATACGGTTTGCGGAAGCCGCCCGCCTCGCCTTCACCGCGCGGGCGATAGGGTTTCCGGAAGCCGCCCGGAGAATCCTCCCCGCCTTCGGCGCGCGGCCCATACGGCTTGCGGAACCCGCCGCCGCCATACGGCTTGCGCGGCCCGAAGGATTTCCGGAAACCGCCCTCGCCGCCGGCGCCTTCAGCCCGGGGGCCGTAGGGTTTGCGGAACCCACCGCCATACGGCTTGCGATCACCCCCGGCCTCGCCTTCGCCGCGCGGGCGATAGGGTTTCCGGAAGCCGCCCGGAGAATCCTCCCCGCCTTCGGCCCGGGGGCCGTAGGGTTTGCGGAACCCGCCGCCGCCATACGGCTTGCGGAAAGGCCGGCCGGGACGGGCGTCATCAGCGCGCGCGGGTTTCCGCTTGCGATAGCCGAAATCGTTGAAGGAATCAGGAGGGGGGGTTGTTTCCATAGGCGGCACACCCTGCACTCCCCGACCCCATAAAGCAAGCCGAAAGCAGGCCAAAGCGGGGGTTAGAAATCGAGCAGTTTTTCGCCCGGGAAGAATTGCTTGAACAGGCGGGTCTTCAATTCCGGCACGCCTTCGCCCAGCGCCGCCGCCATTTCCAACGGCTTCTCCTTGGTCTTGCGCTTGAAGGCCGCCAGGTTCTTCTTGGCCGCGGGCTCGTCCATTTTGTTGGCCAGCACCCAATAGGGGCGGTGGGCCAGATCGGGATTGTACAATTGCAGCTCTTCCCGCAGGTTCAGGAAATCGTCCGCGGGATTCCGGCCGTCGATGCCGGCCATGTCCACGACAAACAGCAGGAAATGCGTGCGCTCGATGTGGCGCAGGAAATCGTGACCCAGGCCGACGCCCTTGTGCGCCCCTTTCAGGAGGCCCGGAACATCCGCCACGCGAATGGCATGCGTGGCATCGAACACCACCGTCCCCACCTGCGGATGCAGCGTCGTGAACGGATAGGCGGCCACCTTCGGCCGGGCGGCGCTGAGTTGCCCCAGCAGGGTGGATTTGCCGGCATTGGGATATCCGACCAGGCCGACATCGGCCACGGTTTTCATGGTCAGGCGCAGGGTTTTGATCTCGCCGGGCGTGCCTTCGGTGAACTCCGTCGGCGCCTGGTGGGTGCTGCTCATGAAATGCATGTTGCCGAGCCCGCCCTTGCCGCCCTGGGCCACCTTCAGCAGGTCGCCGTCGACCAGCACCTCGCCGATCCACTCGCCGGATTCTTCATCGCGGACCACGGTCCCGGTCGGCACCGGCACGATCTTGTCCTTGCCCCCGCGGCCGTATTGCTGCTGGTTCCGCCCTTTTTCACCATGCTCCGCGCGCACCAGCGGCGCAAAATGCAGATCCAGCAGCGAGGCCACATCCTTCGACGCCCGCAGGAACACGCTGCCGCCGTTGCCGCCGTCGCCGCCGTCGGGACCGCCGTAGGGAATGAACTTCTCCCGGCGGAACGACGCCACCCCGTGTCCGCCGTTGCCGGCGAACGCCTGGATGCGGACTTGATCCACAAATGTTACGGGTTTCATGATGCGGGGTTTCCGTTCCGGGATGCAAAAAGGGCGGCGCCTTGCGGGCCGCCCTCTGTCGTCACGATCGACGCGCGTCCGCGGCTCAAGCCTGGACGAGCTTCTGGACGTTGACGCGCTTGCCGCCGCGGTCGAAGGAGACCACGCCGTCGACCAGCGCAAACAGGGTGTAATCCTTGCCCATGCCGACGTTCAGGCCCGGAGCCTTCTTGGTGCCGACCTGCCGGACAATGACGCTACCCGCCGTGACGGTCTCACCGCCGAAACACTTGATGCCGCGCCGCTGCCCGTTGCTGTCGCGCCCGTTGCGGCTGCTGCCTTGACCCTTTTTATGTGCCATTGTCCCGTCTCCTTTACGCGATGGACGCGATCTTGACCTTCAGCAGGTCCTGGCGATGCCCGACCTTGCGGTGATAGCCCTTGCGGCGCTTTTTCTTGAACGCCACCACCTTCGGGGCGCGGAATTCCGCCACCACTTCGGCCATGACCTTGGCCCCTGCCACTTCGGGCGTGCCGATTTTCAATCCGGAGCCGTCGTTGATCGCCAGCACCCGGCCCAGTTGGATCTGCTTGCCGGCTTCCGCGCCGTCCAGCAGTTCAACCGCCACCACATCGTCCTTCTGAACCCGGTACTGCTTGCCACCGGTTTCGATTACCGCATACGCTTCCATTTGAATCCTCGTTTCCTGGCCGGCGGGAAAATCCCGGCCCAATTCCAAAAACAGGCGGTGAAAATACGCAAAGCCCCCCGCGGTGTCAACCCTGCGTTCCGGGAATTTATTCCGGCTGCCGGACCGTGAAAACCGGGCCGGTACCTAAAAATATCCGGCTGGCCAGAGGAATCCGGTCCAGCACCTGGCGCTGGATCCAAACCGGCACGGCCAAACCCAATCCAACGGAACTGATAAAAAACAGCATGGCCGCCCACCGCGATTCAACTCCTAGACCAAACTCCCAAACGAACCGCACGAAACCCATCACCAACGTGTGCAACAAGTAAACCGCGGCTGAAGCGCGGCCCAGACCGGCCAATACGCCCGCGCCCTCCCGCCCCACCCACATCGCGGTAAGCCAAGACGCCAGGATGCCGGACGATGCGGCCACCAGGGCCAAGCCTTGAATCCGCGCTCCGGCGCCCAATACAAACCAGGCGCAGCCGCCGAAAATCAGCCACGCGCCCAGCACGACGCCCCAGGCCGTCCGCCGGTTCCATGCGGGCAGGTTGACTACCGCGCGCGCAAGGATCATGCCTAGGACAAAGAAAAACAGGTTTGCACCTGCCAGATCCAGGCAGAAATAGGCCGGCAATGGAAGAAACCAGGCCCCAACGGCCAAGACGCCTATCAGCCATAATGGAATCCGGCAGACCCGCAGCAATCCCACGACCCCAAAGATGATAAACAGGGTATACATGTACCAG
>CAZMOR010000184.1:0-6773 GCA_964567795.1 uncultured Verrucomicrobiota bacterium
TGTTCGTGGATGCCTGGCGGCGGCTGATCGGCAAAACCGACCGCATCACCCTCACCAGCCGCATCATCCTCGTGACCACGGCCTGGATCAGCCTGGCCGGCACGGTTCTCTTTTACATCGCGGAACCGACCATCCAAGCGCTGCCGCCCTACGACCGCCTCACGGCGTCCGCCTTCCAGGTGATGGCGGCCATCACCACGGTGGGCTTCAATTCGATTCCCATCGGCCAGCTTTCACAGGCCTCGCTGTTCCTGCTCATCATGCTGATGGTGGTGGGCGCCTCGCCCTCGGGCACCGGCGGCGGTCTCAAGACCACGACGTTCTCCGCGCTCTTCGGCGTGATCCGCAGCGCGCTCCTGGGCCGCGACAAGGTCACGTTCTGGCGCAAGGAGATCCCGGAGGACCGCATCCGCCTCGCGATCGCCAGCCTGGGGTTCTATGTCGGCGCCCTGATTCTCGGCTGCTACCTACTGGCCTTGTCGGAAGCACTGCCGTTCGAAGGACTGCTGTTCGAGGCCGCCTCGGCGCTGGGCACGGTGGGCCTCAGCACGGGCCTCACCGCACAACTGACGCCCATCGGCAAGCTGATCCTGATCCTGCTGATGTTCATCGGCCGCGTCGGCCCGCTGACCTTCGGCGTCGCGCTCTTCCTGCCCTCGGGGCCACGCCGGCACGGCAAGGAAGACCTCGCCATCTAGCGCACGGTCGCCCGGCTTCCCCATGCGGGGAATCGCGGCTTGTCCCCCGCAGCCTTGGCGAAGGGGGGCTCATCCATTTTTCCACACTGTGGAAAAATGTTTTCCATAGTGTGGAAAACTTTTGGCCGGAGCTCGAGCCGCGAGCCCCCGCATGGGGGCCACCGGGCCGGAATCAGCGTGCGGCGAACACCGCGACGCCGCCGGGCTCAAGCGTGAGCGCCAGCTGGCCGTGCTCGTCCGGCTGCGCGGCGCGGGCTTCCAGCACGTTCTGCCACGCGCCGCCGTCCGGCAGCTGCACCGTCACCGCGCGCTTGCGGCGCCCGAAATTGCCGGCGACCACGAGCGCGTCCCGTCCCGCGCCGCGCGTGTAAACGGCGACACCATCCGGCAAATCCCCCGTCTGCATCTGCACGGCGTCCGAACCAAAGGCCGGATGCGCCGCGCGCAGCGCCGCCAGCGTCCGCGTGGCAGCCTGCAGGCTGCGGGCGCGCGCGCCGAACCAGCCCTGCGTCTTTTTCCAGTTCAGCGGATTGGGACCGACGATCCGCGCGGTGTCTTCGCCGAACTCCTGCCCGGCATAGACCATGGCCGGCCCCGGCGCGGTCAGCGTCAGGACCAGCGCCAGCAGCGCGCGGCGCGCGGCCTCGTCGTCCGAAAATCCCTTCTGGTGCAGGATGCGCAGCACGCGTTCTTCGTCGTGGCTTTCCGTGTAGGCGATGCGTTCGGCGGCGTTGGTGAAGCCGGCCTGGGTCGGATCCAGCATTCGCGCCAGCTCCGTGCGGTCGAGGCGGGCCTCCTCGATGAAGCCGCGCACGCCCCAGCGGAACATGTCGCCCCACGTGCTATCCATTTCCGTGCGGTTGATCAGCTCCGGATCCGACGGCATGTGCTCGGCGATCATCCAGGCGCCGGGATCCGCCTGCCGCCCCGCCCACGCGAGCCACCCCGCGCCCCAGTCGTTGTAGCCCGACCACTCGACGAAGCGGGTGGCGTCGAAGCGGATGCCGTCGAGCCGGTACTCGCGCAGCCAGTATCCGATGGCGTCGGCCGCGTAGCGCTTGAACGCGCGCGAGGCCTGCTCCAGGTCGGGAAAACCCCAGTTCTCGCCGCGGAACTCGCGAAAATACGGGCTGGCGTCGTAGTCGGCGCCGTAGAGCTGGTAGAGCGCGGAGTCGCGATCCATGTGGTTGAAGACCGCGTCCATGATGACGGCCAGGCCGCGCTGGTGCGCCTCGTCGATCAGGCGCTTCAGGTCGTCCGGCGTGCCGTAGGCGGATTCCGGCGCGTAATGGAACGCGGGATTGTAGCCCCAGCTCCGGCCGGTCGTGAATTCCATCCACGGCAGCGGTTCGATGGCGTTGAAACCCATGTCGCGGACATAATCCAGCCGGGCGACCGCGCCGGTGAAGCCGCCGCCGGGCACGAAATCCTCGAGATAAAGTTCATAGATGAGCAGGCGCCCCGGCGTCGGGCGGACGAAGTTCGTGACGGCCCAGGCGTAGGGCGCCTTGCCCGCCTCCACCACGGCGCGGGCGTGGAACGGCTCGTGTCCTTCGCGCCCCGCGGGGTCCTTCCATTCGATGTCGTGCGCGCAGGGATCGGCCAGCAGCCGCCGGCCTTCGATGCAGTACTGGTATTGGTGCGTGCCGTTAGCCAACGGCCGCGTCAGCCACCACGTGCCGTCCGGCGATTCGTTCATCATGTCCGCATACCGGTCCCAGCCGTTGAAATCACCGACCAGCGAGACGAACCGCTTGCCCGGCGCGTAGAGGGCGAACGTCGCCGTACCGTCGCCGTTCAGCGTCGCGCCCCACGGCGTGTCCAGCGGCAGGTTGTCCAGGCGGTGCGGCGGCAGTTTCCAGAAGAAGATTTCCTGCATGCCCACCAAGCCGGCGCGCTCCGCGCGCGCCGTCAGCTGGTGCCGGCCGTAGTTCAGCTGGCGGAACGGAATCTTCAGTTCGAACGGCGTCTCGGCCACGGCCGCGAGCGAGCGGCCATCCAGCCACAGCTCCGCCCGGTCCGCGCGCTCGGCCTCGAACTGCACCAGCGGATTGTCCACGATCACATCCTGGTCCTGCGGCGAGAGGATGCGCACCTCCGGCGCCTCCGCGCCGGTTTGGAGCGAGATGTCCACGTTGTAGTTGCGGCCCGCGTCGGTGTCCCACGCGTCGCCCCAGTGCACCGCCATGTGCAGGGTGCGCACCACCTGCTCCGCGCGGTTGAACGGCCCGAGCACGACGGACGACACGCCGTTGGAATCCGGCTTGCCCAGCGGCGTATCCACGGCCAGCCCGTCCGGCGTCGCGAACGTGCCCTTGGGCCAGTACAGGTTCGTCGGCGGCTGCCACAACTGGTTTTCGGCGTTCACGCCCCAGCGCAGCAGCCCGCCCGGCGCGCTGCGCCGGACGCGGACCACGATCCGGTCGTTGATCACCGGCACTTCGGGAAACGTCTCGATGCGCCCGAACGAGACGGGCAGGTTGTAGTTCTTCTCGTCCTTGTTCGACCACGTGCCGTGCTTCCAGTGGATTGCGAAGTTCAGCGACCGCACCAGCTGGTTGGTGTGGTTGAAGGGGCCGATCCGGACGCGCAGCACGCCATTCGCATCGGGGCCTTCCATTTCGGTGCGCGTGGCCACGCCCTCCATGACCGAGCCGGGCGGACGGTATTCGGGAATCGCCTGCTCCCACTCCAGACCGACTGCGTTGACGCCCCAGTGCAGGATCGCGCCCTGGGTGGCGCCGCGGATTTCGATCAGGATGGCCTGATCCTGCGCCGGATAGAGTGGGCTGTAATGGATTTCCATCGCCTGGCCGGCGGCCGCCCACCACCCCAAGACCCAGCAAATTCCCGCCTGGATAAAACGTTTCACTAGCTCATACCGTACCGGAAACCCGCAAACCCCTCCAAGCGCAAAATTCCAGCCGGCCCGTTTTCCGCGCCGGATCGGCTTCCCCCCATGCGCTTGCTCGCCGCTCATGCGCAATGCCCAGCCGCTAAAACGCTTAGATTTTAACAGCGTTTTAAGATTGAGGTTCCCGCAGGGCCGGCGCAACGTATTCTTGGCCTTTTTGGAAGGTCTATAGAAAGGAATTCGAATGAAGAAGATGATCGGATTGGTTGCGTTGATGGTGATCGGTCTTGCCCTGGCGGCCAGCGCCCAGGCGCCCATGTCGTGCATGGCTCCGGCGGCAGCCCCCGCTCCTGAAGCGGCGGTGGCGGCGCCCGCGGTCGAAGCCCCGGCTCCGGCGGAAGCGGCAGCCCCGGCGGTGGAAGCCGTGGCGGCTCCGGTCGAAGAAGCGGTCGAAGCGGTGGCGGCCCCGGTGGAAGCGGCTGTGGAAGCCCCGGCGGCGGTCGAAGCTCCGGTCGCGGCCCCGGCCCCGGCTGAAGTCGAAGCGACGGAATAGATTTGTCGCAGGCGCTGGATGGCGCCATCGAACCGGCGGCTGCGGCCGCCGGTTTTTTCATGCCTTTTTGCCGGCGGCGCCCGCCCGCCCCGGCCGGCACCACCCGCTAAAACGCTTATATTTTCCGTGCCTTTTCTGTTTGTGATTCCGCCCCGGCTGGCGCACCGTATGTGTCGCCAAATAAACAGAGGCAACAGAAAGGTATCTCAATGAAGAAGATGATCGGATTGGTTGCGTTGTGCGTGATTGGTTTTGTCGTGGTGGCCAGCGCCCAGGAAGCCGCTCCGGCTCCGGCGGCGGCCCCGGCGGCTTCCCCGCTGGAATCGGCGGCCTCCTCGGTCGCGGCGGCGGTTGCGCCGGCGGCTCAGGCCGTGGCCTCGGCCGTGGAAACCGCGGTGGCAGGCGAAGTCACCGTCAAGGGCAAGGTCAGCGTGGTCAAGGATGCGGATGGCGCCCTGCAGGCCATCTACATCAACCCGGAAGAGGGCCATGGCTATAAGATCGACACCGTCAACGGCGATGGCAAGCTCCTCGCCGACAAGGGCGGCCAGATCGTCGAAGTCAAGGGCGTGGACGCCAACCGCCTGCTCAACGTCAGCTCCATCTCCGTGGCGGAATAAGACCCCGCACATCGGCGCTTCAAACGCCAACGGAAACCGGCGGCTTCGGCCGCCGGTTTTTGCTTGGCCTGACCCGGCCCCGGAGCTGAATCGCCCCCCATGCGGGGGCTCGCGACTCATGCCCCGAAAAGCCGGAAAAACGCCGCGAAAGTGCCCTTTTTGAGCCTTTACCGCCCTTTTCACCCCTGAGCCCCCCCCTCCCAGCCTCAAGCCGCGATTCCCCGCATGGGGGCGCCTAGGGGCTCTGGGCAACAGGAATTTCTGCTCCGGCCGAACCTGAGCGGTTTGCCGAACCGATGCGATAAACGACATTGGTCGCGCCTTCGGGCGAGAGACCGGCGATGACAACCTCTTCTTCCCCCACCACGACCCGGAGATAGCCAGGGCCGGTGCGCAGAATGCCGCTTTCATATCCATAATCGGCCGCATCATTTTGCCGCCCGCCTGCGCGATGCCCGGGCTGTGGCACAAGCTGATAGACGACACCATCCATCACTTGCTTGGCAAAAAAGTGGTCGTGACCGTGGAAAACAGCCTGCACACCGGTTTCCACCAATAAATCATGAATCGGTTTGTCCCAACCGGGCCGGTGTGCACCAAAGGTGTTCTCCCCGCTTCGCTCATGGCCGCCCCACTCATAGTAAGGCACGGCTTCGGCGCCACCGCGCCCCGCCCTGTCCAAACCGCCCGTCAGTTGATGGATAAATACAAACTTGTGCCGGGCTTTTGATGAGCGCAGCGTGCGGGCGAGCCAGTCGTACTGGGTTTTGCCCAAGGTCATGTTCCATGGTTCAGTTCCACCGCGTGTCGGGCGGGCATACCGGTACGGATCCAGCACGACAAACAATGCATCGCCCCATTCCCACGCATAGTAGTTTCCGGCCGGGCTTCCCGTGTAAAAGGAATCCGGAAGCGGATTGGGATAGTAGGCGGTGCGCATCCGGGTCGCCGCTTCCCGGCTGGGCCCGGACTCCCCGTCATGATTGCCCAGAACCAGGAACAACGGCACGGCGCCGCACAACTCTCCGAAATAATACCGCTGTGCCAAATATTGAGGAAGGGCATCTTCGGGCCGGTTGCCCCGCTTGTCCGTCATGAATGTGTCGCCGAGATCGATGTGGAAGTCCGGATGATCGGCCCCGGCGCTTCGCAGGGTCTGGGCATAGATTCCCGTATCCGTGTTTTCGTCGAGATGGGAATCGGCGGTCACCGTGAAAGTGAATGTGCTCCCCGGTGGCCGCCAGGTGTGAAAGGTCCGTTCGGCCGTGTGGCGAAAAGCTCCGGCCTTTCCGGTGCGATACCAGAAGGCATACCGGTAGGACGTATCCGGCGCCAACGTGTCGAGAATCAGTTCCCGGGGCTCGCCTCCGGAGAACGGCAGCACCTTTGTCCGTTGTGAGTCCATGTTGCCCGCCCGCGCATACTCGACATAGCCCTCCAAGGCGGCGGACGCCAGGATGCTGAAGGTGATATTGGAACCCGTTGGCCGGCCCAAAATCAGGCTGAATGGCTGTGGCGGCACTTCCGTGCGGAAAATCCCCCGCGCTCCCGTGTCAGGCCCGGCAGCCAAGGCGCAACCGCCTGAGAGCAGCACGGAAAGAAACCAGGCGGACGGGATCCGGTTCATTTCTTCCCCGGGTTGTATGGTATGGAATAATGACTGGCCACTTCGCCATTGTGGTGTGCCGCCGTTTCATCGGCCGGCAGCCAGGAGCGGATGTATTCCACCTCGACGTTGGTGGGCGCCACTGTGACTTTCAAATATCCGGAATTCGGCAGAATATCGCCGGATCGGTAGAATTGATCGTTGAACAGTTGATACATGGCATCCGCCGGATTCGGGCAGGTCTGATAAACCACGCCATCCCGTTCCTGCCGTGCGAAAAGGTGGTCATGGCCCTGGAAGAAGATCGTGACCCCTGTTTTCGCCATCAGATCGTGAACGGGCAACGCCCAGCCGGGCCGCTTTTCAGCAAACCGGTCAATTCCGTTTCGGTCGTGGCCGCCCCATTCACACAAACCGGCCATTTCGACACCGCCCCGGCCGG